>JAQTZQ010000294.1 GCA_028687645.1 Rhodocyclaceae bacterium
CTTGATTTCCTGGCGCTCGAAAAAGCGCAAACCGCCATAAACCTTGTAGGGCACGGCCTTGGCGAACAACTCATGCTCCAGAATTCGCGACTGGGCGTTCGAACGGTAAAGAATGGCAATCTGCGTCAGTGACGTGCCCTCGCGCACCAACTCACGGATTTCCTCAACGATAAAGCGCGCCTCGTCGATGTCGGAATAGCCCTCGAAAGCACGAATCGGCTCGCCATCGCCAGCATCGGTCCACAGATTTTTACCGAGCCGCGAACGGTTATTTTTGATCAGCGCATTGGCCGCCGCCAGAATATTGCCCTGCGAACGATAGTTTTGCTCCAGACGAATCAGGTTGGAGCCCGCAAAATCACGCTCAAAATCGCGCATATTGCCCACTTCGGCGCCACGAAAACCATAAATACTTTGATCATCGTCGCCGACTGCAAAAATTTTCGCCCCATCGGCAGCAATCAATTGCAGCCAGGCGTATTGCAGCTTGTTCGTATCCTGCACTTCATCGACCAGAATGTAGCGAAAACGCTCCTGATAATGCTTGCGGATCGGCTCATTGCGCTGCAGCAATTCATAGCAACGCAGCAGCAATTCAGCAAAATCAACAACCCCTTCACGATTGCACTGCGCTTCGTATTCGGCATACAGCTCGACGCGCTTTTGCGTGTAATTGTCGTAAGCCTCGGCCTGCCCGGCACGCACGCCCTGCTCCTTGTGCGCATTGATGAAATGGCACAGCTCGCGCGGCGGGTATTTCTCGTCATCGACATTCAGATTTTTCAACAGACGCTTGACCATCGCCAGTTGGTCCGCTGAATCAAGAATCTGAAAGGTCTGCGGCAGGCCGGCTTCGCGGTAATGCGCGCGCAGCAAGCGGTTGCACAGGCCGTGAAAAGTACCAATCCACATACCGCGCGTGTTGATCGGCACCAGTGCGGCAAGTCGCGCCGTCATCTCCTTGGCCGCCTTGTTGGTGAAGGTCACGGCCAGAATGCCGTGCGGCCCGACTTGGCCAACCGACATCAACCAGGCAATGCGCGTCGTCAAAACCCGTGTTTTACCGCTACCGGCGCCAGCGAGAATCAAAGCGTGCACCGCCGGCAAGGTAACCGCCTGCAATTGCGGCGGATTTAAATTAGCAAGTAAATCAGACATGAACCACCAAAAAAACAGGTCAAAAAGTCGCAGAAGGAATTGGTCAGACCAATTTGTTGTTATTGTGCAACGCAACATTTAACTTGCACAATTTTTCACACACCCATGCTCAGGCCAGAAGTATACTTCGCAAAACAAATTGTGCACCGCACAAAAACTTTTCGCCCACGAGGCAGTCAAAACAGCAAGTGGTTACCCCCACTGAGAATCAAGGAGAAACAGTATGAAAGCACCTAAAATCCTTCCCTGGATCGCCAAAAAAGCCGGCATCAGTGATGAACTGGCCCTCAAACTCTGGCGTCGCGCCCTCTCGGAAGCCGAACATCTCACCGGCAAATCCGAAGGTTCTGAATACTGGGGTCTGTGCGTCGAACGCTTCCTGAGCATTGTTGAAAATGAAGTCGGCAGCACCCCCACTTACAGTCTGACCCCAGCCCCGCGCCTGTCCTGGATGTGGCAACACCAGACCCGGATGTCGCTGCTTTCGCTGATGGCTGCCCAGAATACCTACCGTGTCTGGCAGGAAACCTGGGGCAACCCCTACCCGGCAAAAAAAGCCGCGTGACCGGGCAACGCTAAAACCGACTTATCGTTGGCCTGGGGGCTTGCAGGTCCCGCGCCAACTTGTCGGCCAGCGTATGCGCCTCCCGCTCGGTCACCAGATGCATCAGGCGCACTTCGTAGATATATCCGCCACCAAAGCGGAAGGGTTTGATTTTGGTCGCATAACCGGCGGCACTCAGGCGATCATATAACGCCAGCGTGTCGACCTTGCTGTAACGCCCGTAGCGCAAGGCCCAACGCCCGCCTTGCTGCTGCGTGGCGGCGCCCTCCTGTAATTCGGTTTCCAGCGCCCATTTGAGCAATTGCGCTTTATCGACCGACGCTACCGGGCCCGGCGCCTGGCCTTTGTCGGCACCATAGTATTGCAGGGGCTCGCTGAGTTCTGCCGGCTCACCCAGCGGGTGGCTGACCGAAATTCGTCCTTCAAGCAGGCAAACGAAATCTTTTTCGCTATCGGAACGCCCCCACAAATCGGTGCCGCGAATGCCGATGGTGACCGTGCCAGTGCGGATATTGATCGCCCGTTGATCCTGAAATTTGCGAAAAATATCGGTGGTCAGGCGAAACGCACCCTTGGCGACATCAAGCGCCGCCGTGAACACGCCATTTTTCGGCTGATTTAGGGCGTTGACCGTAACATTTACGTTTTCCCCGAGTTTGACCGCACTGCCATCGGCGAATTGAATGATGGCTCGCGCCCCATTACCGGTCAGCACCCGATCGCGATTTTCCAGTTCCATGCCGGGTGTCAGCGGCAAACGGCGCTCACCGCGCTGAACCCAGGCCGGCGCCTGCAGCGCATCAACCACCGCATTCGGCGCGGCGGTGACGGTCAACGCCGAAAACAGCCCCAAAATTACCAGACAACTTCTCAGCTTTGCCCTCATCGCCTCTCCAAAGTGGTTCAACCGGTATAATCGCTGGCTTACTTAACGCCCCCTGAGCCCAAGCCCATGCAGGACAAATACGCCCCCGCCGAGATCGAACGCAACGCCCAAAACCACTGGGATAAAACCGGGGCTGCGCGCGCCGTCGAGGATGCCAGCAAGCCCAAATATTACTGCCTTTCGATGTTCCCGTATCCATCAGGCAAGCTGCACATGGGCCATGTGCGCAACTACACCATCGGCGACGTGCTCTCGCGCTTCCACAAAATGCAGGGCTTCAACGTGCTGCAGCCGATGGGCTGGGACGC
>JAQTZQ010000295.1 GCA_028687645.1 Rhodocyclaceae bacterium
GTCGGAGGAACAAGCAATGCCAGAATTACCTGAGGTTGAGGTCTGCCGGCGCGGTTTGCAGCCGGCGCTTGAAGGACGCTATTTGGTGGGGGCCGTAGTGCGGGCGCCACGTTTGCGTTTGCCGATTCAGGCGGACCTTGATCGCTGCCTGGCGGGGCAGCAGGTGGTGACGGTGCGCCGGCGCGGCAAATATCTTTTGCTTGATTGTCGTGGTGGGACGCAGGATGGTTGTTTGATCATTCATCTCGGGATGTCCGGCAATTTACGTTTTGTCGCTACCGGCGCGCCGCCCGGCAAGCACGACCATGTGGATATTGTGCTGGCAGGGCAGACTTTACGCTTTGGTGATCCGCGTCGCTTTGGCGTGGTGCTTTGGCAAACGCTGGATGAGCCAATACATCCGTTGTTGTCGGTGTTGGGTATAGAACCGCTGGAAGATGAATTTACAGCCGACTGGCTGTTTGAAGCCACGCGCCGCAAGTCTGCGCCGATCAAACCGATGTTGATGGATAGCCATCTGGTAGTCGGGATTGGCAATATCTATGCCTCGGAAAGCTTGTTTCGCGCCGGCATTTCACCGCTACGAGCGGCCAACCGGATTAGCCAGGTGCGTTATGGTCGACTTGTTTCGGCGATTCGCGCAACCTTGCTGGATGCCATAGCGGCCGGTGGGAGCAGTATTCGTGATTATGTTCATAGCGATGGCGGCGCGGGGTGTTTTCAGGTTGATGTCGCTGTTTATGATCGTGCCGGGCTACCATGCAAGCGTTGTGACGGGGTGGTCAAGCAAATTCGGCAGGGCGGACGTTCGACCTATTATTGCCCGCGTTGTCAGCATTAATTGTCGCCGGCAAGTCCATGTTTTTGTGCTAAATTAAAGTATCTACGCATTCTGGGTGCATGTAATGACACTGGCTAACCAATTTGCTGCCTATTCTGAATGGCGCTCCAATCTCTCCCTGACTATTGGTCATTTTAAAAGCTGGCTGTCTGACAACGAGCTTTCTGATGCCCAAACAGATCTGCGTCTGACGCAACTGCTTGATCGTTTGCGTGAAGACCGGCTCAATGTCGCTTTTGTAGCCGAATTTTCGCGCGGCAAATCGGAGCTAATCAACGCGATATTTTTTGCTGATTACGGTAATCGCATGCTTCCCTCTTCGGCAGGGCGCACTACCATGTGCCCAACCGAATTACTATTTGATGGCAACAAATTACCTTGTATCGAGTTGCTGCCCATCCAGACGCGCGCATCCAATTCCAGTGTTAGCGAATACAAGCGTTTTGCCGATGAATGGGAGGTGATGACGCTGGATGTCGAGGATCCGGATGCGATGCAGGATGCGTTGCATCATGTCAGTGAAACGACGCGTGTAACGCCGGATGAGGCTGGGCGTCTTGGTTTTGAAGTAGGCAAGGGTGAGGTTGACCTCTATCGCGTTGGTGACGATGGGCTGGTTGAGGTGCCACGTTGGCGTCATGCGGTGATTAATTTTCCACATCCGTTGCTCAAGCAGGGCTTGGTGATACTCGATACCCCAGGCCTCAATGCCATCGGCGCTGAACCTGAGCTGACGCTATCGCTGCTGCCCAATGCCCATGCTGTGCTTTTCATTCTGGCGGCAGATACCGGGGTGACGCAGTCTGACCTGACGATCTGGAAAGAACATATCGGCCAGGGCGGTAACGCCAAGCGTGGCCGCATGGTGGTCATGAACAAGATTGATGGTCAATGGGATGAGTTAAAAACCCAGCCGGAGATCGACGCAGAGATTCAGCGTCAGGCCGACAGCTGCGCCGAAATTCTCGGTTTGTCATCTCGGCAAGTTTTTCCTGTCTCGGCGCAAAAAGGGCTGGTTGCCAAGATCAATGGCGACGCCGGATTGCTGGCAAAAAGCCGTCTGCCACAACTGGAGGCCGCGCTTTCCGATGAGCTGATTCCGGCCAAGCAGGATATCGTTCGTGACAATACTGAAAGCGAATTCGGTGATGTCAGCCAGCGTATGCGCGGCTTGCTCGAATCACGTCTGCTGGGTTTACGTGAACAATTGACCGAGCTTACTGAGTTGCGCGGCAAAAATAAGGGCGTAGTCGAGTACATGATGGGTAAAGTGCGCGCCGAGAAAGAGGAGTTTGAATCCGGCCTGCAGCGCTATTACGCGGTTCGAAGCGTGTTTTCAACACTGACCAACAACCTGTTTGCCCACCTCGGCCTCGATGCTTTACGCCAAATTACCGGAGCGACGCGTGAGGCCATGCTGGAAGCGACTTTCTCCAAAACACTGTCGGATTCAATGAGTACCTTCTTCGGGCAGTCACGCGAGGCATTGAGCAAGTCGACCCAGGAAATCAACGAAATTCTGGCCATGATGGATGCGATTTACAAAAAATTTGCGGTCGAACATGGCCTCAAATTAGGCTCGCCAACCGCTTTTTCCTTATTCCGCTATGAGAAGGAACTTGATCGTCTTGAGGCTTGGTGTGACACGCACTTGAATTCGGTCGTCAGTCTATTGACGACTGACAAAAAGCAGATCACGCAGAAATTCTTTGAAGAAGTCGCGGTGCAAGTGCGGCGCGCTTTCGAGAAGGCCAACAAGGATGCCGAAACTTGGTTGCGGGCGATCATGGCGCCGATGGAAACGCAGGTTCGCGAGCACCAGATTCAGCTCAAGCGCCGTCTGGAAAGTATCAAGCGTATCCATCAAGCCACCGATACGCTGGAAGATCGGATTAGCGAACTTGATAGCGTCGAGAAACATCTGCTACAGCAGATTCAGGCGCTCGAAGGGGTCAGCGCCAAGGTGCGCGATCTGTTGCTGCCAAATGAAGCGAGCTTGCTGCGGGCAGCGTAAATCTGGTTTGTTACGGTCAACGACAAAAAGCCCGCGATTTTTTTGCGGGCTTTTT
>JAQTZQ010000117.1 GCA_028687645.1 Rhodocyclaceae bacterium
TTCCGGCGTAGAATTCAAGGCTGGGCGAATACAGGTAGGCATTTTTTACGAATTGGTTTCTCGATAACTCCAATTTTATCAAATACTTATCGCGTTATTCGCCCTATTTGTGCAAGATCCGGGCTAGGTTCATTGAGAAATGGCTTATTGAGCAACAGAAGGGAAAGCTGCTAGCATCAATTTCATCCTTTAGCAGAGGAAATACCGAGGAACCATCTATATCCCTAGTGCTTGGGCACTAGACAAATCACCATAGCTAACTTGGCGCTCAAATCGGATAGTCTAAATACTGCGCATTTTTGGCCGCCCGTTAGCTCTAAATTTAGAAAATCTCGCCATGAAGCTCATCAAGATTGACTACGACAGTCTTAACTCTCGGCAAAAGGAAATCTTCAATTTTCAGAAGATTTCTGGGTTGCTTGCAGACTACGGATTTAATTGCATAAAACTGGCAGATGATTGGCAAGGAGCAGATTTTCTCGCGTATCACAAGGACGGGCTCGATACACTAAAAATTCAGTTGAAATCTAGGCTCACCATTGACAGGAAATATAGGGGTAAAGAGTTGTTTGTGGCGTTCCCTTTCAACAGTCACTGGTATCTACTTGAGCACGATACGCTTATCGAGAAAGTGGGTCAGCACACAAATTGGCTCAATACTGACTCATGGATTAATAGAGGCTGCTATCACTCAGCAGCACCAAGTGCATTGCTAATGAACAGCCTTTCTGAGTACAAATTATGATTTCGTTTAACTCTGCGGTTCTGCGGATCGGCCAACAGACACGCTTTGCGCGACTGCTATCCGTCCGCTTACATCTTCTTTGAAGAGCCCTTTCTCAGCCCAACCTCTTCCGCCTGAACCACATAGCGACCCACCACAATCCACTTTGTCATCAACTGGCAAAGAAGAACCCAAAAAGCCGCAAATTCACCCAAGCTTTGTGAAAAATTCCGGCAAAGGCCGGAATTTTGACCTTTCTCTAGCTACGATAATCCGCGTTGATTTTGACGTAATCGTAGGAGAAGTCGCAGGTATAAACGCTGGCCTTTGCTATACCGCGCCCAAGGTCGACACGTACCATAATTTCAGCCTGTTCCATGACGCGGGCACCGTCCGCTTCCTGATAGGCAGCCGCGCGACCGCCCTTTTCGGCAACCAGCACATTGTCCAGCCAGACCGTGACGCCATCGACGTCAAGATCGCTAATACCGGCGTAGCCGACTGCTGCCAGAATGCGTCCGAGGTTGGGATCAGATGCGAAAAAAGCGGTTTTGACCAAGGGCGAATGGCCGATGGCGTAACCCACCTTGCGGCACTCTTCGACATCTTTGCCGCCCTCAACGGCGACGGCGATGAACTTGGTGGCCCCTTCACCATCGCGCACAATTGCTTGCGCCAGTTCAACCGAGACGGCAATGATGGCGGCTTTGACTTCAGCCCAACCGGCATCGCCTTCGTTCAAAAAATGGACACCAGATTGGCCGCTGGCGATCATCACATAGGAGTCGTTGGTTGACGTGTCACCATCCACCGTAATGCAGTTGAACGACGCATCGGCCGCCTCTTTGACCAGCGCATCCAACAACGGCTGGGCGATGCCGGCATCGGTGGCGAGAAAGCCCAGCATCGTCGCCATGTTCGGGCGAATCATGCCGGCGCCTTTGGAGACCCCAGAAATGGCGACTTTTTTACCGTTGACCGTAACAATTCGCGAAGCTGCCTTGGCGACGGTGTCGGTGGTCATGATGGCGTGCGCTGCGGCATGCCAGTTATCCGCCTTGAGATTTGCCTGTGCCGCCGGCAAGCCCGCCTTCAGGCGCTCAACCGGCAAGGGCTCAAGAATCACGCCGGTCGAGAATGGCAAGACCTGATCGGCAGTCACACCCAGCAATTCGGCAACCGCTTCACAACTGGCTTGCGCCGTCTGGCGCCCAGGCTCGCCGGTGCCGGCATTGGCAATACCGGTATTGATCACCAGCGCGCGGATTTCATGACCGCCAGACAAATGCTTGCGACACAACTGAACCGGCGCGGCACAAAAACGGTTCTGAGTGAATACACCCGCCACCGTGCAGCCTGCATCAAGTGCAACCAGGGTCAAGTCACGGCGATTTTTCTTGCGGATTTCAGCCTCGGCGACACCGAGGCGAACACCGGCAACCGGGAACAATTGCTCAGCCGAAGGGGTTTGGTAATTGACAGGCATTTTGCGGACTCCAAAAGCATCAAGGCACCGCCTGGGTGCCTTGGATAATGATAAAAATCAGGATAGTTTTCCGTGACAGTGTTTATATTTTTTCCCGCTCCCGCAGGGGCAAGGATCGTTTCGCCCAACCTTCGGGCCGCTTTCGGCTGGCTGCTGTGGCTGCCCGGATTCAGCTTCGCCACCTAGCGCCTCATCGTAACCGGAGTGCTGATATTGCACATTTTGCACATCAGCACGCGGCGCGGTTTCCTCAATATCTTCCTGCGAACGAATCTGCACCGTGAACACGGTACGCGTGACTTCCTTGCGCACCAGATCGAGCAAGCCCTCAAACAACTCAAATGCTTCGCGCTTGTATTCCTGCTTGGGATTTTTCTGGGCATAACCGCGCAGGTGGATGCCCTGACGCAGATGATCCAGCGCTGAGAGGTGCTCACGCCAATGTGAGTCCAGGCTCTGCAACATCACATTGCGCTCGAACTGGTGGAAGGAATCGCTGCCCACCATCTCGACCTTGGTCTGATAACTTTCGTCAGCGCCCTGAAGAATGCGCGCCAGAATTTCTTCGTCGGAAAGCGTCGGCTCACTCTTGAACCACTCGGCCACCGGCGCAGCAATTTGCAGATCGGAAGCCAGCGTGCGCTCCAGCCCCGCCATGTCCCACTGTTCTTCAACCGACTCCGCCGGCACATGGGCGCGGAAAATATCACCGATGACGCTGTGGCGCATGGCACTGATGGTTTCGGAAATGTCGTCAGTTTCCAGCAGTTCATTGCGCTGCTGGTAAATCACTTTGCGCTGGTCGTTGGAGACGTCATCGTATTCGAGCAATTGCTTGCGAATGTCAAAGTTGCGCGCCTCAACTTTGCGCTGCGCGGATTCCAGCGAGCGGGTCACGAGCGGATGCTCGATGGCCTCGCCCTCGGGCATCTTCAACTTGTCCATGATGGCACGCAGACGCTCGCCAGCGAAGATGCGCAGCAAGGGATCATCCAGCGACAGGTAGAAACGCGATGAACCAGCATCACCCTGACGACCGGAACGGCCACGCAACTGGTTGTCGATACGGCGTGACTCGTGGCGCTCGGAACCAATAATGTGCAAACCACCCGAAGCCAAAACCTGATCGTGCAGCTTTTGCCATTCTTCGCGCATCGCAGCGATTTTGGCCTCGCGCTCGGCTTCCGGTAGCGATTCGTCGTGCTTGATGGCTGACGATGCTTTCTCGATACTGCCGCCCAACACAATGTCCGTACCGCGACCAGCCATGTTGGTGGCAATCGTGATTTGCCCCGGACGACCGGCTTCGATGACAATCTCGGCTTCACGCGCATGTTGCTTCGCATTGAGTACCGAATGAGGAAGTTTTTCCTTGTCGAGCAGCCCTGAAAGCAGCTCCGAAGCCTCGATGGAGGTCGTACCCACCAGCACCGGCTGGCCACGTTTGGAGCAATCGCGAATATCCGCAATGATGGCCGCGTGCTTCTCATCCGCCGTCTTGAAGACCAGATCGTTCATATCCTTGCGCACCATCGGACGGTGGGTCGGAATGACGACGGTTTCCAGACCATAGATCTGGTGGAATTCGTAGGCTTCGGTATCCGCCGTGCCGGTCATGCCAGACAGGCGACCGTACATGCGGAAATAATTCTGGAAAGTGATGGATGCCAGGGTCTGATTCTCGGCCTGGATTTCCACGCCTTCTTTGGCTTCGACAGCCTGGTGCAGGCCATCCGACCAGCGACGCCCTGCCATCAGACGGCCAGTGAATTCATCAACAATAACCACTTCGCCGTTTTGCACCACGTACTGCTGATCTTTCTGGAACAGCGTCAGCGCACGCAGGGCGGCGTTCAGATGATGCATCAGGGAAATATTGGCGGCCTCGTAAAGACTGGAGCCCTCCTTGAGCATGCCGTGCTCAGCCAGCAATTGCTCGGCGTGCTCGTAACCTGCTTCAGACAGGTG
Source organism: Rhodocyclaceae bacterium (assembly GCA_028687645.1). Taxonomy (GTDB): domain Bacteria; phylum Pseudomonadota; class Gammaproteobacteria; order Burkholderiales; family Rhodocyclaceae; genus Azonexus. The sequence goes on from JAQTZQ010000117.1 coordinate 4,179, forward strand.
CACCTGATGGCCTTTTTCATCAACCCAATAATCGCCCTCGCTATTTTCTTCCTGGGCGCGCGTCAAAAGAGGCACCACTTTTTTCATGCGCAGGTAAAGATCGGTGTGATCGTCAGCCTGACCGGAAATAATCAACGGTGTGCGGGCTTCGTCGATCAAAATCGAGTCCACTTCGTCGACGATAGCGAAATTCAGACTGCGCTGCACGCGCTCACCAGCCGTATAGACCATGTTGTCGCGCAGGTAATCAAAGCCAAATTCGTTATTGGTGCCGTAAGTAATATCTGCCGCATAAGCCGCCTGCTTGGCCTCGTGATCCATCTGCGAGAGATTGACCCCGACGGTCAACCCGAGAAAACGGTGCAAACGCCCCATCCACTCGGAGTCACGCGTTGCCAGGTAATCATTGACGGTAATAACATGCACGCCCTTGCCAGAGATGGCATTGAGGTAGGCGGGCAGCGTGCCAACCAGGGTTTTGCCCTCGCCGGTGCGCATTTCGGCAATTTTGCCGTGATGCAAGACCATGCCACCGATCATCTGAACATCAAAATGCCGCATGCCAAGCTCGCGCTTGCCAGCCTCGCGAACTACCGCAAAGGCTTCGGGCAGTAGATCATCGAGAGACTCGCCCTGGGCGTGGCGCTGACGGAATTCATCTGTCTTGGCTCTCAGCGCCTCATCGGTCAGCGCCTCAAGCGCAGGTTCCAGCGCATTAATACGCTTGACGGTCTGGAAATATTGTTTAACGAGCCGGTCGTTGCGGCTGCCGAAAATCTTTTTGAGTAGGCCAGAAATCATCGCGATGGGATAGGGCTTGCGCTATACGGCAAAAACCTGATTCTAGCACGCCAGCCCGTTTCGACGATTACGATCCAAATCAAGACCTTAAGTGCTATTGACGCTTTAGCAAGGCAAATTCACTACCCTTGCGCAGGAAATGTGCCGGATTTTGTGCCACACCAAACATGCGCACCTCGAAATGCAGATGCGATCCAGTCGAACGACCAGTAGAGCCGACGTCGCCAATCAAATCGCCACGTTTGACAATCTGCCCCGGTTTGACATTGAGGCGTGACAGATGGGCGTATCTTGACACCAAGCTGCCGCCATGATCAACCTCGACCAAATTGCCATATTCACGGTGATAACTGGCGGCAAGCACCACGCCATCAGCCGCTACGACGACCGGCGTTCCCTGGTCGGCGCGAAAATCAATTCCCTCGTGCATGGCGCGGACACCCGCAATCGGATCGGTACGAATGCCAAAGAGCGAGCCCAGCAGCGCATCCTTTACCGGCAAGGTGGTTGGTAACAGACGCTCCTTGACGCGCTGTTCAAGGAATTTTGATTCCAGCACGACCAATTCGTCATTCTTGCTCTCGACCGTTTGTGCCATCCGCTCAATTTCAGCCTGTAATTCGTTGGCCGTCATCGGTGCAGGCAAAAACGGGCCGCCCCCCGCGGGTATTTCTTTGACAACGGATGCGCGCTTGATCCCGGCCATCCCAGCCAATCGATCACCCAGCGTATCCAGTTGCAAAACCTGGGCTTGCAATTCACCGAGACGGGCAGCCATCATCTGTATGTTGTTGGCCACATACTCCTGCGTTTTTTGCGATTCCTCGTTTTGCATCGAGGCCAGTGCCTCCTCAACAACCGGGAAACGCAAATGAACAGACAGCCACGACATGGCTGCCGAGGTCAAAAATACTGCCGCCAGGAAAGTGGCCAGCACCATCGCCAAGTGGCGAGGCATAATAGCGATCGTTTTCGCCGCCTTGAGATGGCGGGATACCAGAATTATCTGCACGGAGCCTCCTATGACCAAAGGGCCAGAGCAATATCTTGACAGCGATGCTGCTACCGGCAGGGTGATGGCCCATGCCCGGCTATTGCTCAAGCTGACTCGACGCTTTGAAGCGATTGCCCCACCGGGGCTTCGCCACGCGGCGCAGGTTGCCAATTACAAGTCGGGGAAAGTCGTTATCCACGCCGATAATGGCGCAGTCGCTGCCAAAATTCGCCAGATGAGTCAGCGCTTTTGTAGCGAGTTATCTAAATTCGGGACGGAGTGTAGCGGCATTGAAGTCAAAGTTCAACCCCGTCAAATCCCTCTCCAATCAAGCGCCTCTACGCTAAAACCGCTGTCCGCAACAACTTTTGGGTTGTTACGGTCAACCGCCGAAAACCTGCCAAAAGGCCCATTGCAAGATGCACTGAACAAGCTGATGGCACGCGCCGCTAAACAGGAATGACGGCCACGCGCTCAATGACCATCAGCGCAAAAAGGATCAGCGCGAAGAGGATACCGTAGCGAAAAAGTCGCCAGGCGAGACCCAAATAATAGGCATTGCGCGTGAAGACATAAACCAGAAAACTGGCGCCTATCCCCAGCACCAGAATGACTGCCAGCAAACGTAGCAGCCACATTGCGCTTTAAGCCGGCTGGTTCAGCCAGCGCGTGACGCCGGCCGGGGCTTGTTCCGCTACATCGAAGGTAGCGAACTCCCAGGATTCAGGGTGATTCAACAACTCGCGAGCCAGCAGATTGTTGAGCGCGTGCCCACCTTTGTGCGAAGAGTAGGCGGCCAATAGCGGGTTGCCGAGCAGATAAAGATCGCCAATCGCATCGAGAATTTTGTGTTTGACGAACTCGTCACCGTAGCGCAGGCCATCCTGATTGAGGACGCGGAATTCATCCAGCACAATCGCGTTTTCCAGCCCGCCACCAAGCGCCAGGCCGTTTTCGCGCAGGTATTCAACTTCCTGCATAAACCCAAAGGTACGGGCGCGTGCGACTTCGCGCGAGTAGGAGTGTTCGGCAAAATCAATTTCAGCCCGTTGCGCTGATTTGTTGATGGCCGGGTGATTGAAAACAATCGAAAAAGCCAGACGATAGCCTTCGTAAGGCTCGAAGCGCGCCCATTTGTCGCCATCTTTCACTTCGATGAGCTGGGTGACGCGGATAAATTTTTTGGCGGCGTTTTGTTCTTCGATTCCGGCAGACTGGATCAGGAAGACAAACGGTGCGGCCGAACCGTCGAGAATGGGTACTTCCGGCGCATCCAGATCGACCCAGGCGTTATCAATGCCGAGTCCGGCGAGCGCCGACATCAGGTGTTCGATGGTGCCAACTTTAACCCCGTCTTTTTCAAGACAGGAGCACATGCGCGTATCGCCAACCATCAAGGCAGTAGCGGGAATATCTACCGGCTCCGGCAGATCAACGCGACGGAAGACAATGCCGGTATTGGGCGCTGCCGGGCGCAGGGCCATATTGACCTTGACACCACCATGCAGTCCGACACCAGAGGCGCGAATTATTGTCTTGAGCGTGCGCTGCTTAAGCATGTAAGTAATTGAAAATACGGGAAGACCGCGCATTGTAGCACAACGCGCGGTCAGCCTTTTTCAGAGAGGTTTGCAGCAATTAATCCGCTTGCTTGCGCAAAAAAGCCGGAATATCGTAACGATCAACACCGCTGTTGGCTAGCGCCTCCACCGTCACATTACGCTGGCTGCTGCCACGACCGCGCAACACAGCCGGGACATCCAGATGCGAATAATCCGGGGTTGAGCTGAAGGCCACGGCATCGCCGGTGCCAGTCGCTTGCAGGACGGGCGTATTGATCACTTCGAAGGTCTGACGCTTGGCAACAACTTGGCCCAAGCCAGTCGCCACCACCGTCACGCGCAAAGAATCGCCCATCAATTCGTCGTAGACCGCACCAAAGATGATGTGCGCGTCATCAGCAGCAAAGGCCTTGACGGTGTTCATCACTTCATTGACTTCCTTCATTTTCAAGCCGCCCTTGGAGGCGGTGATATTGACCAGCACGCCTTTGGCACCGGACAGGTTGATGCCCTCAAGCAGCGGCGAGGCAACGGCTTGCTCGGCAGCAATACGGGCGCGATCAACGCCGGCAGCAGCAGAAGAGCCCATCATGGCGCGGCCCATTTCACCCATCACGGTACGCACGTCTTCAAAGTCGACGTTGACCAGACCCGGGTAGGTAATGATTTCAGCGATACCGCCAACAGCGTTTTTCAGTACATCGTCAGCGGCCTTGAAGCAGTCGTCGACATCGGCATCGTCGCCCATGACTTCCATCAACTTGTCGTTGAGGATGACGATCAGCGAATCAACGTGTTTGGCAAATTCAGCAATACCGGCTTCTGCAGATTTCATCCGCTTGTTGCCTTCGAAACTGAACGGCTTGGTCACCACACCAACGGTCAGAATCCCCATTTCGCGAGCGATTTCGGCAACCACTGGCGCAGCTCCGGTGCCCGTACCACCGCCCATACCAGCAGTAATAAAGGCCATGTGCGCACCGGCCAGGCTGGCGCGAATTTCGTCGCGATGCGCATTCGCGGCTTCCTGGCCTTTTTCCGGCTTGGCACCGGCACCGAGGCCGGTTTTGCCGAGCGACAATTTGCTCGACGCCGCGTTACGGCTCAACGCCTGCGCGTCAGTATTGGCAGCGATGAACTCAACGCCGTTCACCCCTTCGTGAATCATGTGTTCGATAGCATTACCGCCTGCGCCACCGACGCCGAACACCTTGATGATGGTGCCCGACTCTTCCTCTTTCTCGATAATTTCAAACATGACTACCTCCTCTGAAAAAACTGTAAAAATTCAAATTAAAAATTCTTGGCAAACCAGGATTTCATACCCTCGAAAACATCTTTGGCGTTCTGTTTTTCCTTGATCTTCTGGCCGCGTTTGCGCTGTGCCCGAGCTTCAAGCAGGAGACCAAAAGCTGTTGAAAAACGTGGGCTTTGCACAACATCGGCCAGACTGCCGGTGTATTTCGGGTTGCCGAGGCGAACCGGCATGTGGAAGAGTTCCTCACCCAATTCGACCATGCCCGGCATGACGCTGGCACCTCCGGTCAACACGATTCCCGAGGACAAAACCTCTTCAAACCCGGCGCGGCGCAACTCGTTCTGAATCAATTCATAAAGCTCTTCGACGCGCGGCTGAATCACATCGGCCAGGGCGCGGCGGCTCAGCTTGCGGCTGGGCCGGTCATCGACACCGGCGACCTCCATGGTTTCAGCGGCGTCGGCCAATTGCGAGAGGGCGCAGCCGTATTTGCACTTGATATCTTCAGCCTCGCGTGTTGGTGTGCGCAGCGCCATGGCTATGTCATTGGTCACCTGATCACCCGCAATCGGGATCACCGAGGTATAGCGGATCGCCCCTTGTGTCCACACGGCAATATCGGTCGTGCCGCCACCGATATCAATCAGGCACACGCCGAGATCTTTTTCATCTTCCGATAGCACGGCATAGCTGGAAGCCAGCGGCTGTAGCACCAGATCATTCACTTCCAGACCGCAGCGACGCACGCATTTAACGATGTTTTGTGCAGCCGATACGGCACCGGTGACGATGTGGGTTTTCACCTCCAGACGCATGCCGCTCATGCCGATTGGCTCGCGGATACCATCCTGGCCGTCAATGACAAATTCCTGGGTCAGAATATGCAGAATTTCCTGATCAGCCGGAATCGGCATCGCCTTGGCGGTTTCAATCACGCGCTCGACATCGCTAGGCGTCACTTCTTTATCCTTGATCGCCACCATCCCGTTCGAGTTAAAGCTCTTGATGTGGCTGCCGGCGATACCCGTGTAAACGTTGGTCACCTTGCAGTCGGCCATCAGCTCGACTTCCTGCACGACACGGCTGATGGTGTGCACGGTGTCCTCGATATTGACCACCACCCCTTTTTTTAGGCCGCGTGAATCCTGCGAGCCCATGCCGATGATGTTGAGTTGCCCCTCCTGATTGATCTCGGCAACCAGCGCGACGATTTTCGACGTCCCGATGTCCAGACCAACGACCAAATCCTTGTTGTCCCTGCTCATAGTTTTAATTTCCCTTCACTTCGCCCGCAACACGAATTGCAAAGCCATTCGGATAGCGCAAATCCACCACTGCCGGATGCACCGGCCGCTTGCCTATCGTCTCTGGGTAGACCTCGATAAAGCGCTGCAAGCGAACGCCTAGCTGCGACTTTGGCTGCTCGCGCCCCAAATTCACCAACATCCCGTGCTCCAGTTTCAACTGCCACGCCAGGCGCGGCGATAAAATCACCTGCACCGGCTTTTCGCCAATCGCCCTCAGACTGCCGGCCAGGTCGCTGTAACGCTTCAACACCTCCGAAGCGGTTCCCGGCGGACCAAAAAGCATCGGCAAACTGAGCAACTCGGCCTCGACCAACGATGCCACAAAGACCTCGCCATAACTGTTCACCAACTCGCCGCGCGCCTCGCCCCAACGGGCAACCGGGCGATGCTCCTCGACCTTGACTTCTAGCCGCGCCGGCCAGATGCGACGCACTTCCACCTTGCGCACCCAGGGAAGTTGCGCCAGCGATGTCCTGACCGATTCCAGATTGATGCTGAAGAAATTGCCCCTCAAGGCGACCGGCAACAATTGCTCCACTTCGGCACGCTTGGTATGCGCCAGTGCCTCGACAAAGACCACCTGACGCACCGGCAATGACGGCACGCGCACCAGCCAGACGGCGATTGCCGCCAGCAAGGCTGCAGCCGCAACGATCGTTAGTACGTCGGCGATAGCATTGAGCAGGTGCGGTTTGTTCCACATTCATCGCCTCAGTCGGTCGCTGCCATTTCAAGGACGCGACGTACCAGTGCCGGATATTCCATCCCGGCGACGCTCGCCGCCATCGGCACCAGTGAATGGTCGGTCATGCCGGGCGAAGTATTCACTTCGAGAAAATAATGATGACCAGCCTCGTCCATCAGGAAATCAACGCGCCCCCAGCCCCGGCCACCCAGGATGCGGAAGGCTTCCAATGCGCCTTTGCGGATTTCCATTTCTTTCGCTTCGCTCAAGCCGCAAGGGCACAAATAGCGCGTGTCATCGCGGTTGTACTTGGCTTCGTAGTCGTACCAGTCGGTGGCTGGCTCGATCTTGATGATCGGCAGCGCCACCATTTCATCACCACGCCCGATGATGCCAACCGTGTATTCACCGCCCATCACCCCTTTTTCGGCAATCACCAGCGAGTCGTATTTGGCGGCTTCGGCATAGGCGAGATGCAGGGTGCCATGATCGCTAACCTTACTGATGCCGATGGATGAACCTTCATGTGCCGGCTTGACGAAGATCGGCAGGCCGAGTTGTTTTTCAACAGCGGAGAAATCCGAATCTGCCGTCAGCAGGGCATATTCCGGCACCGGCAAGCCAGCGGCCTGCCATAACAATTTGGTGCGGAATTTGTCCATCCCCAGCGCCGAGGCCATCACCCCGGAACCGGTATAGGGAATGTGCATTAACTCCAGCGCCCCCTGAATGGTGCCGTCTTCACCATGCCGGCCATGCAGCGCAACAAAAGCGCGGTCATAACCTTTCAGGGCATCGAGCGGTTGCTCGGCGGGGTCAAAGGGATGCGCATCAATGCCTTGCCCCAGCAACGCGTCCAGCACGCGCGAGCCGCTCTTGAGCGAGACTTCGCGCTCGG
>JAQTZQ010000118.1 GCA_028687645.1 Rhodocyclaceae bacterium
ATGACGTAATAGCCTTGTTCCAGCCGTTCGCGGCCTTGGGTAACGATTTGATCCAGCGCGTCTTTGCCCGCCTGGCGGTCGATTGAAATCATCTTCATGGCGGCCAGGCCCCAGCCGATCAGGGGCAGGTGCAGCAGTTCCTTTTTCAGCACGAAAACACAGTAGGCACCGTTCGGCACGCAGTCCTGCAAGGTCATGGTTTCCCAGGCTGATTGGTGCTTGGCGAGGATGACGCAAGGCTCCTGCGGCATGTTTTCCTGGCCGATTACCTTGGGTCTGATACCGAGCAGATTTTCGATGCCGAATTGCATGCCCAGGCGCCAAAGCTTGCCCAAGCGATACGCCCAAATGCCGCGTAGAGTAATGGCGCCAATGACCACCAGCGGCGCGGTGAGAATCGACCAGAGCACCACCCAAGCGGCAAATAAGGTAGAGCGCAGCGCGTTCATGCTTTTTTACCCGCCAAAATCCAGTCGACCGCAGCTTCCAGATTAGTGAAGTCACGCGTTCCGGGCGGCAGATTCCCTTCTGCCAGCGTTTTTTCGCCTTTGCCGGTATGAACCAACAGGGGCAAGCAACCGACAGCGGCGCCGGCTTGCAGGTCGCGCAGTGAATCGCCGATGGTCGGCACACCTTTGAGATCGGTATTGAGCACTTCAGAGATGCGTTTGAACATGCCCGGCTTGGGTTTGCGGCAGTCGCAAAGCGAATCAGCCGTATGCGGGCAGTAAAAAACCGCATCGACCCGCCCGCCCACGGTAAACAGCGCTTTGTGCATCTTTTCGTGGATGCTGTTCAGCGTATCCATGTCGAACAGCGAACGCCCAACCCCCGACTGGTTGGTCGCAACCACCACCTTGTAACCGCTCTGGTTGAGCTTGGCGATCGCCTCCAGACTGCCGGGAATCGGCTTCCATTCCGCCGGGCTCTTGATGAACTGGGCGGAATCGAAGTTAATCACGCCGTCGCGGTCGAGGATGACGATTTTCATGTCGACAGCTTCGAGATGTCGGCCACCTGATTCATCGCCAGATGCAGCTTGGCAAGCAGGCCGAGGCGGTTGGCGCGGATCGTCGGGTCGTCGACATTGACCATGACATCGTTGAAGAAGACATCGACCGGTGCGCGCAGGGCCGCCAATGCTTGCAGCGAAGCGCTGTAGTCACCGGTCAGGAAGGCCGCGTCGGCTTGCGGCACGACGTCGACCAAGGCGGCGTGCAGTGAAATTTCTGCGGCTTCGCTGAGTAATGCACTGTCTACCCAAGCCTCGACAGTGCCTTCAATCTTTTTCAGAATATTACCGACGCGCTTGTTGGCTGCCGCGAGGGCGGCAGCTTCCGGCAGGGCGGAGAACGCGCGGACGGCGGCCAGGCGCTTGGGAATATCGCCCAGGCGTTGCGGCCGCTGGCTGACCACCGCATCAACTTCCTGCGCGGTATAACCCTGCTCGCGCAGGCTGCCGGCAAGACGGTCGTAAATGAAGTCGGCGAGTGCGGATTCGGCTGGCTTGAAGCCTTCAATGCCTGCGAACGCCTGGGTTGCTGCGGTCAACAGCTCATTGAGCGGCAAATTCAGATCGCCCTCGCTGAGCATGCGAATGACGCCCAGCGCGTGGCGACGCAGCGCAAAGGGGTCGCGGTCACCGGTCGGAATCTGGCCGATACCGAACATGCCGACCAGCGTTTCCAGCTTGTCGGCAATCGCCACGACCGTGCCTACCGGGTTGCGCGGCAGGCTGTCACCGGCAAAACGCGGCTTGTAGTGGTCTTCAATGGCGTCGGCCATGTCGGGCAGCAGGCCGTCATGCAGCGCGTAGTAGCGGCCCATGGTGCCCTGTAGTTCGGGGAATTCACCGACCATATCGGTCAGCAGGTCGGCTTTGGAAAGCAAGGCGGCACGGTTGGCGCGCAAGCCCAGCTGTTCGCCGCCCAGGCGTTCACCGATCTGGTTGGCAATCGAGCCAACGCGCTGCGTGCGCTCGCCCTGAGTGCCCAGCTTGTTGTGGTAAACCACCTTGGCCAGACCGAGAATGCGCGATTCCAGCGAGCGCTTGCGGTCCTGGTCGAAGAAGAACTTTGCATCGGCCAGACGCGGGCGCACGACACGCTCGTTGCCACCGATCACGGCGCTCGGGTCAGCCGGGCTAATGTTGCTGACGACAAGGAACTTGTTGGTCAGTTTGCCGGCGGCATCAAGCAAAGGGAAATACTTCTGGTTGGCCTTCATGGTCAGAATCAGGCATTCCTGCGGCACGGCGAGGTATTCCTCTTCGAACTGACCGATCAGCACATTCGGGCGCTCAACCAGCGCGGTCACTTCATCAAGCAGCGCATCGTCGTCAATCGGCTTGCCACCCGCCTTGGCGGCTGCGGTGTCGAGTTGGCGGGCGATTTCGGCGCGGCGCTCGGCGAAGGAGGCGATCACGGCGCCATCAGTCGCCAGCTTGGCGGCGTATTCGTCGGCATCGGCGAAGACGACCGGATCAACCGCCGCTTCAAAGCGGTGGCCGTGCGTTGCGCGGCCGGAAGTCAGGCCGAGAATACTGAGCGGCACCACATCAGCACCATGCAACGCGACCAGCCCATGGGCCGGGCGGACGAAATTGACGCTGCTCCAGCCATCGGCCAGTTGATAAGTCATCACCTTGGGAATCGGCAGTGCTGCCAGTGCGGCTTCCAGCGCTTTTTGCAGGCCTTCAGCCAGCGTTGCTCCTTTGGCCATGCTGTCGTAAAACAGGATGTCCGCCTTGCCGTCATTCTCACGGCGCAGGTTGGCGACGGCTGAAGCATCGGCTCCTAACGCGGCAAGCTTTTTGGCCAGCGCCGGCGTGGCGTTGCCATCGGCGTCGAGGCCAACACTGGCCGGCATCAGCTTTTGCGCTACCGCTTTGTCTGCGGCAACGGCAGCAACGTCGGTTACATGCGCAGCCAGACGGCGCGGCGAGGCGAAAGGGGTAACTGTTACGGTCGACGCCGCCAAACCACTATTTTTTAACGACTGCGCCAGCGTTTGGGCAAAAACCTCACCAAGCTTTTTCAGCGCCTTGGGCGGTAGTTCTTCAACAAACAGTTCAACAAGCAGATTTTTTGACGACATATCAGGCAACTTTCTTTTCAATCTGGGCAAGCACTTCATCAGCCCAGGCTTTCGGTGCCATCGGGAAACCCAGGCGGGCGCGGCTGTCGAGGTAGGCTTGTGCCACGGCGCGGGCGAGATTGCGGATGCGGCCAATGTAGGCGGCACGCTCAGTCACCGAAATGGCGCCGCGTGCATCAAGCAGGTTGAAGGTGTGCGCGGCTTTCAGGACTTGTTCGTAAGCCGGCAGCGCGAGTTGCGCGCCCATCAGGTGCTGCGCCTGTTTCTCGTGCGCACCGAAGGCGGTGAACAGGAAATCAGCGTCTGAGTGCTCAAAGTTATAAGTTGATTGCTCGACTTCGTTCTGGTGATAAACGTCGCCGTAAGTCAGGCCTTCCGTCCATTTCAGGTCAAATACGTTCTCAACGCCTTGCAGGTACATGCTCAAGCGTTCCAGGCCGTAAGTGATTTCGCCAGTGATCGGCTTGCAATCGATACCGCCCACCTGCTGGAAATAGGTGAATTGCGTCACCTCCATGCCATTCATCCAGACTTCCCAGCCCAGCCCCCAAGCGCCGAGCGTCGGATTTTCCCAGTCGTCTTCAACGAAACGCACATCGTTCTGCTTGAGATCGAAGCCGAGTGCTTCGAGCGAGCCGAGGTAGAGCTCAAGAATATTCTCCGGCGCCGGCTTCAACACCACCTGATATTGGTAGTAATGCTGCATGCGGTTCGGGTTTTCGCCGTAACGGCCATCCTTGGGCCGGCGCGACGGCTGCACGTAAGCGGCTTTCCACGGCTCCGGGCCAATCGCGCGCAAAAAAGTGGCGGTATGGCTGGTGCCAGCGCCGACTTCCATGTCGTAAGGCTGCAGTAGCGCGCAGCCCTGCTTGTTCCAGTATTCCTGCAAACGCAGGATGACTTCTTGAAAGGTGGGTTTGTTGCTGGTGGTCATGGGACACACTCGATAAGACAGAAAGCCTTGGATTTTACTTGGTTTTGGCGCGGTCGGCAGTGTGGCGGAATGAGCTCAAAATGGTGACCTGGTGTTGCTGTGATGCAACAAGTTTACCGGCGCTTGATTCCTTAATGATTGACCTTGTTCAATGTAATCAATAAACTGCGTCAATTGTTGCGGTGCAGCAACGATTTTCCAGGTGTTTTGGCACCGGCCCGTGGCCATGAAAATCGATACCGCAACCCCTGTAACCGTTCGCTGTCGGCGTTGTTGGCCGCAGTGGCAACAGTCAAGGAGCTTGCATGTTCGCTACCACCCTTTTCCATCCTGTCATGTCGCGATTAACCGCGACAGCACTTGCCTTGATTCAGACCCTGCTCATGGTTTCAGGTCTGATCATGATTGTCGGCCTGTTTGGTTTGCACCAAGGCAATAGTGGTTTTGTTGAAGGTTTCAAGTCGCTGTTACCCAAACACCTGTTTCAGGCGGAAGGAGCCGTTGAGTTGCCACCTACGCCCGAAGTCATCGTCGCCGAGAAAGTCGAAACCCTCAGCCCGACCATGCGTGGCGCACTGAATTATGTCTCGAAGCGCTACCGTGTCTCGACCGATGCCCTGCAGCCGATTTTTGCAACAGCACAGGAGGCGGGACGTGAGTTACGTCTGGATCCATTGCTGATCATCGCAGTCATTGGCATCGAATCCGGCTTCAACCCACTCTCGCAGAGCGTGGTTGGCGCGCAAGGCTTGATGCAGGTAATGCCGCGTTTTCATCAGGACAAATTACCCAGCGACGCCGGCGAGCTACCCTTCTTTGACCCGCTGACCAATGTTCAGGTGGGCGCCAAAGTGCTCAAGGAATCAATTCGTCGCAACGGCGGCCTTGAGCCGGGCCTGCAGCAGTTTGCCGGTGCCATCAACGACCCTGAACGGCGTTATGCCAACAAGGTGCTGGCCGAAATGCAGCGTTTGGAACAGGCGAGTCAACGACTACGGTCAACCAACCTGGGCTGAGATTACGGCACCGTATAATTGCACGCTTCTCAATTTTGGAGCCTGCTCATGTTTGACTGGAGAGATTACGGCAACGGGATCGTCGCCTTTGATGCCGGCTATGTCCGTCCGATTCTGGCGGCAATACACCTGATCATCGACGCCGGCCATGTTGCCTTCGTTGATACCGGCAGCAACGACTCCTTGCCCAACGCCCTCGCTGCGCTCGACAAACTCGGGTTGAGCCGCGACGCGGTCGATTACATCATCCTGACCCACATCCACCTCGATCATGCCGGCGGCGCCGGACTGCTCATGGGCGAGTTCGCCAATGCCAAATTGGTCGTGCACCCACGCGGCTCGCGCCACATGGCTGAACCATCCAAACTCGTCGCCGGCGTCACTGCCGTCTATGGCCAGGACTACGTCGAGAAGGTTTATGGCGAGATTCAGCCGATCCCCGCCGCACGCATCATCGATGCCCACGATGGCCTGACCTTGCAACTCGGTGGCCGTGAACTGCTGATGCTCGACACCCCGGGCCACGCCAAGCACCATATTTGTATCGTCGACCGCAAAGCCGGCGCCATTTTTTCCGGCGACATGTTTGGCTTGTCCTACCGCGAGTTTGACGTCGATGGCCGCCAATTCATCCTGCCAACAACCTCGCCAACGCAATTTGATGCCGCCGAAATGCACGCCTCGATTGATCGCTTGATGAGCTATCAGCCAACCGCCATGTATCTGACGCATTACGCCCAACTGACCGATCTACCCGCGCAAGCCGCCAATCTGCATCGCCGCCTGAGTCGCCTGGTCGCCATTGCCGAAGCGCACGCCACCGATGGCGACAGCCGGCACGCAGCAATCAAGCAGGAAACCACCGCCTATCTGCTCGCCGAACTGCGCGACCACGGCTGCACGCTGCCGGAAGCAAGCATCCTTGAGGTGCTGGCCACGGATCTCGAACTGAATGCACAAGGCCTGGCCTGGTGGCTGGATCATCGCGGCTAACTGTGGGGTTGCGGACCGCAGATTCCAAGTCTTGCGGTCAACCGGGAAAAAAGGCCGAAATTTGAATGGGTTGATGTTGGGAGCAGCCACCGGCAGACCGGTCTTTAGCCTGCCACCTATCCTGTGCATCCTCACTCGGAATCCAGCCAATCCCGATTAAACTAGCATCTCAATAGTGACAAGCCAAGGCGCAGCGTTTGCAATTATCAGTAATATTGTGAGCAACGCTGTGATGTTGCGATTTTTAGTGTAAATGAATCAATAGGTTAGTCTTGATATGCTGCTGATGATCGACAATTACGACAGCTTCACCTACAACATCGTCCAGTATTTTGGCGAGTTGGGGCAGGAGGTTCAGGTTTATCGCAATGATGCCATCACCATTGCCGATATTGCCCGCTTCAAACCACAATACCTGGTGATTTCTCCCGGCCCTTGTGCGCCGGCCCAGGCCGGTATTTCACTGGCGGCGATTCGGGAATTCTCCGGCAAGATTCCACTGCTCGGTGTTTGCCTTGGCCATCAGTCGATCGGCGAAGCTTTTGGCGGCAGGATCATCCATGCCAAACAGTTAATGCATGGCAAAGTGTCTGCGGTCAACCACCAAAATGTGGGCGTTTTTAAGGGCCTGCCGAATCCGCTGACCTGTACCCGCTATCATTCGTTAGCCATTGAACGTGAATCCTTGCCTGAGTGCCTCGATATCACGGCGTGGACTGACGACGGTGAAATCATGGGTGTCCGTCACAAGACCTTGGCGGTCGAAGGCGTGCAGTTCCACCCTGAATCGATCCTGACCGAACGTGGTCACGATCTGCTCAAGAACTTTCTGGATGAACATAAGTGATGACTACGGCAATGACCCCACAAGCTGCCCTGCAACGCGTTATCGAACATCGCGAAATTTTCCACGACGAAATGGTCGCCCTGATGCGCCAGATCATGAGCGGCGAAGTCACGCCGTTGATGATTGCAGCGATCATTACTGGTTTGCGCGTCAAGAAAGAAAGTATCGGCGAAATCGCCGCTGCCGCCACCGTCATGCGTGAGCTGTCGACCAAGGTGGACATTGCCGACACCAGCCGCCTGGTCGATACCTGCGGCACCGGCGGCGACGGGGCGCACACCTTCAATATTTCGACGGCAGCGATGTTTGTTGCTGCGGCGGCTGGCGCGCAAATCGCCAAACATGGCGGGCGCTCGGTTTCCAGTTCATCCGGCAGTGCCGACGTGCTGGAGGCGCTGGGTGTCAACATCAATCTCAAACCCGAGCAAGTGGCGCAATGCCTGAGCGAAACCGGCATCGGCTTCATGTTTGCACCGAATCACCACAGCGCGATGAAACATGCCGCGCCGGTGCGGCGTGAGCTCGGCGTCCGTACCCTCTTCAATATTCTCGGCCCGCTGACCAACCCGGCCAATGCACCGCAGCAGGTGATGGGTGTGTTTCACCCGGATCTCGTCGGCATTCAGGTGCGCGTGTTGCAGCGCCTCGGCAGCCAGCGCGCACTGACCGTTTTTGGCCGCGAAGGTCTTGATGAGATTTCCATCTCTGGCCGCACCTTGGTCGGTGAGCTCAAGGATGGCCGGATCAGCGAATACGAAATCCATCCTGAAGAATTCAATCTCCCGGTACATGATCCGAAAGCCCTCCAAGTAAGTGGTGTTGAAGCATCCAAAGTCATGCTGCTGGGAGCGCTTGACAACAAGCTCGGCGCTGCCCGCGACATCGTGGCGCTCAACGCCGGGGCCAGTATCTATGTGGCAGGGCTGGCGCCAACACTGGCCGGTGGCGTGGATAAGGCTTTTGAGGCGATTGCCTCCGGCGCGGCGCGAGCCAGGCTTGAGCAGTTTGTCCGTATTACAAAGCAATTTTCATGAGCGATATTCTCAATAAAATCATCGCCACCAAGCGCGAAGAGGTAGCGGCTGCGCTGGCGGTCAAATCGTTGTCGGCGGTTGAGGCCGAGGCCTTGGCACAAACAGCCCCGCGCGATTTCGTCGCAGCGATTCGTCACCAGATTGCTTGCGGTCAACCGGCGATTATTGCCGAAATTAAAAAGGCCAGCCCCTCCAAAGGCATCATTCGCCCCGACTTTAACCCGGCAGAAATCGCCCGCAGTTATGAGCAACACGGCGCCGCCTGTTTGTCGGTGCTGACGGATCGCCCCTACTTTCAGGGTTGCCCTGAGTATCTGCAAGCGGCGCGTGCCGCCTGTGCGTTACCCGCTTTGCGCAAGGATTTCATGGTCGACGCCTATCAGGTCGCCGAAGCGCGGGCGATGGGGGCGGATGCCATTTTGCTCATTGCCGCCGCACTGAGTCTGAAGGAGATGCAGGCACTGGAAGCGCAGGCTTTTTCCTATGGCATGGCGGTATTGGTTGAGGTGCATAACGGTGAAGAACTGGAAACGGCACTACAGCTGAAAACCCCTCTTTTGGGCATCAACAACCGCAACCTGCGCACATTTGAAGTGACGCTTGATACCACGCTGGGTTTGCTGTCACAGATTCCGGCGGAGCGCATTGTGGTCACTGAAAGTGGCATTTTAAAAGCGGAGGATGTGACCTTGATGCGCCGTCATCAAGTCCAAGCTTTTCTTGTCGGCGAAGCCTTCATGCGGGCGCCGGAACCTGGAGTTGAACTCGCTCGTCTGTTCTTTTGATGCGCCGGGGAGGTTTTTTTCAAGCCTTCGGTAATACCGGGATTCTTCCCGAAGATGATGCGGAGACGCGCCTCAAAAAATCCTTGCTGATTTTCGCCTCCGGTTTGGTCAGTTTGGGCTCAATGCTCTGGCTCTTTTTGTATTGGCAAATGGGGCCGCAATTCTCAACGACGGTTCCTTTTGCCTTTCAAATCCTGCTCGTTGCCAACCTGCTGGTGTTTTTCAAGACCGGCAATTTTGACCTGTTTCGCTATTCCCAACTGGCGCTATTTCTTTTTGCGCCTTTTGTCATTCAATGGGGCATCGGCAATTTCATCACCGCCAGCGGCACCAGTCTTTGGGGCCTGCTGGCCCCGATCGGCGCAGTGCTTTGTTTTGGCACACGCGAGTCAGCCGCCTGGTTTTTTGCCTATATTTTTCTGACTGCGCTTTCCGGCTTTTTTGACTATTACCTGGCCGATAGTTTGCAGCCCGTCGGGCAAAGCGTGCCGATCCGGGTTAGCGTTTTCTTCTTCGCACTCAACTTTGCGGCCATTTCCAGCATTGTTTACTTGCTGCTGAGATATTCCACACAAGAAAAAGCCAAGACCCAGGCCGCCCTGGAAGAAACCCATCGCCTGTTGCAGGACGAGCAGGAACGCTCCGAACGACTATTGCTCAACATTTTGCCCGGCCCGATTGCCGAGCGTTTGAAACGTGACCAACAAACCATCGCCGATGGCTTTGCCGATGTAACGGTGATGTTTGTCGATATCGTCAATTTCACCAAAGTGGCGGAAGGCCTGACACCACAACAGGTTTTTGCCATGCTCAACCGGATTTTTTCATCCTTTGACGAGTTAGCCGAGCAGTTTGCCAGCGAGAAAATCAAAACCATCGGCGATGCCTACATGGTGGCCGGTGGTCTCAACAACGATCAGGGCAATTACTCTAAAGCCATCGCCGATCTGGCACTGGCCATGCGCGATTTGCTGCATCGTGATTTTTCAGTCAACGACATGCGCCTGGAGGTGCGCATCGGAATCGGTACCGGGCCCGTGGTGGCAGGCGTGGTCGGCAAGAAAAAGTTCATCTACGACCTTTGGGGCGACACCGTGAATCTGGCCAGCCGCATAACCAGCGAGGGCGTGCCGGGAATGATTCAGGTCGACGAGGCAACTCACCGACGTCTGGCCGCGTACTTTGAATTTCATGAGCCACAAGTGGTCTACCTCAAAGGCAAAGGCAATACCACGGTTTATCGCTTGATTGGCCCCCGCCAAAGCGCACCGGTCATACCGCACTTGCGGCAAGACTGAAGCAGACCTTGCCGGGGCGGTTTTCCGTCAGAAGCAGCGCGTAGCCACTTACCTCGGCTTGATGCGCGGCATGATACAGCCCGATGCCCAGTCCATCTTCAGAGCTAATGAGTGCCCGTAGCAACGAGTGAGCCCGCTCCTCTGGAATGACGCTGCCATTGTCACAGACCGACAAGCGGGGCTTGCTACGGTCAACGCCCAAAATCACGGTAATTTTTAAGCCCGGCTCGCGTTGACGTTTGTTCAGTGCGTTCTGAATCAAATTATCAGCCACGCTATCGAACAAGCCGGCCAGGACATCGGGAGCATTCTCGCTCTGCTCCACCCAGTCGATCCCCATCAGGGCGTAACGCTCCTGGAGCTCTTGCCACCACAGCTGCGCCGGTGTGCTTTCGGCGCTATCCAGTTGTGGGCGCTGCAACTTTTCCAGCGTTGCTCGCAAGCGTTCGGCAATTTTTGGGAGCTGTCGGGCAAAAAGCTCGGCCTTGGCTTCAGGAGTCCCCGGCTGCTCAGCGGCGTAGCAAAGTGTTTGCAAGGATTGCAGCAGGTTTTTGACATCATGGGTGACGCGCGCCCCGGTTTCATAGACGGCTTGCAAATAACTCATCTGATGTAACTGATGAGTCTGGTACTTGACCAAAAAAAACTCCGCTGCCAATCTCAGGAGCCAATCAACGTGCCATTGCATAGCCGGTGCAGCGGGGGTGCGAAAATACACCAACAGGCTCAATTGTTCGCGCCGCAATGCTTGCTTGTGTGAGCTCGTTTGGCCATAAGCGACGTTCTCGCCAAACGCCTGGCAGCGAACGCCAGTGACCCAGGGCTGCCTTGCCAGTTGTTGCATGATTTGCTCCAGAAAGCGCGTCGGATGCGGTTCGCGTTCGCTGATTTCAGAGAGCTGGACCAGCCATTGCTCCAACGGCAAACCCAACGTCAGCAGGTAGCGGGTAAGCAGCGAGCCAATGCCATAGACGCCAGCGCGTGGATTCCAAACCCAGGCCAGCAGCAGGAGAGCGCCAGCCATGGTCAAAGAAGTACGAAACAAGGATTCGACATAGCTGACCACGCCAACTTGCATGTAGGCCAAGCTACCCAAAACAAAAACGGCAAGGGTCAGAAAGACCGTGAGCCCATAAAACAGGTCGAAAGCATCACCCGAACGCCGCTTCATGGTGTGTGCAGGAAAAAGCAACAACAACGGAAGAAGCATCGGCAGTAACAAGGCAATGCTTTCACGCGATAGTGGTGCCAGCGTCACCAAAGGGGAGATTTCAGGAACAACACCAAAGATCGTCAGACATACCAGATAGCCGAAAGCGAGCAGATAGCCAGTACGCTCCAGGCGCGAGCTAGTCCACAGGACGCGCCCGCCAATCACTGCGGCAAGCGCCCCGCACCAGATTAGCAGCAGCCAAGGGCTGAGAAAAACGGTGGAAAGGACTGCGATGGCGACCAGCACCAGTGTCGGGCGCATACTTATTTGGCGCTCGCCGGCGACGAAGGGCTGCCAAAGCAAAAACAGCCCGAGCGCTCCCAGCCATAGAATTCGAACCGCCGGTATTTGCCAGCCACCAAACCCCAGCGCATGCAAGAGCAGCAGATGGCTGGCCAGTAGCCAGTGTGGGCTGCGCAGTGCGGCACTCA
>JAQTZQ010000119.1 GCA_028687645.1 Rhodocyclaceae bacterium
GGCGCTGGTAATGCTCTATCTGGTGGTGATCAGTCGGGTGATCGGGCCGATCAATCTGATCATCTGCTCGATTTGCCTGCTACTTCTATTTTTTGAAACCGCCTTCGGTATTTGCCTTGGCTGCAAGGTTTACAACCTGTTTAGCCGCCGTCAGGCGCAACATTGTCTGGGAGGTGCTTGCGAAGTGCGAACCAGATTGCCGATGGGCCTGCCGCAGGCAATGACGACAATCCTCTATTTCGTGGCCTTATTTTTTATCCGCCATCTTCTTTTGAGTGATCCTCGAGATGCTGAGTTCCTGAATTCAGCATCTCACTGATGCAGTGCCCAAGCCTGGCAATCGATGCACTCCACCGGACTGGGCGGTCGCTATGGTGCATGCCGAAAAATGGAAGCTGCACAAAAATTGCAAATAAATTTGGCGTTCAACCCGGCCAGCCATTGAGCGGATGAGCACCGATTGCACTCAAGAATGGTGGCTACCAGATCGTTGGGATCCCCTTTTTTGCGACTTTTTAATAGTTAATGCTGTGTTGGTTGGCCTCTAATTTGCTTTGTCCGGCACAAAATTCAGCACATTGCCATTGATGCAATAGCGCTTGCCGGTTGGGGCCGGGCCGTCGTCAAAAACGTGACCGAGGTGAATGTCAGAGCTGGCGCTGCGTACTTCGACACGGCGCATGCCAAAGGAGACGTCGGCGTGTTCGATCAGCGCGCCGGGTAGTGGGCTGAAGAAACTCGGCCAGCCGGAGCCGCTGTCAAATTTGGTGTCGCTACGGAATAAGGCCGCGCCGGAAATCGGGTCAACAAAAGTGCCGGGGCGTTTTTCGTCGAGATGGGAGCCGGTGCCAGGGCGTTCCGTGCCTTGTTCAAAAGCGATTTTTTGCTGCGCGGGTGTCAGCAGATGAAAGCCCAGCCATTTCCAGAAACGCGGCTTATCGCCGGTATAGCCGCTAAATCGCGAAACCTCCTTGCCGTTTTCAAACAAGACGATGGTCGGCGTGGCGAACAGGGATTTTTCCAGCGTCCAGCCCGCAGGCGGGGTTGAACTCATGCTGCGGGCGATGGGGACTTCCGACTTCCAGCTGTCGAGAATTTCCGCTTTGAATTGTTTGCAGTAGGCGCAATCCTCAGCCTCAAAAACTACCAATTGACGCTTGAGGTTGAGTGACTTGGGATCAAGCGGCTTGATCTCCGGTGCCTTGGCCACCATTGAACCTGGAGTTACGCCTGGATAAGCAACGCCGGTGCCGCCAAGGCCGCAGTAGCCGTTGGGGTTTTTCTTGAGGTAGTCCTGATGATAAGTCTCGGCTGAATAATATTTTTTCAGCGGGGCAATTTCGGTGGTGATCGCCTTGAAGCCACCCTTGGTCAATGCCGCCTGATAAGCGTCGCGGGTTTTCAGAGCGACGGCTTGCTGTGCCTCGTTGTTGGTATAGATGGCGCTGCGGTAATTGGTGCCGACATCGTTGCCCTGGCGGTCGCCCTGGGTCGGATTGTGGCTCTCCCAAAAGCGGATCAGCACGGTTTCCAGGCTGACTTTGGCCGGGTCAAAAGTCACTTTCACTACTTCGGCATGGTTGCGTTGCGTGGCTTTGCCTGTTTTGACCAGGCGCTCGTGCTCAAGTACCGCTTCGTAAGTGCCGGCAATGTCGCCGTTAGCGTAGCCACTCTCGACATCCGTCACACCGGGCAACTCACCCATGCGCTTTTCAGCGCCCCAGAAGCAACCCATACCGAGGACGATGGTTTCTGACTGACTCATTTTTGATGCCTTTTCAGCGGAGTGGGCGGTGGTCATGGCAAACAAAAGCATCATCGCGATGAGCGTGCTGGCCCAGAGTGAATGTCGGGTGAGGAAAGTTTGCATTTAGGTCTCACAATAAGTGCGGATGAGACCGGCGCTGCGGCGCAAAGTTCGCTTCAGTCGACTTCCGGCAAGGCTTCCAGCGCTTCATGGACTTCCAGCCAGCGCATTTCGGCCTCGTCAATTTGCTCGCCGAGCGACGCCGCCTGAATGTGCATTTCTTCACTCTTTTGGCGGTCGACCGCAACATAGAAGTCAGGATCGGCAAATTTCGCCTCCAAAGCGGCCTTTTCTTCGTGCCATTTGGCCAGTTTCTTTTCCAACTGCTCGATTTCCTTGATCAGTGGGCGGCGCTGGGCGAGGAGCGACTGGCGGTTGGCTTTGGCATCGGCGCGCAGTTGCAGGCGTTCGTTCTTCTCGGCGGCGGCATCCGGCTCCAGCGCCTTTTCGGCGTTGCGCTGGCTGGCCAGCCAGGTGGCGTAATCATCGAGATCGCCATCGAATTCGGTGACTTTGCCATCGGCAACGAGCAGCAACTCGTCGGCGCAGGTGCGCAGCAAATGGCGGTCGTGCGAGACGACGACCATGCCGCCCTCAAAATCCTGCATGGCGAAGGTCAGGGCTTCGCGCATTTCGAGGTCGAGGTGGTTGGTCGGCTCGTCAAGCAGCAGCAGATTGGGCTTGGTGCGGATCAGCAGCGCCAGCGCCAGGCGGGATTTTTCACCGCCGGAAAAAGGCTCGATGGCGCGCATTGCCATGTCACCACGAAAATCGAAGCCGCCGATGTAATCGCGCAACTCCTGCTCCGGCGTCGTTGGTTCGAGGCGCACCAGATGCTGCAGCGGCGATTCGTCGAGGCGCAGTTGCTCGACTTGATGCTGGGCAAAGTAGCCGATGTTGAGCGCCTTGGCTTCCTTGCGCTCGCCGGCCTTTTGCGGCGCGGCGCCGGCCAGCAGCCTGATCAGTGTCGATTTGCCGGCGCCGTTGCGGCCCAGCAGGCCGATGCGGCAGCCGGGGCGCAGCGTCATCGTGACGTTTTCGAGAATGTTGCGGTCGACGTAGCCGGCGGCCGCTTTTTCTATGGTCAGCAGCGGGTCGGGCAGGGCGGTCGGCTTGCGGAAAGAAAAGTGAAAGGGCGAATCGACGTGGGCGGCGGCGACGATTTCCATCCGTTCAAGCATTTTGACCCGGCTTTGCGCTTGCCGCGCCTTGGTCGCCTTGGCCTTGAAGCGTTCGACAAAGCGCGTCAGGTGGGCGATTTCGCGTTGCTGCGCTTCGTAGCTCGATTGCTGCGTGGCGAGGCGGGCGGCGCGGGCGCGTTCGTAATCGGAATAGCCGCCGGAGGTCAGCGTCATGCGTTGGAGGTCGATGGCGAGAATATGACCGACCACAGCATCGAGAAAATCACGGTCGTGCGAAATCAGCAGGAGCGTGGCTTGCGTTGAGCGCAGCCAGCCTTCGAGCCAGAGGACGGCGTCGAGGTCGAGGTGGTTGGTTGGTTCGTCGAGCAGCAGCAAATCGGCGCGGCACGACAGGGCGCGGGCGAGGTTGAGGCGCACGCGCCAGCCGCCGGAGAATTCGGAAACTGGGCGCTGAAAATCGGCGTCGGTGAAGCCAAGGCCGTGCAGCACTTCGGCGACGCGCGCCTTGGCCGAATAGCCGCCGATTTCACCGTAGCGGGCGTGCAGGTGACCAATGGCTTCGCCGTCGCCTTTGGCTTCTGCTTCAGCCATTTCACGCTCGAGGCGACGCAATTCAACGTCGCCGTCGAGGACGAATTCCAGCGCCGCATCCGGCAGTGCCGGGGTTTCCTGCGCGACGCGGGCGATGTGCCATGAAGCGGGCAGTTCGACATCACCGGATTCGGCGTGCAGTTCGTTGGAAAGCAGCGCAAACAGGCTGGATTTGCCGCAGCCGTTGGCGCCAACAACGCCGACCCGCCAGCCAGTGTGAAGCTGAACGGAGGCGTCGATGACCAGCGGGTGGCCGGCGCGGGCGAAAGTGACTTGGCGGAGGGCGATCATTGACGGTCTTTCATGGGCGGCGAATTATAGCGGGGGGCTGCTAGAATCGATGTAAATCCTGCCTTTCGGGCGGTTTTGGAAATGATCAAACTATGCAAAAACGACCTTCATCTCTCACTCGCTGGCTAATTTTGCCGGCATTTCTGGCGTCGACCGCAACACTTGCGGAAAACAGTGCGGCACCAGAACGGCAGGCGGAGTGGAATCAGCGTCTGGAACGGGCCGCCGCCTTAAAGCAAGAGAGTGCGGAACAGCAGGCGACCGGGAAGGCCTTGCTGGAGCAGAATTCAACTGGGTGTTACAAGAAATTTCTGGTCAATTCATGCTTGAGCGATGCGCGCAAAGCTTACCGGCAAAGTTATAACGATGCTGTTCGGCTGGAGAGTGAAGGCAAGGCGATTGAGCGACAGGTCAAAAAAGAGCAATTGAGCGATGCTGATCAACGCCGTCTCGCATCGGCGAGGCAACAAGAGGATGAGTTGCAGGCGCGCGCAGCGGAAGTTAAAGCCGAGCGCCAGCGAATGGCCGATGAGCAGGCCGCAACGCTCGCCGATAAGGCCAAAAAGGCGGAAGAAGGCGCGCAGCGCAAGGCGGCAGATGCTGAGCGTGTGGCCCAAAAAAGAGCTGACCACGAGGCCAGAGTGACCGCTAAAAAAGAGAGTGCTGCCCGCCGTGCCGCCGAAACCGAAGGCAAGGCGGTCAAGGCGGCAAATTAGCGGGGCGGATGCCGTGATTCGGAAAATCGCTGCGCAACAGCTTCGACCCGGCATGTACGTCGTCGATCTGCATTGCAAATGGATCGAAACCACGTTTTGGCGGCAAAAGTTTCTCGTTGAAGATGATGCCCGGGTCGCTCGGGTGCTGGCTGAGGGGATTACCCAGGTTTCAATTGATACGCAGCTTGGTGACGATCTGCCACTGGCCCCTGCGGTATCGATGGCGCGGATCAACGAGCTTGAGCGCAAGTACAAATCCTTGCAGGAAGTGAAGGCTGCTGCCGTACCCAAGGTTTCGCTAGGCGAAGAGCGGCGGCGCGCGGCGCGTCTGCTGCCAGAAGCGACCGAAACGGTGACCAACCTGATTGCCTCGGCGCGCGCCGGGATCAGCGTTGATGCCGGCCAACTGGAGCCGTTGGTGCAGCGCATGATCGAGTCAGTGATGCGCAATCCGGATGCGCTGGTGCCGCTCGCCCGCCTCAAGCAAATGAATACTTATGCCACCGAGCACGCGGTGGCCACCGCTGCGCTGATCATCGCCTTTGGCCGCCAGCAGGGGCTGAGCGAGCCGGATCTGGAAAAGCTGGCATTGGGCGCACTGGTCAAGGATATTGGCCTCGCTGCCATCGATGCCAAATTGACGACCAAGGTCGGCATCTTCTCCAGTGCCGAAGTCTCAGTCATGCAAAGTCATGTCGAAGAAGGCCTGGCGGTGCTGGAGGCGACAGCCAAGTTGTCTGAATTGTCGGTCGCCGTGGTGCTTGAACATCACGAGCGTTTTGATGGCACCGGTTATCCCTTCCGGATGGAGGGCGATCGTATTTCCAAGGCCGGGCGCATGGCTTCGATTGTCGATAGCTACGACGCCATGACCTCAAAACGCCCGTATCGCCCGGCCATTTCACCCTCGCAGGCGCTGGCTCAGCTTTACGACGAGCGCGGCAACCAGTTTGACCCGGCGCTGGTGGCAGCTTTTGTTCGCACAGTCGGTATTTATCCGGTCGGTACGCTGGTGCTGCTTGAAAGCGGGCATCTGGCGGTGGTTGATGAAACGCATCCGGACAACACGCTGACGCCTATCGTCCGCGTGATTTACCACGGCGGGCGCCGGCAGTACGTCGAGCCGGTTACCGTTGATCTGGCGCGCAAGGTTGGCAATCATTACGGGCAGATCGTTCGGGCCGAAAACTACGAGCGCTGGGGGCTTAGCCCTTTACGTTGGCAACCCGCATAAGCAGTTTGCGAATCGGCGTTGGCACGCCGGCGTCAGCGGCTTTGTCCACATCAACCCAGGTCATACCGGCTTCGGCAATGCATTGGTTTTTGCTGACCCGGCACAGCACCGGCTCCAGTGTCAGACGAAAATGCGTGAAAGCGTGGCGCATGGCAGGTATGGCTTGTGCACTCTCCAGCTGTAATCCCAAGCGCGCTATAACGCGGTCAACATCGCCCTCCGGCAGCACCAGTAGCCCACCCCATAAGCCGCTGGGTGGCCGGCGTTCGAGCAAAATCTGGCTGCCATTGCTGATGATCACAAAAGTGCTGCGCCGCTCCGGGATCGTCGCGCGCGGCTTGGCGACGGGCAACTCGCCTTGACGGCCTTGCTGGCGAGCGAGGCAGGTTTCAGCCAGCGGACAACGCAGACATAGTGGGCGGCTGCGCGTGCATAAAGTCGCACCGAGATCCATCAAGCCCTGCGTGTAAGCCTCAATCTCGCTGGCGGGCAACAACTCCTCGGCCAGCGCCCAAAGCTTACGGTCAACCGCCGTTTTGCCGGGAAATTCCTCAATCGCAAAGTGCCGACACAGCACGCGTTTGACGTTGCCATCGAGAATCGCCGCCCGCTGGCCAAAGGCAAAGGCGGCGATGGCGGCAGCGGTTGAGCGCCCGATGCCGGAAAGCTCCGCTAGTTGCTCCGTATTTTTCGGCCAATTTCCGCCGTGGACCGTAACAATCTGCTGCGCACAGCGGTGTAGATTGCGCGCCCGGGCGTAATAGCCCAACCCGGCCCAGTGCTCGATCACGCGCTCGATGGGCGCTGTAGCCAGCGTCACCAGATCAGGAAAAGTCTCCAGAAAACGCTGGTAATACGGAATCACCGTTGTCACCTGCGTTTGTTGCAGCATGATCTCCGAAAGCCAGACCCGGTAAGGGTCGCGCGTTTGTTGCCAGGGCAGACCATGGCGCCCTTCGCACTTTTGCCAGGCAATCAGGCGGGTAGAAAAGGCGGGTAGTTCGGGCAATTCATTCTCGACGGGCAGTTGGGGAACCGGGATAATACGGCGTTTCCTCAGCCGGCCAAGCCTAATGCCCGAGACTCTTGAAACGCCCACCGATACCCTTCTCTTGCGTCGTGCTCTCGGGCGGTTTGCCACCGGCGTCGCCGTCGTTACCGCGCTCGATCAGGACGGTCGTCCGGTTGGCCTGACCGTCAACTCCTTCTCGGCGGTATCGCTCGAGCCGGCGCTGGTGCTCTGGTGTCTGGACAACAACTCGCACAATCTGGTGGCTTTCCGCAGCGCCACGCATCATGTCATCAATATTTTGTCAGCCGAACAGGAAGAGCTCTCAACCCGCTTCGCCACCTGGCCGATTGACCGATTCGCCGGCCTGCAATGGTCACCCGGCGCCGGCGCAGCCCCGCTGTTGAGCGGCTGCTGCGCCAGTTTTGAAGTAGCCAATGAAACCTTGCACCTGGCCGGAGATCACACCATTTTCATTGGCCGCGTTCAAAAATTCACTGAAACGCCGGGCCTCGCGCCGCTGCTGTTTCACGCCGGACAATACGCCCGTCTCGCTTAACCGGGCTTGCGGGCAATCATGCCAATCAACGCCGAGCGCCCTTTGTGGCCGGTGCCTTCGCTGATTTCATCCTCGTAATCGACCAGTTCCTCGATTTCCCAATCGGCAAACTCCTCGCGCAAACTTCCCTCGGTGTACAGGTTCTCAACCGCCGACGGGCCGCCCGTCCGGAATTCAAGCTGCTTCGGCGTATAGCCCTGAAGCAGAATGCGCCCGCCGGGTGCGGTCAGTTGCTTCATCACCTCAAATTGCCGTGAGCGCCACTCCGGGCCGACAAACTGGATGAAAATCCCGAACACCCAGTCGAATGCATCATGCATTTCGCTCGGTGGCCAACCCGGTGCCAGCATGTCGACCAGCAAGAAATTGACCTCAGCCTGACGCACCTTGGCCAAATGCCGCGCTTTTTCAATGGCGACTGGCGAAATTTCAATCGCCGTCACCGCCAGCCCCTGTTCCGCCAACCAAATCGAATTCCGCCCCTCGCCATCCGCCACCGACAAGGCTGTTCGCCCGTTCTGTAGCAAATCCTGACGATGGGCGAGGAAGCGATTGGGCTCCGTACCAAACA
Organism: Rhodocyclaceae bacterium; assembly: GCA_028687645.1. Classification (GTDB taxonomy): domain Bacteria; phylum Pseudomonadota; class Gammaproteobacteria; order Burkholderiales; family Rhodocyclaceae; genus Azonexus. The sequence continues at coordinate 7,921 of JAQTZQ010000119.1, forward strand.
AAAAATCATCCCCCGCATCGCGGTAACGCTTGCTCCAAATGGTTTCCTGATTCATCTCGTTCAGTGCCTCGTATAAGGGTTGAGATAACTTTGCTGCTGGCCAATGATTGAACCTTGGCCCTTCTGCGCTTAGAATGCCGACTTCAGCCCAGAGCGGGCGTCGTATAATGGTAATACCCTAGCTTCCCAAGCTAGAGCCGTGAGTTCGATTCTCATCGCCCGCTCCATATCGAATAAGCCAACTTTCACGGGTTGGCTTTTTTGTTGTCTGGTCAGAGCAGGGTTAAGCAATTTCCAATGTAATCAAACTCGCCGAGTGTCAGCTTGCGGCAACAAACTTGAGGATTTTGCCTTCATCATTTGCAGCAACAACCTGCACGTCGACCATAAGAAGGTCGTCACGAATTTCCGTGAAGGCCTCGAAGGCCTTCGTGTTTGCCTGCGGTGCCGTAACCGGGAAAAGCACATCCTCCGGTAAGGCATTGCGTTTTCGTAGGCGACGTACCTTATCGACCCACAGCCCGCCGTGCGTCAGGATTTTGGTGGTATCGCCTTGCGCCAGATGCAGGGGTTTGATGATCCGCTGCGGCTTGCCATCTGCCATGAGCACGAAGGGAAAGTTCACTGTGAAATCAGTTGTGCCGATTTTTTCGCGTTGATATCTGGTGCCCACCTGAGTACGGAAGAGCAACTTGCGGACGGTGTTTTCCAGCAGGCGCTCCTGATATTCCTTGGTGACAAAATTGCGTTCGATGTAGTGGTCGAAAAGCTGCCCTAGTTTTTCCTTGGGGTTGTCTGCCAAAACTAGGCGCTGCTCAGCAAATTGCAACATGGCCTCGCGGGGTCGGACGAGTTCGGCGAACAAATTCTGAGCAAGGGGCAAGTCAGGCTGGGTCTTGCGGCCATCCAACGCTAATCGACGTAATTCGCCGGCAAAGCGATCCAGTTCTTCCTTGAACAACTCGCGACCTTCCAGATAAATTTTGCGGTCAAGTTGATGGAAAAATTGGGTGATGCGTCCGTAGCGCTTCAGTAGGCGGAAACCAAAAAAGCGAGCCTCGGGCGCTATCAAAACGATACCCACATTGGCGAATTCGCCCGTTTCAATGAACGGGCGAAAACGCATCAGGGCGTATTGGCAGGCAAACTTTTTCACGGTGTGTTCCAAAAATCTTCTCGGTGGCAGCGTTCCAGGCAGGCGGCAATTTCGTCCCATGTCACATCAGCCGGGACACCTTCGTCAAAAAACCACCAAGCGTCGGGGATGTTAACACGGATATCCGGCAGCTTTTTCAAGGCATCTGCCATCCGGCTTTGGTAACGATTTCGTTCGACAAGATCACAAAAAATTGTGTTCCAGTACTCGGAAAACACATGGGATTTCAGAAACCTCCCATCGTTAAAGTCACGATCAAAGGCTTGATTGTGGTCGATCACTACCAGTCCGCCAGCCTGCATGTCCCACAAAAGATTTGGGTTGCCACCGCGTTCGGTCAGATGCCGATCTTCGTTGTGTAACCACCAGTCGAAAACAAGCACGTCCATTGCCAGTTCTGGAGATACCAATCCCCGTGTCGTGACGGTCAACTCCTGGGGATGCGGCAATTCCCGCGAGGCAAAGACTATCCCGCTGCCCAAGTCGTTTATTTCTGGAAACACACGAGCATCGACCAATTCGATGGGGACTTCGGCCAAAGCGTATTCAGCGATGGGAAGGCCAAAAGCAGTTGCCAATTGGGCAGAGACCCATTCACAAATTTGGCTACGCCGACCAGCACCAAATCCTTTGACGTAATACAGAGCACCGTCATCGCCCCGGCAGACGAATGGTCGCGTTAATCCCTGATTCGAGCGTCGCAGGATTTCTTCGATGACGACGGTTGGTTCGGTCACGTCAGGTAGCCTCAAGGGCTGAATCGATAAGGGAATCGGCGAGTGTGGCCTGATGTTGACGAGCTGCGACAAAGTCGATCTTGAGGCGGTCGCAAAGGAGCATCAGCTCTCCAACTTTGCCAACGATGCGTTTTTGCTCACTGATAGGGGGTAGAGGAGCGGCAAACGCACGAATCATGCTTAGGTTCAGATTTCCTGCAGACACGCCCCGCCCCAGAGTATCGCGAATCGAGCTATGTGTTCCAAATGGGGAGTTCAGCCAAAGTGTAATGAATTCTGGCAACACGAATGGCTGACAAGGTTTCAACAGAGCCAAACTAACGTAGATAGCAAAGTCCATCTGTTTATCAATCACAGCGGCTTCGCCAATCATCGCACCTACTCGGGTCAGAAGTATGTCCCCAAATTCAGGCTTAGAACTCTTTACATATCCTTGGTAATCCTTTTCGGAGACATATCGAAAGAATTCGGGCATGAATCGGAAGGGCTTTACATTCTGAGCCGACAAAAACGGCCGACCACTTTCGGTGTACTTCGGTGTCTGATGCGTCCCATCGGTAATGGTCGAGCAGATTTCTTGAAGGCGAACATATTTCCAAGTGCGAGGAATCGAGTGCTGCTGTTCGTCGTCACCCACCGGGGGTAGAGGCTTAGATTTCTTACAAACGCCGTCAGCCTCAAGTTGAGCTCGTTCTTTCGCAATCCGCTTGAGCAATTCGCTGGCCGGTTCGTCGTTGAGGTTTTGCGGAACCAGCTTGCCCATCACGGCAAGTTGCAGGATGGTTTGCTTGAGGGCGTCGAGGCTGGGTTCGGTGGTGAAGAGGGTGTCGAAGTGTTCGGCGAGACGTTGCCAGTTGGTGGCGAGGTCGGCGGCGTCGGTGCTTTGGGTGAGGGTGGCGAGTAGCGTATCGATGAGCCGGGCATGGGCGCTGGCCGAATCCGCCTGTTCTGCCTCCAGCAGGTCACAGAGCGCCATCAGTTCATCAACTTTGGCGACGATGCGGTGTTGTTCCGGTTCCGGCGCAAGTGGAAAAAAGGCCAAGCGGCCATCGTCAGTTCCAAGCCGAGGCATTTTCATACCGTAGCTTTTCGAATTTACGTAGGAGAGAAAATCAGGACGCTTTACCGCGTGCATCAGGTAGCGGGGGAATATCCCGCAATGGCCTCTCACTGGAAGAATCTCCGTTGTGCAAACGCCCTCTTCGTCGGCAACGATAACCTTGTTTAGATACGGGCGAAGTTTCCCGTAGAGAACATCACCTTTCAGAAAGCGATTTTTGTCACTCTTGGCTTGGCGCTCTGCATACCTGACTTTGCGGAGCAGGGTTGATGTGTCCTTCTCAATATCTTCGAGGTCAAGAACCCATGTGTTGTCGCTGATTTCGCCATCTTTGTCCGTCTGGCCAAAATTTGTGACTTCGCCCAGGCGCGTCCATATCCAAGTGGACGGCAACGCAAGTGGCCGCTCATCTTCACCCACCGGTGGCAGCGGCTTCGATTTCTTGCAAACCCCTTCCGCCTCCAGCCGCGCCCGTTCCTTTGCAATCCGCTTCAGCAATTCACTCGCCGGCTCATCCTTCGGGTCTTGCGCCACCAGCTTGCCGCGCACTGCCAGTTCCAGAATCAGCCCACGCAGTTTCTGAATGCCGCCGGGGGCGGCGGCGATGAGGTCGATGTGGTCGGGCAGGCAAACGCTCATGCTGCTTTGGTTTGGGGCACTGGTTGAGACTCCAGATAGAGCGTGTCGGGGTCAAAGTCGATATTTTGCGGCCAGGCAACGGTGCCATGATCACAGCGTGCCA
>JAQTZQ010000120.1 GCA_028687645.1 Rhodocyclaceae bacterium
CCTTTACCGGCAATACGCTCAAGATCAATCGCCTTGACTGCTGCCTTCGGCCATTCCAGCGCCGCAGTGCGCGCCAGCGCACTAACGCCACCGAGGAAGGCACGCGTCGGGTTGCTGCCGGACAAGCCAAAATCGCCGCCGGTATCCTGCACGAACACAAATGCGCCGCCCTCGTTGGTCATCCGCGCCGCAACCGCACGACTGGCGCGGAAGGCTTCGCGGTTGATTTCGACCGCTTCATCAACTGTTTTAACGGCCCGCAGACCGCCGAGGAAAATGACGGCATCGGCATCAGCCGGCACGGTTGCGACCACACTGGCCTGAATACCGTGCTTGGCCAAACTTGCCACCAGCGCCGTTGCGACACCGGCGCCATCGTCAGTCACCACCATGCGCTGCGCGCCAAGGATTCCTGAAAGTACTATACCAACCGGGCTGGCCGGCACTTCACGCACTGCAAAACGTTCAACACTGGCTTGCGGCGCAGCGGTGGCGGCAGTTGCGGTAACCGGGCTGGCCGGCTCACCGGCGGCACGCATGTGGTCAATAATCTGGCCGAGGGTGCGCAGCGTTGCCAGTTCGGTCGGCTTCACTTCCGGCAGATTGGGCGCCCGTTCGCGCATGGCAGAGAGAATTTCGACGCGCTTGATGCTATCGATGCCGAGATCGGCCTCCAACTCCATATGCACGCCCAGCATTTCCTGCGGGTAGCCGGTTTTCTCGGCAACGATGCTCATCATCAGTGCTTCAAGATCGATCACGGGGGCGGCCTGCGTTGCAGCAGGCGCTACAGCCGAAGGGGCTGCGGCAAAAACAGCGCCACCCGCAGCACGCATGTGATCGACGATCTGGCCGAGGGTACGCAAGGTCGCCAGTTCGGTTGGCTTCACTTCCGGCAGATTCGGTTCGCGCTCACGCATCGCCGAGAGAATTTCAACGCGCTTGATGCTGTCAATGCCGAGATCGGCCTCCAACTCCATATGCGCACCGAGCATTTCCTTCGGATAGCCGGTTTTTTCGGCGACGATGCTCATCATCAAATCTTCGAGATCAACACCGGAAGCAGCCGGTGCGGCGATGGGAGCAACCGTGGCAGAAGCAGTAAAAGCAGCGCCACCCGCAGCCCGCATGTGATCAACAATCTGACCCAAGGTGCGCAAAGTCGCCAGTTCAGTCGGCTTCACTTCCGGCAGATTCGGTTCACGCTCACGCATTGCCGAGAGAATTTCAACGCGCTTGATACTATCGATGCCGAGGTCAGCCTCCAGCTCCATATGCGCGCCGAGCATTTCCTTCGGGTAGCCAGTTTTTTCGGCGACTATGCTCATCATCAAGTCTTCGAGATCGACACCAGAAGCAGCCGGCGCAGCGATAGGTGCGACTGTGGCAGAAGCAGCAAAGGCAGCGCCACCCGCAGCACGCATGTGTTCAACGATCTGACCCAAGGTGCGCAAAGTAGCCAGTTCGGTCGGCTTCACTTCCGGCAGGTTCGGTTCACGCTCACGCATCGCCGAGAGAATTTCAACGCGCTTGATGCTGTCGATGCCGAGGTCGGCTTCCAGTTCCATCTCAGCGCCGAGCATTTCCTGCGGATAACCGGTTTTTTCGGCGACGATGCTCATCATCAAGGCTTGCAGATCGACACCCGGAGCGCCATTCACCGGCGTTGCGACAGCCGCAACCGGCGCAGCAGCAAAAGCAGCGCCACCGGCAGCACGCATGTGCTCAACGATCTGACCCAAAGTACGCAAGGTAGCCAGTTCGGTCGGCTTCACTTCCGGCAGGCTGGGGGCACGCTCACGCATCGCCGAGAGAATTTCGACGCGCTTGATGCTGTCGATACCGAGGTCAGCCTCCAGCTCCATTTCAGCGCCGAGCATTTCCTGCGGATAGCCGGTTTTCTCGGCAACGATGGTCATCATCAAAGCTTGAAGATCAAGCGCCGGTGCGGCGGCTGGCTTGATGACCGGGGCCACGACTTGAACTGGAGCCGGCGCCTGAACCGGAGCAGGAGCAGCGACGACGACTGGTTGCGGTGCAACAGCAACGGGTGCTACAGCGACCACTTGTTCCGGTGCGGCGACGTACTGGATTGGCGGCGCAACCGCGAGCAAAGGCGCAGCGCTGGGTTGTGCGAATGAGGCACCGCCCAACATCGCACCAAGACCGGAGAACGACGACTCAGCCGTTTTCAGGAAAGCCATGTGGCTATCGGCCATCGCACGCTGATAAGCCGCATGCGCTTCAGCAGTTTGACGCTGCGATTCCTGGAAAACATGTACCCAGGCCTGATTGGCCTCAGGAGCATGGCTCACAGCCGCAACCGGCTGCTGTGTCATTGGCTGGGTAGCAGAAGCAGACACAGGAGCGGCAGGAGCAGGAACGGTGATCGTTTCACGAATAATAATTGGCTCCGGCAAGGCACGCGGCGGGTTGGGCGGCGGCAAATCCTTGCTGCCACCAGGCGGCGGGTAAGGACGACCAGAGTTGGCGCCGATGATCGGCATCGTCATGGCAGGCTTCTTGACTGGTTTGTCGGATAGTGGCGCGAACTGCGTCCACAGCGGTGCGAAATCGATGCTGACCCCCGCCAGCGCAAGACGGCCAAGGCCTTCCTGCAAGGTGCTGACGCCATGCTTGCCTTTACGATCCAGGCTGATGGCGCGATGCGGACGATCACCCAGAATGCGTCCAACCAGTTCGCTCAACACGCTACCGGCACCGACTTCAACAAAGGTGCGCACGCCTCGGGCGTACATCGCTTCAATTTGTTCAACAAAGCGCACGGACTGAGCCAGTTGTGCGGCGAGTTGTTCACGAATTGCTGCTGGCTTTTTAGCGTAAGTTGCTGCGGTCGCGTTGCTGTAAACGTCAAGTTGCGGCGCATTGATTTTGACGCCCTGCAAGAACTCGCCAAAGGGCAGGCTGGAACCAGCAACCAGTGGGCTGTGGAACGCGGTAGCAACCGGCAGCCGCTTGGCCGTCATTCCCTTGGCCGCGAGCGCCGCTTCAACTTTGATGATTTCTTCAACCGAGCCGGAAAGCACAACCTGAGTCGGTGAATTGTGATTGGCAACCACGACATTGGCGCCGCTCTCGGCAACCGCAGCGCGCACTTCTTCAATCGTTTTGGCAACGGCGGTCATCGCACCGGGGACTGCCGACGCATCGCGCATCAGTTCGCCGCGCCGACGGGCAACTTTAACCAGGCTTTGCGCATCCAGAACGCCCGCTTCGTGCAGCGCTGAAACTTCACCAAAACTGTGACCAGCAACGCAAGCCGGGTGCACACCGACGCTATGCAATACATTTGCCAGTGACTGGCTATGCACACCAAGCGCCGGCTGCGCCCATTCGGTGGCGGTTAGTGCTTTTTGCTGAATGTCACGGTCAACGTCGGAAAACACCGGTTTTGGGAAGACCACGTCATGCAGGCGCATACCGTCGAACGGCAAATCGGCCGCTGCATCCCAGGCCTGACGCGCTTGATCGAAAGCCATCGCCACCTCGGCACCCATGCCGACATACTGGCTACCCTGACCGGGGAAGAGGAAGGCCAGCTGACCGGCATCTGCCGTGCCAGTCGCGTAATGCACCCCGGTTGGGGTGGCATAGGCTGCGCTGGGGGATTTTTCAATCGTCGCGGCGGCCTGCGCCAGCTTTTCGGCCAACTCGCCAGTATTGGCGGCAATGATCGCCAGGCGTGCGTTGTCATTGGCAACAAAGGCAAGCTGCGTCTCGCGGGCAATATGGCACAGCTCTTTTTTGCTGCTTGCCAGGGCGCGGCATTGGGTCACCAGTTCAGCCGGGCTGGCAGCACTGAGCAGCACCAACTCGGTAGGAACGGTGCGCAGACGCCAGGCGAATTTGCCGGTATCGACCGAGGGAACGTATTCCTCAAGCGCAACGTGGAAATTGCTGCCGCCAAAACCAAAACTGGATACGGAGGCACGACGCGGATGGGCGCCATCGCGTATCCACGGGCGACGCTGGGTATTCAGGTAAAACGGGCTTTGCTCGATTTCCAGCTTGGGATTCGGGCGTTCAACCTTGATCGTCGGCGGCAAGACCTTGTGATGCAGGGCCATGATCGCCTTGAACAAACCGGCAGCACCGGCCGCCGCCTTGGCATGGCCGATCTGCGATTTGACCGTACCCAACGCGCACCACTGGTTATCTTCACGCGCACCGCCAAAGGCCAGCTTGAGGCCAGCGAATTCAGCCGCATCACCGGCTTTGGTGCCGGTGCCATGCGCTTCAACCAGTTCAACAGTTTCCGGGCCGAAACCGGCGACTTCATACGCCCGGCGCAGCGAGCGCGCCTGACCTTCGGGCAAGGGCGCATAAACACTGTTGGCGCGGCCATCGGAAGCCGAACCAATGCCACGAATCACCGCATAAACGCGGTCGCCATCACGCTCGGCATCGTCGAGACGCTTGAGCGCCATCATCGCGATCCCTTCGCCGAGCAAGGTGCCGTCAGCGCTATCCGAGAATGGCCGGCAATCGCCGGTCGGCGACAGCGCCGGCGTCTTGCTGAAGCACATGTACATGAAAATATCGTTCATCGCATCGACGCCGCCAGTGATGACGAGATCTGACTGGCCAAGCTGCAATTCGTTGATGCCCATTGAAACAGCGGCTAACGAACTGGCGCAGGCCGCATCAGTCACCGCATTGGTGCCGCGCAGGTCAAAGCGGTTGGCGATACGACCCGCAACCACGTTGCCAAGCAGGCCGGGGAATGAGGATTCCTGCCAGGGGGTGTAGCTATTTGCGATGCGTCCGCAGATCTCCTGCGCTTCGGATTCCGGAATGCCGCTTTCGCGCAGCGCTTTCAACCAGATCGGCTTTTGCAGGCGGCTGACCATATTGCCCAGCAGTTCCTGAGCCGAGGTTACGCCGAGCAGCACGCTGATCCGCTCGCGGTCCATGCTGGCAAACTGGCCTTGCGCGGCGTCGTCAAGCACCTTTTGGGCGAGGATCAGGGCGAGGATTTGTGCCGTATCGGTGGCCGGGATGATGCTCGGCGGCAGGCCAAATTCAAGCGGATCAAAATCCACCGGCGGCATGAATCCGCCACGCTTGGCGTAAGTTTTGTCGAGCGCCTTGGGGTCAGGATCGTAATAGTCATCGATCAACCAGTGCGATGCCGGCACATCGGTAATCAGATCCTTACCGGCGAGAATGTCGTTCCAGAAGCCGCGACAATCGGTCGAGCCGGGGAAAAGTGCGCTGACGCCGACGACGGCGATGGGGATTTGCTGGCGATTGATTTTGGACATGAAAAATGATCTCGATTGCGTGAGCAGCGCTCGGCTGCGAAAATGACGTCAGAGAAACAAAATGATTCAGGAAAGCGGGCGAGGCCGGAACTGGAAGGCGGTAGTCGGTACGGGCAAACCGAAACTGCGCAACTGGCTGGCGCGGGTGATAACGGCAGCACCCTCCAGCAGATTCAAGGCAATCTGCACCACGCTGCGGTTTTTAGGCTCAGCGAGGAAGGAACCTGCCGCCCAACGGTTGAAAGCGCCCATCGCCGGGCCTGACCAGATCTGATAGTCGGCGCGCCGTGAAGCTTCGCCGTCAATTGCCCATTTGCTGGCTTTGCCTAAATACCAGCGGAAAACCAGCGCCATCCGGTGCTTGGGATCAGCTTCGGCACGTACGACTTCAGCGGGATCCCGTTTTTGCCAGAAACCTTTGGTTTCGGCCCAGATTTCGTCAAAGGTCGCGTGCAGCACATCGCGTTCAAGTCGGGCTTTGAGATCAGCCGGAATGGCTTCCAGCGAGGCGTTTGAATGCCAGGCTTCGTAAAGTTTGGCCGAACGCACACCAAACATCGTGCCGCGCTTGAGTACCTGCAACTTGACGCCAAGCTCGAACATGTCCGCCGCTGGCGCCATGATCACATCGGCAACATCGGCCTCGGCAAGCATCGTCTTGCCAGCTTCGGACAAACCTGATTCGACCGCCGCCTGATTAACCGAGCCGGTCACCACATAAGCGGCGCCCATCGCAAAAGCCGCGGCCAGCGAACCGGGCGTACCCAGGCCACCGGCTGCACCGATGCGGATCGGGCGGTCATAAGCGTGTTTGATGACCAGTTCATCGCGCAAGGCCATGATGGTCGGGAACAGCGCAACCAATAACTGATTGTCGGTGTGGCCGCCGCTATCCGCCTCGACCGTAATATCTTCGGCCACCGGGATTTTTGCGGCAAGTTCAGCTTCTGTTACGGTCAACAGCTTATTTGCCACTAAATTTTGCAGGATGTCGGCGGGGGCTGGCGACATGAAACGGATCGCCACTTCGCGCCGTGAAATCTTGGCAAACACGCGGTGTTTGCGGACGATCCGGCCATTCGCATCAAGGTGCAGGCCAGCCGCAGCGCAGCGCACAATCGCCGGGGTCAGCCCCATGAAGGCCGATGCAGAAATAATCGGCACGCCTTTACGAATCAGCAGATCGGCGACGCGGTTTTCAAGCGCCACCTCGTTGGGTGAATGGATCAGATTGACGCCCCACGGCAGGCGGTTGCCCAACTTGCTGACCAGTTCATCAACCGCTTCTTCAACCCGCGGATAACCCAGCCCGCCAGCACCGAAAAACCCAACCATGCCTGCCTCGGCCATCGCGATGCACATGCGCGTTGTCGTAATGCCATTCGCCATTTCGCCAACCACGTAAGGAAAGCGCACACCGTGCACTTCGCAGAACGAGCGGTCACCCAGCCATTCCGGATAGACCGCCGGCAACGTCGCCAGTAAAGGCAAATCACCCTGAGCCGCTGCTGTGGTTGCCGCGCCGCCAGTCGCCAACCCGATGCGCGCCCGGGCCGGGTCGCGCACAACATGGATCGGCTCGCGTATCTGCGTCAGCAAACGATCCAGTTCAGCAGACTCAAAAACGGGGGGCTGGGCGCCTGGCCGCCAATGACCGACGGGGTTCAGCTCAGTGTGGTTCACGATTTACCTATTGGAAAAGATAAAAACAATTAAAAGCAGTCATTTGCCACTGCCCAAAACAAAGCCGGATAACGCTGGCCAAACATGGGAGCGCATATACTCCGGCAGAAGTCGGCGCGCAGTATATCAAATAAAATACAGTCGCCTATACAGTTGCGCATTAACTACTTGTTGTTTGATAATCGCATTTTTTGAGAGAGCCTATGAGCAGTACCCCCCCCACCGTTGAGACGAGCCCGCAAGGGCGCAAGCCCGTCATTTCGCGCGAAGACATCATCGCTGCAGCGCTTAAATTGCTCGGGCCGAATCGTGCTATTTCAACGCTCAGCCTGCGCGAAGTTGCCCGCGAGGCCGGCATCGCACCCAACAGCATCTACCGCCATTTCCGTGATCTGGACGAACTGGCCGTCGCCTTGATCGACCTCGCTGGCGAATCGCTGCGCCAGATCATCGTCGAAGCACGCCAGCGCGCCACCGCCGAGCATGGCGTCGTTCAAGGCTGTGCCGACGCTTTCATGGAGCGGCTACACGCCGATGACCGCCTGTTGCACATTCTGCTGCGTGAGGGCAAGGTCGGCTCACCCGAGTTCAAAGATGCGGTGGAACGTCAGTTGAATTTTTTTGAAGAAGAATTGAAACAGGATTTGATGCACCTGGCGACGATCAAAAGCACCGGTTTGTACGACCCGGGCTTGACCGCCAAGGCCATCACCCGACTGGTATTCACCATGGGCGCGACAGCACTGGACATGCCCAAAGAAAAACATATCGAACTCAGCCAGCAAATTGTCCAGATGGTCCGCATGATCATCGCCGGCACGCAGGCACTGGCCGCGTTCAAGTCGAAATCGGGACTTTGACGGTAAAAATCAAGGTCAGCCGTTCGGCTCCGTGGAGGCTCTGCCAACTCGTTGGCGATTCATCGAACCCACTGGCCAGACTTACCGTTTTTTCCGCCACTGGCTCGGACTTGAACTTGCCCAGCGTCTAAATGCACGCGAAAAAACGTTGGGATCGTCGTACCCCAAGACAGTGGCAATATCCGCCACTGGCAGTGCCGTATTCGCCAGAAGCTCTTTCGCCAGTTCAAACCGGGTCTGACCGAGCAGTTTCTGCAAGCTGGTTTCTTCAATGCTGAGGTATCGACGAAGCGTTCGCTCGTGAATGCCGAATAAATCGGCAATTGCTGGCCCTGAAAAGTTTCCACTCAAAAGCATCTGGCGCAATACGCACGAAACTCTATCCTGGAAACGAAGAAAACTTTTTGCGTCCGCATCGCTAATAGCCTTGAGCAGGATCGCGTGCAGGTTTGGATCTGCCCCCGGGATTGGGAGTTGCATCCACGAGTTGTGAAAAACAATGCCGGATATTTCCGCATCAAAACTGACCCTGGATTTGAAAAGCTTGCGATAGGGGCCGCTATCAACGGGTGGCTTATGTGAGAACTGGACCTGTAGCGGCGCCCAGTCCGTGCCACACAACTGGCGGAGTATTCGATAACCGATGGCGATAGCAATATCGTAGATTTGCGCTGTGCCCGGTGTGCCATGCCGATAGATCGAGTAACCCAGAAGTTTGCAATTGCCACCGAGATTCAGAAGGATAGGTGCCGCCCCCCTGTCGTGCAGATGCATGCTCTGCAACAGACTACGCAGCGCATCACCAACGCTGGCAGAGTGACGCATCAAGGATCCAATGGGGCCAAATCCCCTCAAGTCAAAGCGTTCGCCAACCATCAGCGCAATATGTTTACACCCCGTTAATTCAACACAGGATTCGAGCAAGCGGCCGAATTGATGAAATGGAATGCGATTGTCTGGATCAGCGAAAATTTCCGGAGAAAGCCCCGCCATTGCCAAGGCTTTTTGCAAACTTGCGCCGAAATCTTCGAGAACAGATGGCAGCGCCATGATCGGGCCGATCCGGGCATCGCCTAAATCACTGGCTTTAAGTCTGGCTGCCAAGTCCAACTGCGAGGTCGCAATGTCTAAGTTCAATTTGTACCCGTTGGTAGTTGATGAGTCACACGCAGCAATTTGGCTGTCCGAAACTGCAAGGCGCAGCCAAGGGATGAATGCTACATTTTGACCGTATGAGGGTGTTTCCAAAAATACACCGCATTGTAGAATTGATCGGCTATGCTTTACGAATGAAAATCACCTTCTTGACCTCACTAGATCTATCGGGACATAAATAATGAATACTCGGTTTGGTTTCAAACCTGCAGCAGCAATACTGGCCATAGCTTGCTCAGTTTTATCGTCCGCCGTGGTCGCCCAAGAGGCGCCATCAGACTGGAAATTTTCAGCCATGCCCTACGTCTGGCTACCCGGCGTTAAAGCTGACCTCAAATATGGCCCACCCTCTGGCGGCTCGGCATCGGCTAATGTCAGTGCGGATGAAAGCGACATTTTGAGCAACCTCCAGATGGCTTTCATGATTTCCGGCGAGGCACGAAAAGGGAAGTGGCTCATCGCTACCGACTATATGTATCTTGACCTTGGCAAGATTGATAGCAAAGTCAAGAGTGTTGATTTCAATCCGGGCTCGGGCCCGGTCAATGTATCGACGACTCAAATCGGCGGAAGCAGTGAGTCGTCCTTCAAGGGGTCGATCTGGAGCCTGGCGGGCGGCTACGCGGTCATCAATGAACCATCGCTCAGTCTCGATCTGCTGGCAGGGTTCCGCTACATGGGGCTTGAGGCGGCCAGCGAATGGGATCTGAATGCCAGCATCACATCGACCGATGGGACACAATCCTTCAGTCGCGCAGGACGCACCAAGAAAACCACCGACATAACGAGTTTAATCATTGGTGCCATGGGACGCTTCAAACTGGGGCAGAGCGACTGGTTTATCCCCTATTACGCGGATTTCGGGGGCAATGGTTCGACGACCACCTGGCAGGTGGCAACCGGTGTCGGCTATGGCTTCAAGTGGGGTGACGTTCGCCTGGATTACCGCCATCTTGCCTACGGGCAGGATGATGACAAGTTGCTGCAAAAAATAGAACTTGGCGGTTTTGCCCTCGGGGCCAATTTCCGCTTTTAGTCAGGCGAATCAACAATCAGGTTGGCGACTTTCGAGGAGTTCAAAATGAATATCTCAAGCATGATCCGGGCATTGGGCTTGGCTACCCTTTTGGTGCTGTCTGGCATAGCGACGGCTGCGCCAGATGCCGAGACTCAGCGTCACGAAATCAGATTGGCCTCGAAAGCAGTACTCGCCAATCTCTACAAGGCTCAACCAGCGGCAAAGAAAGTGGTTGAGTCAGCAGCTGGCTATGCTGTGTTCAGCAACTTTGGACTAAAAATACTTTTTGCGGGCGGCGGCACCGGTCATGGCATTGCGGTAGCCAAAGACACAAAGAAAGAAACCTTCATGAAGATGGTTGAGGTACAGGCCGGCCTTGGCATGGGCATCAAGAAGTTCAAAGCGGTCTTCGTTTTCCAGCGCAAGGAGGCCTTGGAAGCCTTCATCAATTCTGGCTGGGAGGCAACCGCGCAAACCACGCTGGCCGCCGTCGATGGCGACAAAGGCATGGCGCTGCAAGGTGCAATTTCAGTTTCGCCCGGCGTCTGGGTATACCAGATCACCGATCAAGGCCTGGTGCTTGATGCGACGCTCAAGGGGACGAAATATTACAAGAACGACGAATTGAATTGATTCTGCAAATCAAGTATCGCAAACATTTAAGAATCAATTATTTCCACCTTGATGATTGTGCAAGGTTGGCCCAGCAAACCGCGCCACAAAAGGGAGTCCCATGACAAATCATCAAAATGCATTCAAGGAGTACGTTGGAAAACTCGGTTTGGGAATGGCAATTGCGTTCAGCGCGTCCGCTTTTGCTCAGGCGGACACCGCTGGTGTTCAGCCACAAGCCGAGCAATTACTGCGCAAGATGAGCGATTTTCTCGGGAAGCAAAACCAGTTCAGTGTCACGACCGAAAACACCATTGAAGCGGTGCTCACCTCCGGCCAAAAATTGCAATACGACTCACCTGCCACGCTTTACGTCAAGCGTCCGAATTTGATGAAAGCCTCGCGCAAAGGCGACCTGGTTGACCAGGAATTTTATTACGATGGCAAAACGCTGACCCTGTTCAGCCCGAGTAACAAGTATTACGCAACTTCGCCAGCGCCGGCGACGATTGACCAGACCATCAACATGGCGCGAGATGAACTGGACGTCATCGCACCGGGCGGTGACTTCATCTACCAGAGCAGCTATGACGCGCTGATCAAGGATGCTGAATCAGGCTTTTACGTCGGCAAGGCTTTGGTCGACGGTGTCAAGTGTGACCATCTCGCATTCCGTGGCAAGGAAGTTGATTGGCAGCTATGGATTCAGGAGGGTGACAAGCCCCTGCCGAAAAAATATGTCATTACCTCAAAGCTGATGGCTGGTGCGCCGCAGTTCACGGTTCTGATCAACAAGTGGAACCTGGCGCCACAACTGTCAGGCTCGATGTTCTCCTTCAAGCCGCCCAAAGATGCAATTCAAATCAACTTTCTGCGTATGACCACCGAGGCTGAATCAGCGAAACGCTGAGTGCCTGGATGCCTAGAGATGCTCAATAGCGTTTATCGGGTGGTCAATCGCCCAGGAGAGGGTTCCATGAAATCAGCAA
>JAQTZQ010000296.1 GCA_028687645.1 Rhodocyclaceae bacterium
CATACAAATGCACATCACTGAGCAAGCCGGCGCGGGCATAGCAGCCTTCGATCAGATCGTGGCTCAATACGCGATTCTCAGGGAAGCGCCCACCCAAGGCCTGCTCAAAGGCATCGACGTCGTAAATACCTTTGCCGATGAAGGAACCTTCACCGAATACATCCTGATAAACATCCGAAACAGCGCGGGTGTAGGGGTCTATACCCGTTTCGCCACCGTACAAACGAGCAAAATGCGAGCGGTTGGTCCCCGGCAAACTGACCGCGACGCGCGGCTGCAGGATACCGTAGCCCTCGGTAACCCGGTGTTTTTCCGGGTCGTAACAGGGGCGATTCAGCGGGTGGGCCATGGCACCGACAAACTGTTGCGCCGCATCACGCGGCAACTGGGTATCGGTATCCAGCGTAATGACGTATTTGACCTCAGTCAGCGCGGCAACATTGCCGACGACCAGCGCAAAAGCGGCCTGCCCGGCGCCGCGCAGCAAGCCGTTGAGATCGGCCAGCTTGCCACGTTTGCGCTCGTAACCCATCCAGGTCGAATCCTGAGCATTCCAGCGCCGCCCGCGATGGAAGAGGAAAAAAATGTCGGTTTTTTCCGGTTGACCGTAACAATTGTATTTTTCGTTCAGTTCATCGATGCGCGCCTTGGCCTGAACCAGCAGCGGGCCATCCTCAGGCAGATGTTCCTGATCGGCATCGCGAAAATCGGTCAATAAGCCAAAGCTCAGGCTAGTGTCGCGATTCGCCAGAAACCGGACTTCCAGCGCCTCAGCCAGATCCTCAATCCCGGTTGCACTGGTCAGCATGGTCGGCACCACGACCAGCGTGCGCGAGGCAAGGGGAATGCCTTTCGAGAAATCCATGCGCGGCAGCGGGTGCGCACTGACCAGCAGAGTGGCCAGCCAATTCACCAGCGCCACGGCCAACTGGCTACCTGCCAGCAAACCCAGCAAAGTGAGGGGAATCCAGGTCCAATCCGGCACGCCCAAAGTAATCGCTTGCGCCAATAATCCCCCACCAATCAAAACCGTAATCAGTAGCACCGCCCCCAAATACAAAAACAAGGCGTGCTGCGCGGCGGCTCGGCGCAAGGTCTCGATGGTCGAAAACCGGGCATTCACCGCCGCCTCAAGCACCGGCAAACCCTTGTCGATCAGGAAATAGCCAACGTGTCGGCTCCGCTCACCGATTGCAGCATGCGCCAGATCCACCGCCTTGCGTGCTACCTCGCCCTCAGAGAGAGAACCGTGCTTGGCCAAGGCTTCCGTGGCATGGCGATAACGGTCGCGGGTCGCAAAATCCATCCGGCCATAAACGCCATCCGGGTCTTCAAACAAGGTTTGCTCGACGACGCTCATCGATTCGACAAATTCGCGCCAATCCAGCGCCCCCAGTACGCGCAGGCTGCCGATGCTGTTGCTGATCGAAACCTGATCAGCGGCCTGTTGCTGATTCTCGCTCTGCACCAGTTGTTCGATGGTCAACCCTGATTCAGCAAGACGCTGCTCAATCCAGGTCAGCGGCAAAGCCAGGGCCGGCCCGCGCCCTTTCAAACGGCGTGCCAACTCGGCAACGAAGGCGCTGACCATCGGCGGGTTGGAATGCGCCATGTCCGCCGTTACAAGAATCAGGCTCTTGGGGTCGTTCTCGGCCGTCTCCGCCATCTTGTCGGCCCAGGTGCCGGCCATGCTGCGCTCGACCCAGCCGGCGGCAATCTGCACCGCCACGCGCCGCAGATTTTCAATGACCGCCAACCGCAACATGATCGGGATCGCCCACAACTCGCCAAGTTTCAGTGCCGAGCCAGTCTGATAGGCCGCCACAAAGCGGCTTAGCGTCTCGCCGTCAACGCGACCATCGCCATGCGCCACCGCCTCCTGAGCGATGTCATAGACCCTTGGCCGCCCAGCGGATGGCCCATGCGACAAACGCGGCAATTCGCGGCTGTAGCCTTTCGGCAAATGGCGCTTGGCCGTACGTATCTGCTCTTCAATCAGGTAGAAATTATCGAGCAGCCATTCACCGGCTGGCGATATCACGCGACCCTCGGTCACGCCAGAGGTCAACAACTTGCACACCTCAACCAAGGTCGCCTCATTGGTCGCCAGCCGGTCGAGAAGTTGATCAACAGCACGCCCGGTTGCCAGCTGATGCGAAGCGGCAAGCGCCTTGCCATGCTGCGCCATTTGGTCGGTGCTAAACAACTCCGAACGCAAAGGCGGTTCTTCATTGGCTGAAAGCTGCGGCCACTCACTAGCACGGAGGCTGGTTTTCAACTGACGAAAATACTCAAAAAGCTTGTTGCCGGCGCTCAATTCGGGGGACCTTTCCAGGAAATCAAACCGCGACAGGGCAATCAGAGAGAACGCTGCCCTTGGAGTCCAAGCGTATTCGGAATCTTCAACACGCTCTGTGCGGTGCCACACTTAGCCGAAAAATAGGCGTGATCTCCAAATGCTTCTTGGCTTACTACAAGCTATGGGCTTGGGTTGCTTCAAGTGCAACGGTCAACGATTCTGCATCCAGCATCAGAATGTTTTCGGCCAACTCCAGCTCGGGGATGCTAGTTTCTGCAAGAACCAACGCCACACCGTTCACCGGACCAGCCTTTACCGACTTGGCGAGAATCCGGACAAGGCGATGAGCTTTGAGAAAAATAGTGACCATGCTGATACCGTGATTGGTCTCAACAAATCGATGCGCCCTAAGCTTCGATCTATAGTGGATCCCGTTTTTAAGACAGCAGTTTAAGCTGTGCGCTGTCATAAGGGATACGAAAATGGGCGAAGCAAAGAAGCGGAAGGTTCACAGTGCGGAGTACAAGGCCAAGGTAGGTTTGGAAGCCTTGCGCGGGGCGAAGACG
>JAQTZQ010000121.1 GCA_028687645.1 Rhodocyclaceae bacterium
TTTTGGTGGCCAATCGCGGAATCGAACCACGGACACGCGGATTTTCAATCCGCTGCTCTACCAACTGAGCTAATTGGCCAAAAGAGGCGCGGATTATAGCGGGGTATCGGGAAGGCTGCAACTAATTGGTTGGTAATTTTGAATGGATTAAAGACGAGTGCTTGAATTGGTGGCGTCCGCTTCGCTGGCAAGTAATAGGATCTCACCGCTATCAAGCAGTGCGACCTTGTACGATTTCTTCTTATATTCCTTGCCGTCGACGACCAGTGTTGTCTCTACACGGTAGCTCTTGGCGCCTTTGCCTTTCTTGGTTTGCGGTATTTTGACTCGGGCTTCCGTTTCGTAACGTCCAGCGCCGTCGACTGAGGCTAGGTGTTCGGTTTGCGTGCTTAGCAGCTTGTTTTTTTCATCGTAAAGCGCATATTTTTGAGTGACTACCGGTACCTTGTCGCCATAGCCAACTAGGTCTGTGTTTGAGGTGATCTTGACTTCGTTACTGGCAATCGGGCTTGCCGGTTTGCCGGTTTGTCCCTTGCTTGCTTCTTCGTCCGGCTTTGCTGGGCTTGGTGCGGCCAGGGAGGTTTCTACCTTGGACGAAAAGGCCATAGGCTTGATATCGGTTTTGGAGACCTTGGCTTTTTTATCTTCATATTCCTTGTTGACTGTCTTTGCGTCGGCGATTTTAAGTGAGCGGAACACCCACGAAACGACTTTGTCGGCGACGCGAGAGCCAGTTCGGGCGCCTTTGGCGCAGTCCTTGTTGAGCACCGAGGCGATGCCGCAGCCAATGTCGGCACCTATACTTTTGATTGTGCTCTTGGTGTCACTGGCGCTGCTGGCTTCCGTTTCGCTACCTTCAGTGTTTTGTGCGGGAGGGGTGGAGCAGGAAGCCAAAGAAACCAAGCAGCAGGCGGCTGCCAGTTGGCGGGAATTGATTTTTTGTGAAAAGAAAGCCATGGGAGAATTGCCGATCAATCAAACGAGAATGAATTTAGCACAGCAGGGGGCCGCTGGCGACGCCAAAAGGCAGCTATCTTGCCGGATTGCAGTGGGAGGTTCCGGGCGAGGAGATGTCGCTGGGCCGTTCTGCGCTCTCTATGGCGCTGCGTCGTATTTGTCAGCCTGAGGTGTGGCGGGGCCGGTGCTATAATCCGGCGCTATTTTGCACAAGATTTGTCCATCACCCGGTGATTTTTACCCTCGGCATCAACCATCATTCTGCACCACTCGCCATTCGCGAGCGGGTGGCGTTTAACGCCGAGAAATTGCATCAGGCGCTGGGCGATCTGACGCGTAGCAAGCCAGTAAAAGAAGCGGCGATTCTGTCTACCTGTAATCGTACCGAGATCTATTGTTCGGCTGATACGCCTGAGTTGGTGATCGACTGGCTGTCGCAGTATCACCAGGTTGAGCGTGGTGAAATCGCGCCTTATATCTATTTGCACGCTCAGCCAGAGGCGATTCGCCATGCCTTCCGTGTCGCTAGCGGCCTTGATTCCATGGTGATCGGTGAGCCGCAGATTCTTGGGCAAATGAAAGATGCTGTGCGCATTGCAGAAGAGAGCGGGACGTTGGGGACGCAGCTGCATAAGCTGTTCCAGCGCTCGTTTTCGGTAGCCAAGGAAGTGCGCAGCACAACGGCGATTGGTGCCAACATCGTTTCGATGGCGGCGGCTGGCGTGCATTTGGCCGAGCGAATTTTTGAGTCGGTCGGCCAGCAGCGTATCTTGTTTATTGGTGCTGGCGAGATGATTGAGCTTTGCGCTGCCCATTTTTGCGCCAAAGTCCCGAAGCAAGTGACGATTGCCAATCGCACAGTGGAGCGTGGTCGCGCGCTGGCTGAGCGCTTTAGCGGTACGGCTATTCGCCTTGAAGATGTGGGCGAGCAACTGGCGCAACACGATATCGTGGTTTCCTGTACGGCCAGTCCCTTGCCGATTATCGGTCTCGGCATGGTTGAGCGAGCGGTCAAGGCGCGCCGTCATCGGCCAATTTTCATGATTGATCTGGCGGTGCCGCGCGATATTGAAGAAGAGGTTGGCGAACTCGATGATGTCTTTCTCTACACCGTTGATGATCTTGCTCAGGTGGTAGAGAGCGGTCAGGAGTCACGACAGGCAGCGGTGGTTGATGCGGAAAACATCATTGCTCTGCGCGTGCAGGATTTTATTGCCTGGTTGCAATCGCGTGACACCGTTCCTGTAATCCGATCATTGCGCGATTCTGCCGAACGGATGCGCCGCCATGAAATTGAGCATGCCATGAAACAACTGGCCAAGGGCGAGCCCGCCGACAAAGTGCTTGAGCACCTCTCGCAACGCCTGACCAACAAGTTTTTACATGCGCCAACCCAGGCGTTAAATCAGGCCGATGGTGATGATCGCAGCCAGCTACAGTTGGCAGCAAGTCGGCTTTTTTACCTGCACTCAGGCGACTAGTCCGGCGCTGAGTCCGGGGCCAGAACCAGTCGGTTGCGCCCGTTGCGTTTGGCTTCCAGCAGAGCTTGGTCGGCTGCCTCTATTAATGACGAGGCTGTTGTGTAGGCGGGCAGGGCGGCCAGGCCGGCGCTGAATGTGGCGCGCAAGGCGCCGTTGGCGTGTGCATGCGGGAGACTGGCAAAGTTTTCCCGAATGCGTTCGAGCAGGCTTATGGCGCGTGCAGTGGATACATCCGGCAAGGCTAGAATGAACTCTTCTCCGCCGTAGCGTCCAATGATGTCGCTGGTACGCAATCTGCCGCGCAGCAACCAGGCAAGGCTGCGTATAACTTGATCGCCAACCGGGTGACCATAGTTGTCGTTCACCGACTTGAAATGATCGATATCGATCATGACCACGACCAAAGAGCGGGTGGGGGAACTTGCCCGTAGCCAGGTTTCGATCTGGCCTTTTGACGTTGAATGATTCAATAGTCCGGTCAAGCTGTCGTGGCGTCCTGAGTAGAGCATTTCACGGTAGCGCTCGATCTTGGTTTTGACGACAGCGGCCAAAATAATCGGATTGATTGGTTTGGTCAGAAATTGGTCGCCGCCGAGCCGCAGCGCTTCTACCTGTTGCGCAATATCGGTTTCACTCGACAGGTAGATCACCGGTACGGCCTTGTATTCCGGAATTTGGCGTAGGGCGCGAGTCACTTCGACGCCCGTGCAAAACGGCATGTACATATCCATCAAAATGGCATCTGGCCGATAGTCGGCAGCGGCTTCGAGCAGTTGGCGAGGATCGTTGATCGCCCGGCTATCAATCCCGTGCTGGGACAGCGAGCGCTTGATCATGGCAACCGCAGTGGCCGAATCCTCAACGATCAATACGCGGTTAACTTCTGTCTCGCGGGTTTTGACCAGGTCAAGAATGCGTGACAGCAAGTCACTGACCTTGTTGCCCACGGGAACGCAGACATCTGCGCCGGCCCGCTGAAGTTCGACAATGCATTCCAGGCTTGATGGCACTGACAAGCAGTAAAAATAGCTGGTCGGAAAATGATTGCGCAGCAGTTTGATGTAGCTGTGGTTAGCGGGTGGATAAATACAGTTTTCATGGTCGGGAATAAAAACGGTGGCCAGCGGTGTTTCTTCTTCACGTCTTGGCTCATCCCAGCGGCGCGACTCGGGCGTTAGTCCAAAAAAACGAAGTTGCTCGGACAGCGATGCTGTCCACGGGTGATTTTCATGGGAGATGATCAAGACCTTGCGGGGGTGACCCCAACCCTCCCCGTGAGTTTGCTCGCCATCTGAGACGCGACGCGTGGTTACGGCTGGCGTCTCATAACGCTTTAATTCGTCAAGAATGATCGTTAGCTGGTGTTCAATCGCATTCGCCTGATGCTGGGCGATGGGGTGCATTGATTGATCACCAAATAGTGCCAAGGCTGTGTTTTCCAATTCTTGACAGGCGCGCACCAACCCCGGCAAATGTTGGCGATTCAATTGCTCGGTCAGGCCATTGAGCGAGAGTGTGAATTCGACAAAAACATCAGAATTCCCGTCGCTGCGATATGTTTTCCAGTTCAGCTCCAGGGTTTTGGCCAGAGCTATTACGAAGTGAGAGATTTTTAACATCAAAATTGTCCACTAGAACCATGCAGTATGCGTTTGCTCTCAGGTCTTTGCAATCCCTATTCGTCGCCGATGAGCGGTGATCTCGGGTACCATTACGCCCCTTCGCAGACAAACCGGCCAACTGGCTTAACGACATGAAATTGAGCATCCGCCAAAAACTGGATTTACTGGTCGATCGCCTCGATGAAATCGACCGCATGTTATCAGCGCCGAGCACCGCTAACGACATGGATCAGTTCCGCAAATTGTCGCGCGAGCGCGCCGAAATTGAGCCGGTGATCATCCAGTTTCATGCTTTCCGTCAGGCGGAAAATGATCTCGCTGAAGCCGAAGCGATGCGTGCCGATCCAGAAATGCGCGACTTTGCCGAAGAAGAAATTTATGCAGCAAAAGTGCGTTTGCCGCAACTCGAAATTGATCTACAGAAGCTGCTGCTGCCCAAAGACCCGAACGATGAAAAGAGCGTCCTGCTAGAAATTCGTGCCGGCACCGGTGGTGACGAGTCGGCGCTGTTTGCTGGCGATATTTTCCGCATGTATTCGCGTTACGCCGAGCGTCAGCGCTGGCAGGTTGAGGTGATGTCGGCCAGTGAGTCGGAGCTAGGCGGCTACCGTGAAATCATTTGCCGCATTGGGGGCAACGGCGCTTATTCGCGGCTCAAGTTTGAGTCCGGTGGCCATCGCGTGCAGCGCGTGCCCGAGACGGAAACTCAGGGGCGGATTCATACCTCGGCGTGCACGGTGGCGATTATGCCGGAGGTGGATGAGGTTGAAGACGTAAATCTTAATCCAGCTGATTTGCGTATCGACACCTATCGTGCCTCGGGTGCGGGCGGGCAGCACATTAACAAGACTGATTCTGCCGTGCGCGTTACTCACTTGCCAACGGGCATTGTCGCTGAATGTCAGGATGGCCGTTCGCAACATGCCAACAAGGCTTCGGCCATGAAGGTGCTGGCCGCGAGAATTAAGGATGTGCAGGTGCGCGCGCAGCAGGCGCATATTTCCAGCACGCGCAAATCGCTGATCGGTTCCGGTGACCGCTCCGAACGCATTCGCACCTACAACTTCCCGCAGGGGCGCATTACCGATCACAGGATTAACCTGACGCTGTACAAGATTGCGGCGATCATGGACGGCGACATGGACGAATTGCTCGGCGCACTGGCTTCCGAGCATCAGGCCGATTTGCTGGCGGAACTGGCTGAGCAAAATTAAAAATGACGCTGTTTGAGGCGTTGACCGTAGCAAAGCAGCAAATTGACCGGCTTGATGCCCGTTTGTTGTTGCAATACGCCACCGGTTGCTCGCATACCGATTTGCTGGCGCGGCCGGAAACACCGGTTATTGCGCCAGCTTATGCGCAGTTTAGCGAATGGGTTGCGCGGCGCGCTGCGGGTGAGCCGCTGGCTTATCTGATTGGCGAGGCCGAGTTTCGCGGGCGGGTGTTTCAGGTATCGCCAGCAGTGCTGATTCCGCGCCCGGAAACCGATATCTTGATTGAACTGGCGCGGGAAAAGCTTCAAGGTCTGGAAGCCCCCAAAGTGCTCGATCTGGGCACCGGCTCAGGCATTGTCGCCATTTCGCTGGCGCTGGAATGCCCTGCTGCGCAAATCATTGCGGTCGACGTCGAAAATGAGGCGATTTTTGTGGCGCGCAATAACGCCGGACGACTCGGGGCGAATGTGGATTTTCGTCAGGGCAACTGGTTCGCGCCGGTTGCTGGTGAGCAGTTCGATCTGATCGTTTCCAACCCGCCCTATGTCGCGGCCGGCGACCCGCATCTGGCGCTCAATGGCTTGCCCTTCGAGCCACAAGTTGCGCTGACGGATGGCGCTGACGGCCTATCGTGTATCCGCCACATCATTGCCCATGCAGCGGCCCATTTGAAGCCGGGCGGCTGGCTGTTGTTTGAACATGGTTACGACCAGGGTCAAGTTAGCCGGAACTTATTAAGCGCCGCAGGGTTCAAAGCGGCGTTCACTCATCCCGATCTGGCCGGTATTGACCGTGTCAGCGGTGCTTACTTTCAATAGGGAGACACTATGTCCGATGTTCAAAAACGCATTCACGAAACCGTGACCACCAACCCCGTCGTGCTTTACATGAAGGGCGATGCGCGTTTTCCGCAGTGCGGCTTTTCTGCCACGTCGATCCAAATTCTGAAATTGTGCGGGATCAATAACCCGGTGACGGTGAATGTGCTGGCCGACGAGGAAATCCGTAACGGCGTCAAGGAATACGCCAACTGGCCGACGATTCCGCAGCTTTACATCAAAGGCGAGTTTGTTGGCGGTTGCGACATCATGAAAGAGATGTATCAGGCTGGCGAGTTGCAGAAAATGCTGGAAGGCGTGCAGTCCTGAGTTCTGGCCACAAATAGCAAAAAGCCCGCTGCGTGCGGGCTTTTGTGTTTTTGGCTCAGGCCTTTTTGAGGGCGATCAGTTCTTCGTAAGCGAGCATGGCGTCGGCGGCCACCATGAAACCCGGGCCTCCGCCCATGTAAACGCAAACGCCCAGGGTTTCCATAATTTGCTCGCGGGTCGCGCCAAGGCGGATCAGCGCCTTGAGATGGAAGCCGATGCAGCCATCGCAGTGGGTTGAAATGCCAATTGCCAAGGCCAGCAGTTCCTTATCGATCTCGCTCAGGGCGCCGGCTTTCATTGCGCCGTTGTGCATGGCGCTGAAACCGGCCAGGGTGTCGGGGATTTCCTTGCGCAGGGCGCTGATGCCCTTGGTCAGGTCAGAGGTGATGGTTGCGTAGGATTTGCTGGACATGGCTGTACTCCATTGGTGTTTTAGTGAATGCTTATTTTAACGGTTCACTGGCCGCCTGCCAGCCACCGCCCAAGACTTTATAAAGCGTTGTCGCCGCAATCAGCGCCTGACCGCGCGCCTGTGATTCGTAAATCTGCGCCTGGAAGAGGCTGCGCTCGGCATCAAGCACTTCAAGGAAGGATGAGTAACCGCCTTCGTAGCGCAGCTTGGCATTGCGCGCGTAAATCTTCAGCGCATCAACCTGACGGATGCGGCTATCCAGCGCTTCGCGCGATTTGCTGCCGCCGATCAAGGCATCATCGACTTCGCGGAATGCGTTTTCGACCGACTTGCGGTATTGCTCCAGCGCCTGAACCTGCCGCGCTTCGGCTGACTGAACCTGGCCGGCGATGGCGCCAGCGTTGAAAATCGGCATGGTCAGATCGGCACCATACGACCACACCTTGGCCGGGCCGGTGAACAGGTTGGAGAAGGCAACGCTGCTTGAGCCAAGCAGGCCGGTCAGTGAAATGGTGGGGAAGTAGGCGGCCTTGGCGACGCCGATGCGGGCGTTATTGGCGATCAGGTTTTGTTCGGCCTGACGAATATCTGGGCGGCGTTCCAGCACGCTGGCCGGCAGGCTGACCGGCGGTAGCGGCGAGCCCATTTCAGCCAGCGTCTTGCCGCGCGTGATCGGCCCGGGCAGGCGGCCAAGCAGGGCGGAAAGTGCGTTTTCCTGCTGGGTAACGGCGAGTTCGAGATTGGTTACGGCAATGCGGGCTGCTTCCATTTCCGACCGTACTTGAGCGACTTCCATTTCGGAAACGACGCCACCTTTGTAGCGCAGATCAAAAATTCGCAGGCTTTCCTGGCGCGTCTTGAGGGTTTGGCGGGCGATGTCCAGTTCGCCGTCGAGATCGCGCAGGCTGATGTAGCTGTTGGCGACGGTGGCGGCAAGTGAGAGGGCGAGACCACGGCGGCTTTCTTCGCTGCTCAGCAAGTCAGCGCGGCTGGCCTCGGTGGCGCGCCGGAGGCGGCCAAACAGATCAATCTCCCAGCCGACATTGAGCGCCGCAGAATATTGGCTGTTTACGCGGTCGACCGTAACAGGTAGCGGTGTGACGCCGGCGTTACTGGCTTGCGCCTTGCTGCCGCCGAGACTGGCGCCGAATTGTGGGAAAAGCTGCGCGCGGGTGGTGCCGAGCACGCCGGCGGCTTCATCGATGCGGGCGGCGGCGATTTTGAGGTCGCGATTGTTTACCAGTGCTTCGCCAATCAGCGCGTCAAGGACTGGGTCTTCCAGTTGTTTCCACCAGGCTAGATTGGCGAGTTCTTCCGGCTTCTCGCTGGCGGGCAAGGCTGTTCCACTGCGCCAGGCCTCCGGGGTCGAAACGCTTGGGCGCTCATAGTCGGGGCCGACGGCGCAGCCAGCCAGGAGCAAGGCGACAAGAGCGGAAAGGGCGTTGCGTTTCATGCTTTGTCCTCCGCTTTCTTGCTGAAGCGTTCGGAGAATTTGCCGAGCAATACAAAGAACATCGGGATGAAGAAGACGGCGATCACCGTCGCCCCGAGCATGCCGCCGATGACGCCGGTGCCGATTGAGTGGCGGCTGTTGGCCGATGCGCCGGAGGCGATGGCGAGCGGCACGACGCCGAGGATGAAGGCGAAGGAGGTCATGGTGATTGGCCGCAGTCGCAGGCGCGCCGATTCGGTCGCCGCTTCGGCAAAGGATTTACCTTCCTCGCGCAGCATGACGGCGAATTCGAAGATCAGAATGGCGTTTTTGGCGGCCAGTGCAATCAACGTAATCAGGCCGATCTGGAAATAAACGTCGTTGGGAATGCCGCGTAGCAGGATGGCGGTCAGCGCGCCGACCAGCGCAAACGGCACGGCAAGAATGACGCCGAAGGGCAGCGACCAGCTTTCGTATTGCGCGGCGAGTATCAGGAAGACGAAGATCAGGCCGAAGACAAAGGCAATGGTCGACGTGCTGCCGGCTGACTTTTCTTCGCGTGCTTCGCCGGCCCATTCATAGCCGTAGCCGGGTGGCATCAGCTCTTTGGTGATTTCTTCAATGGCATCAAGCGCCTGACCGGAGCTGAAGCCGGGGGCGGCGGAGCCGGTGATTTTGACCGCCGGATAGTTGTTGAAGCGCGTGACCAGATCGGGGCCAGTGACATAGCGCGACTGCACCACCGCCGAGAGCGGCACCATCTTGCCCTCACGGGTGCGCACATAAATGTGCTGGATGTCTTCCGGTTTCAGGCGGAAACCGGGTTCAGCTTGCAAAATCACCTGCCAGAGCCGGGAATCCTTGGGAAACTGGCTGACGTACATCGAGCCGAACAGGGTTTGCAGGCTGTTGTAAATGTCCTGCACCGGCACACCCAGGGTTTCTGCCTTGTCGCGGTCGACATCGACCAGCAATTGCCGGCTGTTGGCGCTGGCGGTGGCTGAAACGCCACGCAGTTCGGGGCGTTCCTTGGCTTTGGCGACCACTTTTTTCATCGTTTCTACCAGTTGACCGTAACTGCCACTGCCTTTTTGCTGCAACCACATCTCGAAGCCGGAAGTGACACCCAAACCGGGGATGGATGGCGGATTGATCGGTAGCGCAACGCCTTCCTGAATCTGGCTGTAATCGGCTGCCGCTGCCTTGATCAAAGCCGGTGCGCGCAAGGCCGGGTCTTTGCGTTCCTCAAAATCCTTGAGCGAAACGAAAAGCACGCCGGTACTGGTTTTGTACTGTCCGTCGATCAGCGAATAACCATTGATCTGGCTGACGTTGGCGACTGCCGGATGCTTCTGCATGAACTCGGCCGCCCGCGCCCCGACCTCGCCGGTGCGATCCAGACTGGCCGCGTCGGGCAGGAAGTAAGGCACGAAAATGTAGCCTTGATCCTCCTGTGGCACGAAGGCCGAAGGGATGGTTTTGAACAGCATGACGCCACCAAAGCACAGGGCGAGGAAGGTCAGCAGCGGGAGTTTGGGCTTGTTGATGAAGCTGACGACGCCTTTGACGTAGCCATTGGTGACTTTCTCGAAACCAGCATCGAAAGCCTTGAAAAAGCCGTGCTTTTCGCCATGATGCGGCTTCAGGAGCAGGGCGGCGAGGGCCGGCGAAAGGGTCAGCGCGACGATGCCGGAGAAAACTACCGAGATCGCCACGGTAACGGCGAACTGTTTATAGAGCAGGCCAGTCATGCCGCTGAGGAAGGCGACCGGGATAAAGACCGCGCAGAGCACCAGCACGATGGCAATCACCGGCCCGCTGACTTCGGTCATCGCGCGCTTGGCGGCTTCCTTCGGTGACAGTCCAAATTCGGTCATGTTGCGTTCGGTATTTTCGATCACGACGATGGCGTCATCGACGACGATGCCGATGGCGAGAATCATCCCGAACAGGGTCAGCATGTTGATCGAGTAGCCGAGCAGCAGCATGCCGATGAAGGTGCCGAGCATCGAAATCGGTACCGCAATGGTCGGGATGATGGTCAGGCGCAAGCTTTGCAGGAAGAGGAAAACGACGAAGACAACCAGTACGACGGCTTCAAAAAAGGTGTGCACCACCTCATCGATCGAGGCCTGAACGAAGCGCGTGGTGTCCATCGCGATTTCGTATTTGACGCCGGCAGGAAAGCTCTTGGCCAGGGTTTCCATGGTCGCATTGACCTCTTTGGAAACCGCCAGCGCATTGGCGCCAGGCTGCTGATAGACGGCGATCATCGTCGCCTTCTTGCCGTTGTACACATTGCGCAGCGAGTAATCCTTGCGCCCGAGGTCGGCGCGCGCGACGTCCTTGAGGCGGACAATCGAGGTGCCTTTTGAATCGGTGCGCAGGATGATGTTTTCGAACTGCGCGGGTTCGGTCATCCGGCCGCTGGTGGTCACCGGGAAAGTCTGCTGCACTGCTTGCGGCGTCGGTGACTGGCCGATGCGGCCAACGGCGAACTGGTTGTTCTGCTGGGAAACGGCGTTGGAAATATCGGAGGCGGTAATGCCCAGCGCGGCCATGCGGTCCGGTGACAACCAGATGCGCATGGCGGAATCGACGACGCCAAAAATCGATGCCTGATTAGCACCCGGCAAGCGCTTGATCGCATCCAGCACATAAATATTGGTGTAATTGCCGACGAAATCCTCGTCGTAACGCCCGTCTTCGGAATACAGCGCAATCAGCATCAGGAAGGAGGCGCTGCGTTTTTGAACCTGAACGCCCTGCTGCGAAACACTTTGCGGCAGTAGCGGCATGGCGGCATTGACGCGGTTTTGCACATCAACCTGCGCCAGATCCACGTTGGTGCCGATGTTGAAATAAACGTTGAGGCTGTAATTGCCAGTCGCCGAGCTGGTCGACGACATGTAGATCATGTTGTCGGCGCCATTCACCTGATTTTCGATGGGCGCGCCGATATTTTGTGCAACGGTGCTGGCATCGGCGCCGGGGTAGTTGGCGCTGACCGTGATCTGCGGCGGCGAGATATCCGGGAACTGGGCAATCGGCAGGGCCATCATCGCGACGCCGCCAGCGATGGATATGATGATCGAGATGACGGCGGCGAAGATCGGCCGGTCGATAAAGAAATGCGAGAACATGGTTGGCTCCCGCTTACTTGGCTGGGGCCGGCGCAGGAGTCGGCGCAGCTGCGGGCTTCGGCTCGCTGACCTTGACCGGTGCGCCGGGGGCGAGG
>JAQTZQ010000008.1 GCA_028687645.1 Rhodocyclaceae bacterium
TTCCGGCGTAGAATTCAAGGCTGGGCGAATACAGGTAGGCATTTTTTACGAATTGGTTTCTCGATAACTCCAATTTTATCAAATACTTATCGCGTTATTCGCCCTATTTGTGCAAGATCCGGGTTAAGTGTTATTCAACTGCCTGACAAAGAGTTCTATACAAAACCTGAAAACTATTCGAACGATTGCGCTCTGGTCGCAAATGAGGAGTTATTCGGCGTGCGCCATCTCGTTTTTGATAGTCAGGAATGATTCTTTTGATTTCAACTGACGGACTCCCGAGTTCATCGGGAATACGATATTTTGCCGTTTTGTCATGAGTAGCAAGAGATGGTTTACCAAATGCGTCGGCAATCGCTTGCCAGTCTCCGACGAAAAAGCTTTCCAGCTCTCTGCATGCAATTCGGACTACCGCTTCCGGTTTTCCTGCTTCAGAACAAAAAGCAATCAAGCGATTCTTGATTATTGTGCAATCCCCGCTATCCTGATCGCGCATAACGATAAAACGGGAATTTGGTCTTAGCCAGCCTCGCATTCGGCGAATCAGTTGTTTTTCCAGATCTTGCTTGCCTTCAAAGACAATGAAATGAGGTGTGATCCTGATCGGTAAGATTGCCGGCAGCAAGCCTTTCAGGAAGTCAGCTGCAGATGGCTCTTCAAGAAAGAAAACCAAATTCTCAATCATGGGTTTGCACCGAGGAACAGGCCTTGCTTCCACAAATATCCCATTTGGTCGCCTTCCGCCATATAAGCGCGGAGTTGCTCATCGTCCGTTGCTCTGTGGACGGTGGTATAGCCACCTTCCTTGACTAACCAGAAAACTTCTTCAAGTCCAACTGCATTGAGAAAATCCGGAGAGTGAGTTGTAACAAAAACTTGCCCCCCGCGTTCTGCGTATGCCCGGAATTCCTCGGCCAAATCCCAAAGCAATGAAGGATAAAGTTGGTTTTCAGGCTCTTCAACACATAGCAGCGGATGCGGGGTTGGGTCATATAGCAGCACCAAATAGGCGAGCATCTTGATCGTTCCGTCTGAAACGTAGCGTGCCAGAAAAGGGTCTTCAAAGGCGCCATCCTGAAATTTCAACAAAACCCGCCCTTCTTCTGTTGTTTTTGCCTCAACTTGAGTAACGCCTGGCACGCGCCGCTGCAATCGATCAAGAATGTCTTTAAAGACTGCCGGGTGATGCCGATGCAGATATTCCACGACCAGCGAAAGATTTTCGCCCTCACGTGATAGATGTTCGGCGTAGCCGGCTTCAGCTTCTGGTCGCGCACGACTGATGTGAAAGTCGGACAAGTGCCAGTTTTCGATCAGGTTGCCCAAAGCGACTACGGCCGGAAAACGTTCAAACTGTGCCAATCCCTTGATTGCCAAGATATCTGGACTTTTCAGCGTTTGCTGCTCACGTTTAAGGTCTTTTTCGTCGGCAACTGAATCCAGTTCGTTAGTTACAGCTTCGCCACTACCGTTGGAAAAATCGAGGAAACGCCACGGCTTGCCACCGCTACCACGGCGATATTGCAGAATTTCCCTCACCACCGTAGGCCGACCATCCATTGCATCAATGTGCAACACATAGGTAATCAATCGAGATCGCCCCTCGGACAACGTTGTCCGCAGCTTTATCTCGATCTCCAATGGCCCTTTCGTGCCGCGGCTCCGTACCTCTGCGAGCCCGCGACTGCCGCCCAACCGACCTAGTGCTGCCGTTACATTAGTGGTCATCGCGTCACGTAAAAAGGCAAACACGGAGAATAGAGTGCTTTTTCCGGTTCCGTTAGCGCCAACCAAAACACAGAAACGAGGTATGTTCTTCAAGGTTACATCCTTGAAAGCACGGAAATTTTTCAAACGAATCGATTCAATTTGCATTGCTCTTCACTCCTAACTCAAGGCTTCTACCGACTTATTTTTTCGACCGTGACATATTTTGAGGGTAATTCTAAGGTTATCTTAGTCAAGTCAGTCCGAGACTTTTTCGCCAACCACCACCAACTCCCGCGTAGCCCGCGTCATCGCCACATACAACAACCGCGCCTCTTCATCCTTCCGCCTTTCATCCACCGCCCGCCCTGCCCCCGGAATCGCCACCAGCGGAAACTCCAGCCCCTTGCAGCTGTGCATAGTCAGGAATTTCACGGTGTCTTCCTTCTCCGCAAAGGTGATGTCGTCCTGGTAAGTCACCGGAATGCCGGCACGGCGTAGCGTGGCGAGCACCGGTTTGCCGATGCTGTAGTCGCGGTAGATCACGGCCATGTCGCTCCACGGGGTGCCGGTTTTGTGGGCTTCCTTGAGGTGCTTGGCGATGTAGTTGGCTTCTTCCTGAAGGCTCGGCAGTTTGATGAGAAGCGGTTTGGGGCCGTGGCGGCCGGCGCTGATGGGGGCGACGAGCGGTACGCTGTCTTCGTCCGAGGCGCTGGGTTTGAGCAGTTCGCTGGCGATACCGCTGGCCAGTTCGAGCACTTCCTGGGTGTTGCGGTAGTTGATCTTGAGGATGGTGGTGCGGCCCTGGGCCTGGATGCCGAGGCTCTTGAAGCTGAGCTTGCCGCGCTTTTCGCGGCCGTAGATAGATTGGGCGTCGTCGTAGAGGACGAGCAGCGAATTGGTGCTCGGGTTGACCATCTGGGCGACGAGCTTGAGCCATTCGGGCTGGAAGTCGTGGCCTTCGTCGATCATCACGGCGTCGTACTGGCCGGCGGGGATGATGTTGGCGTCTACGGCACGAATGATGCGGTCGACCAGATCAGCGGCGTAAAAATTGTCGTCGCCGGTTTTTTCCGGCAGGCCGGCGTTGTAGGCGACCAGTTGTGCCCGGCACCATTGGTGGAAGGTGTGCACCAGCACTTTGTCGGCCAGCCCTTTGGCGGCGATGGTGCAGGCCAGCCGTTTGGCGAGGGTGCGGTTATAGCAGAGGATGAGGATGGGCTTGGCGCAGACCTTGGCGAGGTGCTCGGCGCGATAGCCGAGGATCAGCGTCTTGCCGCTGCCGGCGACGCCGTGAATGACGCGGTGGCCTTCGCCGAGGCTGCGGGCGAGTTGTTCCTGCTGAATATCCATGACGCGGACGATGTCGGGAATTTCCGGCGCCTGATCGTCGAACAGGCTGTTTTGTATCGGCGCGGCGATGCGGATTTCGGGAAACAGGTGCCAGCGGATGCGGTCGATCTGCGGCAGGGCGAGCGGCACGCTGCGGGTGAAGGGGAGCATGCCCCACAGGCGTTCCTGAAAGGCTTCGGCATCGACGCTTTCGGTCATTTCATCCTGACAGATGACGCGCTGCGGCTCAATGACTTCGCCGAGGTTGGTGCTGTCGAATTGCTTGCGGCTGATGTTGGCGAGGACGACGCCGTAGCTCCACGGGAAGAGCAGCGTGCCTTTCATGCGCCCGCTGTTGATGGTGAGCTGCGGGTCGCGTTGCAGCAGATTGCTGACTTCGTGGGCGTATTGCCGAGCTTGTTCGAGCGGGTTGGCGACGCGTTTGAGGCCGTTGGCGGTGAGGATGCTGGCGCTCTGGCGGTCGATGTCGCGGAGGGTGTCGAGCTTCCAGTCCTTGACCTCCAGCACCAGCAAGCCGCGGCGCGGGTTGAAGACCACAAAGTCGGGATGCACGTTGCGCGGCCCGAGGGGTACGTCGTACCAGAGCAGCCAGTCGTCTTCGAGCTTTTGTTCAAGACGGTAGGCAAAACGCTTCTCGCCGCTGGTCATTCGCGAAACGCAAACGCCAACAGCTGGTATCAGTGACGCCAAAACCACCCCCTTGGTTATTATGGCTTTGTAATTGGGTAATTATGCCATTTGAACCAGTGTAATGCTGGTGAAGATGACAAGACGCCTTCCTGACCCTTGCCGGACAACAAGCGATAGCCGATGGCGCTCAATCTCCATGGTCATTAAAACCACCCGAATTTCAGCCATTTCGTTGAAGCCAGGAATAGGCTCGCCTGCCGCAAGGGTTTAGACTTGGGCCTCAATGTGCTGTTCTGGATTCATGTTTGTAACGTAACTCGATCTCTTGAAAGGGGTTTTCAATGGGAAAGAAGTTGGTTTTACTCGTTGGTGTCGTCGTCGCTTTGGCGCTTGGTGTTGCATTCTGGCTGTACAAACCGGAAGAGCCAGCATCTGAACAAGTCGCAGTTTTGCCACCACCGCCACCGGCTCCCGTCGCTGCCGAGGTAGCGCCGCCACCCGTGCCGATTGAGCAACATCCGATTATCGCTGTCGATCCTTCGGCAGCCCAGGCGCCACCGCCTGATATCGAGAAAAGCGACACGCGGTACAAGCAGGCGCTGGCCAAGTTGTTCGGGGAGAAATCGCTGAAAAGCTTTTTTTATTCTGATCAGATGATCCGCCGCTTTGTCGCGACTATCGACAATCTGCCGCGTCATCAGCCGCTGTCCAAGATGATGCCGGTCAAGCCGGTTGCCGGCGCTTTTTTGGTTGAGCGTCATGACAGCCAGCTGAGCATTGCGGTGGCCAATGACCAGCGTTACGTCAGCTATCTGGAGATTTTGCTTACCATTGATGCGCAGCGATTGGTCGATATGTATGTCAGTTTCTATCCGGTGTTCCAAAAGGCCTACCGTGAGCTGGGCTACCCCGACGGCTTTTTCAATGACCGGCTGATCGAGGCGATTGATGACCTGCTGGCCACCCCCGATGTGGCGCCGCCGATTGCGCTGGCGCAACCAAAGGTGCTTTATACCTATGCCGACACGGCACTGGAGGCGCGTTCAGCCGGGCAGCGAATCATGCTGCGCATGGGCGCTGAAAACCGCGCAAAAGCAAGCCAGGCGCTAAATGCTATTCGCAAGGAGCTGTTGAGCCGCTCACCGGCTGCCGGGTAACAGCGGATGGGCCGGCGGGCTTTTTCTCCCCCGCTGGCACCGCAAATGGCAACCAGTTTTCCGGCGGAGGAAGCGGGCACAGCGCAAATGGCGTAAAGGCGCAGGGCGGGTTGAAGGCGAAATTAAAATCCAAGGTAATTTTGCCGTCGACCGCAAGATTTGCCTTCAGAAAGCGCCCGGCGCCGTAGGTTTCCTTGCCGCTGCTGCGGTCGCGGAAGACGAAAAATACTTCGCTGTCGCTGACTGACATGGGTAACAAGGCAACGCTTTGCCCGCCGACCGCAAACACCGCTTGATGCTCAACCAGCACGCTTTTGAGCTCGCCGGTCACGGTGGGCACATCCATGGTCAGCGCTGGCGTCAGGGTTTGCCAGTCAGCGCTGAGTCGCCACCCGGGGGCGTAGTCAAAGGTGTCCAGCCCGGCAAAGGGGCGTTTGCTGGCCCAATCCGTGTCGCGCAGGCGAGCGGCGAGGCGGTTGTCACGGTCAACGACAAAAAATGACCAATTTTCATGGTTGACCGTAGCAGGCTGCCCGAGGCGATCCGTTTGTAACTCGACTTCTTCCCCATCGAACGGTTGCCAGAAAACGCTGCCATCGCGCACCGACAAATCTCCCCGATGCGCTGGCCCGTCAGGCAGGCGCACGGTTGAATCCGGCGCGCTGCCAACCCGGTTCTGGCCGGCTTCGAGCCAAAACAAGCCGGCCATGCCGAGCCAGCTGTCAGGAGCGGCAAGCGCTTGTTGCCGCGCCTGCCGCCAATCGTCAAACGCCTTATTTGGCAAAGCGCATCACCCCGTTGTCGCAACTGACTTGAATCACATCCTTGGCGGCAAATTTGCCTTCGAGGATGGCTTTGGCCAGCGGGTTTTCGATCTGCTGCTGAATCGCGCGCTTGAGTGGCCGCGCACCAAACACCGGGTCAAAGCCGGCTTGCGCCAGTTCGGCCAGCGCGCTGTCGCTGACCACAATGCCCATATCGAGCTGCGCCAGACGTTTCTCCAGATAGCCCAACTGAATTTTAGCGATACCGGCGATGTGCTTTTCAGACAGCGCATGGAAGACGACTACTTCATCAATGCGGTTGATGAATTCAGGCCGGAAGTAGGTTTTAACCTCGGCCATCACCGCCATTTTGATCACACCGTAATCGTTGCCCGACATCTGCTGGATCATTTGACTACCGAGATTGGAGGTCATGACAATCACCGTGTTTTTGAAGTCGACCGTGCGCCCCTGGCCATCGGTCATCCGCCCATCGTCCAGCACCTGCAGCAGGACGTTGAACACATCCGGATGCGCCTTTTCAACTTCATCGAGCAGAATCACGCTGTACGGTTTGCGGCGTACTGCCTCTGTCAGGTAACCACCTTCTTCATAACCAACATAGCCGGGCGGCGCGCCGATCAGGCGGGCGACTGAGTGTTTCTCCATAAACTCGCTCATGTCGATGCGGATCAAATGATCTTCCGCATCAAACATGAACTCGGCCAGCGCCTTGCACAGCTCAGTCTTGCCAACCCCGGTCGGGCCGAGGAATAGGAAAGAGCCGTAAGGGCGATTTGGGTCAGACAAGCCGGCCCGCGAGCGGCGAATCGCATCGCCGACCAGGCGCACCGCTTCGTCCTGCCCGACGACGCGCTTGTGCAGGCGTTCTTCCATCTTCAGCAACTTCTCGCGCTCGCCCTGCATCATCTTACTGACAGGAATGCCGGTGGCGCGGCTGACCACCTCGGCAATCTCTTCGGCACCCACTTGCGTGCGCAGCAGCTTGTTTTTCTTCTGCTCGCCCTCGCTCGCCTTTTCAGCCGCTTTGAGTTGGGCATCAAGCTGCGGCAGCTTGCCGTATTGCAGCTCAGCCACTTTATCGAGCTTGCCCTCGCGTTGCAGCTTGGCAATTTCGGCCTTGATCTTGTCAATTTCTTCCTTGATGTGGGCGGAACCTTGAACCTGTGCCTTTTCAGCCTTCCAGATTTCTTCCAGATCAGAATATTCCTTGCCCAGCTTGGCGATTTCTTCCTCAATCAACCCGAAGCGCTTTCTCGACGCTTCATCCTTTTCGCGCTTGACCGCTTCACGCTCAATCTTCAACTGAATAATGCGGCGATCCAGCTTGTCCATCACCTCCGGCTTGGAGTCAATTTCCATCTTGACGCGCGCAGCGGCTTCGTCGATCAGGTCAATGGCCTTATCCGGCAAGAAACGGTCGGTAATGTAGCGGTGCGACAACTCGGCGGCGGCAACAATCGCCGGGTCGGTAATATCGACGCCGTGGTGCAGTTCGTATTTCTCCTGCAAGCCGCGCAGGATGGCGATTGTCGACTCAACCGACGGCTCATCGACCAGCACCTTCTGGAAGCGCCGTTCGAGCGCCGCATCTTTCTCGATGTATTTGCGGTATTCGTTCAGCGTCGTCGCACCGATGCAGTGCAACTCGCCCCGCGCCAGCGCTGGCTTGAGCATATTGCCGGCGTCAATCGCCCCTTCGGCCTTACCCGCGCCGACCATGGTGTGCAGTTCGTCAATAAACAGAATGATCTGCCCGGCTTCCTGCGAGACTTCCTTGAGCACCGCCTTAAGCCGTTCCTCGAACTCACCGCGATACTTGGCACCGGCGAGCAGCCCGGCCATGTCCAGCACCAGGACTTTTTTGCCCTTGAGCGTTTCCGGCACTTCATCGTTGATGATGCGCTGGGCCAGCCCTTCAACAATGGCAGTTTTGCCAACGCCCGGCTCACCGATCAGCACCGGGTTGTTCTTGGTACGGCGCTGCAAAATCTGAATCGCACGGCGGATTTCGTCGTCGCGGCCAATCACCGGGTCGAGTTTGCCCTGGGCGGCGCGCTCGGTCAGGTCAATACAATATTTCTTCAGTGTTTCGCGCTGGCCTTCGGCCTCTTGCGAATCAACGCCCTGCCCGCCGCGCACCGCCATGATTGCCGCTTCAATCGACTTGCGGCTCAAACCATGTTGTTTAGCTATACGGCCCGTCTCGTTCTTGTCCTCACAAATGGCGAGCAGGAACATTTCGCTGGCGATGAACTGATCGCCACGTTTCTGTGCCTCCTTGTCGGTCAGATTCAGGAGATTGGTCAGATCACGGCCAATGGTGACCTCGCCGCCATGTCCTTGCACCTGCGGCAAACGCGTCAGCGCCTGCTCAAGATCGCGCTTCAAGCCAGGCAGATTGACGCCAGCACGGGAGAGCAAAGAACTGGTGCCGCCATCGTCCTGATTGATCAAGGCCAGCAATAAATGTGGCGGCTCAATGAATTG
Organism: Rhodocyclaceae bacterium; assembly: GCA_028687645.1. Taxonomy (GTDB): domain Bacteria; phylum Pseudomonadota; class Gammaproteobacteria; order Burkholderiales; family Rhodocyclaceae; genus Azonexus. The sequence continues at coordinate 8,123 of JAQTZQ010000008.1, forward strand.
CTGATCGCCGCCAACGGCCAGACTCTGTGCGTCAGCCAGTGCCTGTTGAAACTTGGTGGTGAGTTTGTCGAGTCTCATGCGGATCTCCGATAACGAATGTTTTGATAGCGGATAGATGCGGACAAACAGCGTAATTTCAAGAATGCCCTATAAACTTTGTGGCTTTTCAATTTGTGTCACGAGTATGATTGTGCGAAAAACACTATGACTTAAGTTGTACCAAACGCACAGGAGTGGAAAATGATTCAGGGCATGTCTTTACGGGGAAAACTGATCGCGATGACCGTAGCGACCATCGCTGCATTGTTGATACTTTTTACCGTACTGCTGGTCAGTGGCAAGAGCCAGATGTTGGACGATCGCCAGGTCAAGGTGCGCAACCTGGTCGAAGTTGCCCACGCCACAGCTGCCCATTTTGAGAAAGCCGCACGGGATGGGACGATGTCCATGGATGATGCCAAAAAGGCAGCCATGACCGCCATCCGCGATATGCGCTACGACAAGGTTGAATATTTCTGGATCAACGATATGGCCGATCTGATGGTCATGCATCCGATCAAGCCTGAACTGGACGGCAAAAAACTGGATCAACTCAAGGACAAAAATGGCAAGTTTCTGTTCACCGAATTTAACAACGTGGTCAAAGCCAAGGGGGCTGGCTTCGTAGACTATTTGTGGCCGAAACCGGGTTCTGAAGAAGGTGTGCCGAAAATTTCCTACGTCATGGGTTTCCAACCTTGGGGCTGGGTCATCGGTTCGGGTATTTACATTGACGATGTAGATGCCAAATTTCGTGCCGATGCGATCAAACTTCTGCTTTGGGGCTTGGGGATCAGCGGCTTTATTGGTTTGTCGCTGATGCTGGTTTCGCGCAACATCATCAACACCCTGGGCGGCGACCCCAGCGTAGCATCTGAGGTGACTCGCCGTATCGCTGCCGGTGATCTGGCTACGCCGGTCAATTGTGCAGCCAGTGATAAAAATAGCCTGCTAGCCAATATCAGCATGATGCAGGAAACCCTGCGCACCATGATTTCCAGCATCATCAATAATGCGGAACAAGTCTCCTCAGCCGCCGATCAGTTGCTCCACGCTTCGGAGGAAGTCGCTGACCGAGCGCGGCAACAAAGCGATGCGGCCACGTCGATGGCCGCTTCGGTCGAGGAAATGGCCGTCAGCATTGATCAGGTCAAGGAAAACGCCAGTGAGGCGCATAGTATTTCACAGGAGGCCGGCGCCATTTCGGAGGACGGTGCAGCAGTCATCCACAACGCCGCCACCGAAATGCGCAAGATTTCTGATGCGGTACAGTCTTCTTCTGCCATTGTTGAAGACTTGGGCCGGCAGTCTGACCAGATAACTTCCATTGTAAATACCATCAAGGAAATCGCCGACCAGACCAACCTGCTGGCACTCAACGCCGCGATTGAGGCGGCGCGTGCCGGCGAACAAGGGCGCGGCTTTGCGGTGGTGGCCGACGAAGTACGCAAGCTGGCCGAACGCACCAGCCTGTCCACGACCGAAATTGGCGGCATGGTTTCCAAGATTCAAAACGGTACGCGCAGCGCCGTCAGCAGCATGCAGGCGGGGGTTTCTCAGGTCAGTAACGGGGTTGAACTGGCCAACAAGGCGGCAGATTCCATCAACCGCATTCGCGACGGTGCCTTGCGGGTCACTGCTGTGGTCAACGACATTTCCGGTTCGATTTCTGAGCAAAGCGCGGCGGGCAACCAGATTGCCCAACAGTTGGAAACCATCGCCCAAATGTCGGAAGAAAGCGCCGTTGCCGTCCGCCACACCGCCGACGCGGCGCGCTCGCTGCATTCGCTTTCCGCTTCGCTACATGAGACGGTAGCGCGTTTCAGGACTTGAGCATCAGCCAAAACGGGTTACACGGGGAGGCCAGGCGCCTCCCTTTTTATTGCTGCCAGCGCGTCGCCGCTGAATCATCACTTTCACGCGCATCCACCCAGCGCGCGCCGTCCGGCGTGGCTTCGCGCTTCCAGAACGGGGCGCGAGTTTTGAGGTAATCCATGATAAATTCGCAAGCCGCAAAAGCTTCGCCACGGTGGGCGCTGGTCACCGCAACCAGCACAATTTGATCGCAAGGCTTGAGTGGGCCGACGCGATGGATAACCAAGGTGCCGTATATATCCCAGCGAGTTTTGGCCTCAACGACAATGGCCTCCAGCGCTTTTTCAGTCATGCCAGGATAGTGCTCCAGGGTCATTTCCGAAACTGCACTGCCATCATTGAGGTCGCGCACCAGGCCGACAAAACTGGCCAGTGCGCCGATTCGCGTATCGCCCGCACGCAAGGCAGCCAATTCGGCACCCAGATCAAAATCAGCTTCCTGAACGCGAACTGTCACGGTCAACCTCCTGTTACGGGCGGAAAAAAGGCCACCTCGTCACCCGCCTTGAGCACAGCATCGGCGCTGGCCATTTCCTGATTGACGGCACAACGGAGATTTTTGGCAGTGGCCAGCGCGCCGCGTCCATTGGCGACTAAATGATCGCGCAAGGCGGCAACATTTGCCACGCCGTCCGGCAGATCAACGCTTTCGCCCGCGCAACCAAATTCTTCGCGCAAGCCGGCAAAGTAAAGCACCTTGATGCTCATGACAGCAGTTCCGAAAATGGCACGAAGCGCACGCTATCACCGTTGTGAATGGCTTGAGCCGGCGGATTAATGATCAGACCATCGCCCCAGCACAGCGAGGTGACGACGCCGGAACCTTGGTTGGCGTAGAGTTCAGCTGCGCCGCTATCGTTCAGCCGGACACGCAGAAATTCAGCGCGAACATCCGGGCGTAGCCAGTCGAAATCGGCCCGCAGATTGAAAGCGCGCGGTGTCACGTTGGCAACCCCTTGCAATCGCAAAACGAAGGGGCGAACCATGATCAGGAAGGTCACAATGGCCGATACCGGATTGCCTGGCAGGCCGATAAACCAGGCCTTGCCACCTTCGCGGCGCACTTCGCCAAAGGCCAGCGGCTTGCCCGGCTTGATGGCGATTTTCCACATATCGAGCTGACCTTCGGCTTCAACGGCGGGTTTGACGTGATCCTCCTCACCGACCGAAACGCCGCCGCTGGTGATGATCAAATCGTTATCGGCGGCGGCCCGACGCAAGGCATCGCGGGTGGCGGCCAGATTGTCCGGCACGGTGCCAAGATCGCGCACCTCGCAGCCCAGGCCTTCGAGCAAGGCACGCAAGGCGTAGCGGTTGGAGTTGTAGATGGCACCCGGCGGCAATGGCTCGCCGGGCTGCACCAGTTCGTCACCGGTAAAGAAAACGCCGACGCGCAGGCGGCGATAGACCGGCAACTCCGGCAAGCCGGCTGAAGCGGCCAGCGCAATGTCCTGCGGGCGGAGTTTGATGCCGGCTGCGAGAATTTGATCGCCGACTGCGATGTCTTCACCGGCGCGGCGAATATTTTCGTTGGCACGCGGCACATGGTTGATCACTACCCCACTTTCACCATGTTCACAACGTTCTTGCATCACCACCGCATCGGCACCGACTGGCACCGGGGCGCCGGTGAAAATTCGCGCGGCAGTGCCGGGTAGCAGTGGCGTACCCACCGTGCCGGCAGGTATGCGCTGGCTGACTGGCAAGCAAACGCCGGCTACCGTTACATCAGCCAGGCGCACGGCGTAACCATCCATTGCCGAGTTATCAAGCGGCGGCGAGGCGACGGTCGACTGCTGTGGCGCGGCCAGAACTCGTCCGGCAGCAGCCGTCAGCGGCAAGGAGCGGATTTCCTCGACCGGTTGGGCGGCGGAAAGCAATTTTTCGAGGGCTTGTTCAAAACTCAGCATGGGCGCTCCTGCAATTGGAGGTAATTCATTACAAAATCGGCCATCGCACCGACATTATTCAAGGGCAATTTGGGCAACGTGGTTTCGATCCCATCATCGGTGGCCAGCGCCACAATGTCGCTGCGCTCGGGGAAGAGCGGCGGTTTGCCGTTTTCCGGACGATAGACTTCCAGCTTGGGCACCGGTTCCTGCTTGAAGCCTTCGATCAGGACGAGATCGCAAGGGGCGAGCCGGGAAATCAACTCATCAAGCGAGATTTCGCCTTCATCGCGCCGCTCGTGCATCAAGGCCCAGCGGTCGTTGCACGAAAGCAGCACTTCAGTCGCCCCAGCTTCGCGGTGGCGGTAGGAGTCCTTGCCTGGCCGATCAATATCAAAACCGTGGTGGGCGTGCTTGATGACCGAGACTTTCAGGCCACGGGCAGTAAATTGGGGAATCAATTTTTCCAGCAAGGTGGTCTTGCCGGAGCCGGAATAGCCGGCGATACCAAAAACTTTCATAGTGAAACTTTGCGTAATCAATCGACAAAAACCGGGGCAAAACCGCCGCCGGGGGTACGGAAATTGGTGGTTTGGCCTTGGTAAAGGCGGGCAATCAACAGTTGAATTTTGGCCTGATAGACGAAAGCGCGAATATCGGCTTTCATGACAACAGTCCCTCCCCCTTCAAGGGGGAGGTTAGGAGGGGGATGGGTTGTACTGGCTGATTTACTTGACCCATCCCCACCCCAGCCGGAGGGCAGGCCTTGCATGGCCTGCCCGTTCAGGCGGCACAGAGCGTTGCTCTGCGAAACCCCGCCTTCACCCCCTTGAAGGGGAGGGAGAAGTACAGTGTGCTCCGAGGGCGGTACGACTTCCTGAGCAATGTAGCCACCATTCAGGATTTCTTCAAAAACGCGCTTGGTCAATTTGTCACCCCGGTAGGCGGCGCGGCTGCCAAAGCCGGCGGGCGGTTTGAAGAACCAGCGCTTGCGCTCAGCCCAGAAGCGCTCGCCAGCTTCAGGCTGAACCATCACCGTGCGCGGCACGCCCTTGAGCAAAATGCGGCGGCTGGCTTCCGGCACGCCCATTTCAAGCAAGGCAGCTTCGTCAGAAAGCTGCATCAGGTTGCGTTTATCCGCATAGAGCGCATGACCGCGTGGATGCGGGGTGAGCACAACGCCGCCGGCTGCAAAAACCGAGCGAATTTTGGCGTTGACCGTAAGATCCAGTGAAAAATCGGTCAGCCGGTTATAGATCATGTCTATCGGCTCGCCTTTATGCAGCAAACGATTGCCGTCTTGGGTAAATTCGCCGGGATCGGCGACGACGGCATCAATCCCGTTGGCGCTAAAAAGTTGGCGGAAAAGTTCAAATTCCGGCGCCAAAAACTGCGCTGTCGGATTTTCGTCGACAATCGCAATTCGCTTGAGCGGTGCATCACCGCGCTCAAGTTGCCACTCTTCGCAGAACATCGCGAGAAAGGCTTGCAACAGCAAGGCGCCCTCCTCGGCTCTGCCGTGCGCCGCCAGCAAATAGGCATTGAGCAGTCCGCCACCGGCATTGGTGTTGATTTCGATCAGCTTGGGGCCATCGGCAGCAAGGTGAAAGTCGTAGCCATAAAAAACACCGAGCGCCTTGGCCGGCAGTTGGGCCATTTCTGGCGCCCGGGCCAGCGCCTGGGTTTGGTAGGCAGGCATGGCGATCACCGATTCGATGGTGCTGACCAACTCGGAAATTTCGTCACGGGTTTTGGCGGCCACAGAAACATCCGCAGCGGAGAAAAACTGCGGCTGTGCCTGGCGCATTTGTTCAAAAATTTGATTCATCGGCTGGCGAAGAAATTAATGACATCGGAAAGTTCTTTGGTGCGCTTCATCGGTGGCAGACTTTGCCACACGCGACGACCATAAGGCTTTGATAAAAGTCGTGGATCGCAAATCATCAGCACGCCGCGATCCGTTTCGTCGCGAATCAGCCGCCCCGCCCCCTGCTTGACGTTGATCACGGCACGCGGCAACTGGTATTCCATGAAGGCATTACGCCCCTGCTGCTTCATTTGCTCAATACGCGCCGAGAGCACCGGATCATCGGGCGGCGCGAAGGGAATCTTGTCGATAACGACCAGCGACAGCGCCTCGCCGCGCACATCAACGCCTTCCCAGAAACTCTGGCTGCCGACCAATACGGCATTGCCCAAACGGCGGAAGCGCTCCAGCAACTCATTTTTGCTGCCCTCGCCCTGCATCAGCAACGGCAAATCATGGCCTTCGTCTTCCAGCCGCGCCTTGATCAGCTCATGCGTGCGGCGCATCGCGCGCAGGCTGGTGCACAGGAAAAACGCACCGCCATTAGCGGCAATCACCGCCGGAAAAGCCGCATCAACTACGGCATCGGTGTAGCCGTAGGAATTGGGTTCCGGCATGCCAAGCGGCGCGTAAAGCATGGCCTGAGTGCCGTAATCGAAGGGGCTTTCCCAGCAAGCCGATTCCGGCTCGCCGAGGCCGAGCTCACTACAGTAATGGTGAAACTTGCCCTGCACTGCCAAGGTGGCCGAGGTAAAAATCCAGGCACGCGGGTGGCCGCCCATCTGTTTTTTGAAAATCTCGGCGACATCAAGCGGCGTTGAATTGAGTTGCAGGGCATGGGTGAAGGCTTCCGCCCAACGCACGTAGCCGTCGGCGCCGGTCTTTTGCCAGGCCGCCAAACGCTGCACCAGCTCCAGCGCACGTTGCCAGCATTTCTCCAACCCCTCGGCGCGCTCGGCCTGAGTTTCGAGCAGCGCGGCAAAGCTGGCGACTTCATCAGCCAGCAGTTTCAGGGCCGGCAAAAATTCAGGCTTTTCGAGCAGTTGACCGTAAGAGAATCGCCCGGCATCCAGGCCAACCGCCAAACGCAAATCCTTGGCGATTTTTTCCAGTTGCTTGCTGGCAACCGGCAAGTCGAGGCAGTCACGGGCATTGGTCATGCCTTCGGTGCGTGCATCGCGGGCCAGATCGAGCACTTGCGCGGTCGAAATGCTGTCGCCGAAGAACAGCGTGGCGACTTCCGGCAACTGGTGGGCTTCGTCGAAGATCACGGTGTTGCAGGCGGGCAGTAATTCAGCCATGCCTTCGTCGCGCAGCATCACGTCAGCAAAAAACAGGTGGTGATTGACCACCACCAGATCAGCCGCCATCGCCTCGCGCCGGGCCAGCATGACGAAGCATTCCTTGTAATTCGGGCAGTCCTGGCCGAGGCAGTTTTCGCGCGTTGAAGTGGCGTGGTTCCACACTGGCGAGGTTTCGGAAACCTCGATGCACTCGGCCTTGTCGCCGCTTTGCGTGACTTTGGCAAAGGTTGAAATGCGCCGCGCATCAGCAGCATCTTCGCGTGTCAGAAAGCGCCCTTCGGCCAGTGCATTTTGCAGATGGTATGGGCAAACGTAATTGGCTCGCCCCTTCAACAAGGCGATCTTGACCGGCGCTTTCAGCGCATCACGGACCATTGGCAGGTCTTTGTTGAACAACTGGTCTTGCAGGGTTTTGGTGCCGGTTGAAACGATCACCTTGCCGCCGGATTTGAGCGCTGGCACCAGATAGGCGAAGGTCTTGCCCGTCCCGGTGCCGGCTTCGGCAATGAATACCGACTGGCTGTTGATGGCGGCAGCGATGCGCTCAGCCATTTCAACCTGCTGCTCGCGCACGCGATAACCGCCAATAGCCTGCGCCAGCGGCCCGTCAGGGGAAAATATTTCGGGAAGGAAAGACAAGGGAAAAGGCCTGAAAAGTGAGGGCGAATCTTAGCAGATGGACCCCACCCTCAGGGTTTCCAGCAACGTCAAGTCAGTCTGAACAAACCCACCTGTTGATGCAGTGTTGCTGAATGGCCGCTCAGGCGTTCGCAGGATTGCTCTGCCACCTGCGTTAGTGCCAGCGCGGACTCGATGCCATTGTCAATTTGCGCCATCTGGCCGCAAATCTCGTTCACCCTATTGCGCTGATTGCTGGTGCCTGTCGTAATGTGCTGCATCATGCCGCTGACGCTTTCGATGCTGGCGAGAATTTCCGCCAGCGCCGCCCCGGCTTTTTCAGCGCGCGAGACCCCGGCACCGACTTCATCCTGACTTTGCTCCATATTCAGTACAGTTTGCCGAACCTGGTGCTGAATGGCGCTGATCATCTGGCTGATTTCACCGGTTGCGCTCCCGGTTTTCTCGGCCAGCTTGCGTACTTCATCGGCCACCACCGCAAAGCCGCGCCCCTGCTCACCGGCACGCGCCGCTTCAATGGCGGCGTTAAGCGCCAGAAGATTGGTCTGTTCGGCAATCCCGCGAATCACGGCGACAATTTCGCCAATCTCATCCGAGCGCTGCCCCAGTTGATTGACGTCTCCCGAGACCTGGCTAACGATGTGCTGGATGCCACTCATCCCGCCGATGGTTTCCGCCACAATTCCCGCCCCGCTTTGAGCGGCAAAGACGGCAGCGTGCGAAGACTCCGCGGCTTGCTCGGCGGTAGCCGATATGTCGCTGACCGTTCCCGCCAAATAATTCATGCCCTGCGCAATCTGCTGGCTGCTATTGTGCTGAGCGCAGAGACGATCGCGCAGCTCGTGAATCTGTGCCTGCATGTTCTGCGTGTCCTGTTGCACACTGCCACTCATGCCACCAATTTCACCGATCAAATCTCGCAGATTGGCAGCCATTTTATTAAAGGCCGTAATGATTTCACCCACCGTATCATGGCTCACCATGTCACAGCGGTGATTCAGATTACGCTCTGAAATATGGGTAGCAACCTCGGCAATCCGGCGCAAGCGTGAAATCAGGATGCGATTCACGAACCAGTAATTGGCGACCCCAACCGTCAGACCTGCCATTACCGCCGAGCCAAAAAACCAGCCGTACATGCCCTCTTTCCAAATCACGAAAAAATCGGCAAAAAACGGGAAGATCAGGCCAATGGTCAAACCAAAGACCAGAGACGCAAACAACAGGGTTTTAAGCACGCTGGGTTTCATGAAATGCGCCTCATCTAAGATGTCGAATCATAACAACACAATCAAATACTGATATTGCCATTCATTATCCGAGCGAGCAATGCACCAATCCCGCCGGCCATGCGAAAATATCGCCCATGCTCCACCTAGCCTTTGTCGACCTCGAAACCACCGGTGCCACTGCCACCATTGATCGCATCACCGAAATCGGCATTATCGAAGTCGATGAAGATGGTAGCGTTCGCGAGTGGCAACAGCTGATCAACCCCGGCACCCGCATCCCGCCCTTTATCGAGCAGCTGACCGGGATCAGCAACGCCATGGTGGCAAGCGCGCCGCGCTTTGAAGAGGTCGCTGAAGAAACATTACGCCGGCTGCAAGGCCGTCTGTTCATCGCCCATAACGCGCGTTTTGATTATGGTTTTTTGAAAAACGAATTCAAGCGCCTGGACATCCCCTTCCGCGCCTCCGTGCTGTGCACCGTCAAACTCTCGCGCACGCTGTGGCCGGAGCACAAAAAGCATAATCTTGATTCACTGATCGAACGCCACGGCCTGCAAGCCAACGCTCGCCATCGGGCGCTGGCTGACGCCCAACTGATTCATCAATTTTGGCAAAAAATCCACGTTGACCGTAACAATCTGGATATTCAGGCTGCTTTGCAGGCGCAAAACGCCCACCCCAGCCTGCCGCCGCATCTCGACCCCGCCATCGTCGATAAATTGCCCGACACCCCCGGCGTTTATCTGTTTTATGGCGAGAACAACCTCCCGCTCTATGTCGGCAAGGCCAAGGATATTCGCCAGCGCGTCCTTTCGCACTTTGCTGCCGATCACAAATCGAGCAAGGAGATGGCGCTTTCACAACAGATCAAGCGTATCGACTGGATCGAAACCGCCGGCGAAATTGGCGCGCTGCTCAAGGAGGCAAGCCTGGTCAAACAGTTGCAACCCAGCCACAACCGGATGCTGCGCAAAAATGAAGAGCTCTGCACCTATACCTTGATCGACGAAGGCGAAGGCTGGATGCGCCCGCAACTGCTGACCACCGATGAACTCGACTTCAGCCAGCCGCTAGCCGCCTACGGGCTGTTCAAAAACCGCAAGGAAGCCCACGAAGTCCTGCGCACCCTGGCGCACGACCATAATTTGTGCGATACCTTGACCGGGCTGGACAAGGTGATGCCGGGCAAACCGTGTTTCGGTTTTCAACTCAAGCGCTGCAAAGGCGCTTGCGTGGGCAACGAGCCGCTGGCCAAACACAGCATGCGGCTATTGGGCGCCATCGTTAAATTGAAACTACTTAGCTGGCCATTTGCTGGCCCAGCGCTCATCCGCGAGCAGGATGAAGTCCATCTGATTGACGGTTGGCGCTATCTGGGTACGGTGAAAAGCGCGACCGACCTGAGCGATTTGCTGGAGAGTCGGCGCCCACCTTTTGATCGCGACACCTACAAAATTCTCGCAAAACATGTCAGCAAAATGGTTTGCGTGAACAACAATGCGCTACTTCCGTAACGCATCGGCTTCGCCCTTCTGCCAGGCCCGATAGAGTTGCAGCGCGACATGCGCATCATTGGCCGCATACAGAATCTGGCGCTCGGAAAGATTGGGATTGGCCCAGTTGCTGGTTCCCACCTTTTTCGACTTCTGCAATTTCTGGCCAAAAAAATGCGCCACCGCAACCTTGGCGCCAACCGTTCCGCGATGCCCCTCGCCGCGCAGCACTTCACCCAGATCAAGGACGTTATCGAGGGTAATGCCCAACCGGGTTTTTAAAGCACTGCGATCATTACCCAGCCCAAACCCCACTTTTAAAACGCTAGTTGATTCCAGAATGGCTTTCAATGCCTGCAAATCCGACAGGCGCGACACCGGGAAGAGATAAGCGTGCGACGCCGTCGCCAACTGCACCAGATGCGGGCCAGTCGACACCTCGCCTTTGAGAAAGGTCGGCTTCGATTCCGTATCAAAACCAATCGCCTCGCTCGCCATCAATGCCGCAAGCGCCTGATCTGCCATCGACGCCGAGGCCACGAGAGAAATCTGCGCCAAACCAATGCCGGGGTAGACCGGAAGTTCAGCGGCGTTGAGCGAGGCGCGACTAAAAGTTACCTCACTCATCTCGCGCCGGGATTTTGCCTGGAAATAAAACATCGGTAAAACCAAAGCGGCTGAAATCACGCATGCGCATCGGGTAAAGTTTGCCGATCAGGTGATCGCATTCGTGCTGCACCACTCGCGCGTGAAAGCCATCCACCGTGCGATCAATTGCGCAGCCCAGCGGATCGAAACCCTGATAGCGTATCCGCGTATAACGCGGCACTTCGCCGCGCAGCCCCGGCACGGAAAGGCAGCCCTCCCAATCCAGCGCTTCGTCATCACTGAGCGGCGTAATCAGCGGATTGATCAGTATCGTTTGCGGCACAGCAGGCGCATCCGGATAACGCTCGCTTTTCTCGCAACCAAAAATCACCACCTGCAGCCCGACCCCGATCTGCGGCGCCGCCAGCCCAACGCCACCTGCTTCGGCCATGGTGTCGAACATGTCAGCGATCAACTCAGTGATCAGCGCATTACCCAATTCCTTAACCGGCTGCGCCGGCACCAACAAGCGCGGGTCGCCCATGCGTAGAATGCTTCTGACAGTCATCCCTGTATCCTTATACTTTTAAACTTTAATGACAAGACAGCGTATGGTTTCGCCCGGCAATAAATTCTTCGCGTGGCTCAAAAGACGCTTCACTGCTCAGCCCAAGGCAGTCTGTGAAATCACCCAGGCACGGGCTCTGATTGCCGCCATCGACCGTGGCGGCGTCCCGCTCAACACGGCCAAAATCAACGCCATCGCCCGCAATATCGGCCTCGAAGTATCGCGCCAAGCCCCGGTAGAAGAGACGATTGAGCGAATTCGACAGGCCATCAAACGCTCACCCTTTTAGGTCACCCGTTCAAAACCACAACCACTGTACATTTATACAGTCATCGAGTATTCTGCTTCTCAAGGTAAGTCATCATGGTTTTGCCAGATGTTTGCCAATTCCCCGTCACAGGAATTTTCAAGAGGCGTATTCGACATGAAAACAATTCAAAAATGGTTTGAGCAACTCGCCGGTGTTTCGCAAGGAGAACTGGATCGCATGGCACTAGCGGTTCGGGTATTTTCCGAAGCCCCGTTCGATCCCTCGAACCTGCAAAAACCAGCCTGCTGGCGGCGAAAAATCAGTTCAATTTATCCGGTCGACCGCAACATTGTTTGAACTTGCGGCCACTACCGCAAGGGCAAGGGTCATTGCGGCCAGACTTGGGATCTTCGCGCTTGACCGTACCGCCTGAGCGCTTGTTGCGCCAGAAGTTGTAAAGCGACTGGACGACCAGCGGCAGATTTTCCTGAATATCAGCCACCAGCCTCGCCTCCTCCGTCGGCGAAAACCAGCGCTCGCCGCTTTTCTCGGCATCTTCCTTGAGCATGCCGTTGAGCATGAACATCGGCTCAAGCAGTTCAGATAAATCCTCGGCGTGCTTGCCAGCCAGTTCAAACCAGTCGCCGCCCATGCCCGCACCAAAAATATAACTGTCGGCCCAAGCCAAGTAGTCATATTGCTCGCAACTTTCATCCAACGGATAAAGCACCGGCGCGATGGTTTCTTCGGCCAGCAAGGCCGAGGCCAGATCGTTATTGAAGCGCATCAACAACTCCAGCGTCTCCAAAACGGCGGGATCATTGCCACTCTCCAAGCCTTTGCCCAACGCTTCCGGCAACCAGACCGAAGGTGCCACCGGCACCGGGCCGCTTATGATGGCGCACAGCATGCCTTGGATTTCATCCAGCCGCATGGATTCGCCGGCGAAAACATCGGCATCAAGCAACTGTTCGAGGCGGTCGAGATCGCTCTCATTGAGGGGATTGGGGTTCATACGTTAATTCCTGAATAATCTTTTTCAATCATAGCCGAGTTTGTCAGTCTTATCTGCCTTACAAACCGCGCGCCCAGCTCGGTCGCAAATGTGCGTTTTCCGGAGCACTGATCGCCTGACGAACCTGCGCCAGCAAACGTTCTTTTTCAGCACCCAGCGTTCCCTTGAGCACCAGCCAGTTTGAGGCATGATCACTGCGAAATACCGTTTTTTTAAGTTCAAGGGTTGAAAGAAACTGCTCCATCTCAACAAACAGTTCATGCTGATTCAACGGCTCCCAAGCAGGAAACCCAGCGCGATAGCGCGCCTCGCCCTGTGGAAAACTAACCACCAGCGTTGCCAAAAATTCCGGTTGCGTGGCGTTGGCGAGTTTTGCTGAATTCACCGCATGTTGCTGGGTTAGCAGTTTGCCGCCCAAACCATTCAAGATCATCACCGAACGGCTAATGCCCGCGTTACCCAATTTATCCAGAGCAGCGCACGTGCTGTCAAAAGTCTCGCCTTTATCAACAGCGGTAAGCACTTCGTCATCCCCAGACTCGGCACCAACATAAACCATGCTCAAACCAGCCGCAGCGAGTTCATTGATTTCGCTCAGAGTTTTCTTCAGCAGGTTACGCGGTAGACAATAGCTGGAGATTCGTCGCACTGCCGGCATGTGCGTCTTGATTGCACTGAGAATATTCAACAGTCGGCGCGTCGGCAAAACCAGAGCATCGCCATCGGCCAAAAATACACGCCTAACCTGATCTCCATAGCGAAGCGCCGTCAGACGAATACTTTCCACAACCTCTTCTTCCTTGCGTGCCGCAAATTTTTTTTGTGGCGCGGTGTACATCTCACAAAAAGTGCACTTATTCCAGGAGCAGCCATCAGTCACCGGCAAAATCAGCGACTCTGCCTCACTGGGCGGACGAAAAACCGGCTCAATATAGCGAATTGGCGACATTATTCAGGTGCTTGCCTTGGCAATAAAAGCGGGGGGCACTAGCGCTGGTTTACGCACCGCGTAGTCGAAGAACATGATCCCGTGCTTGCCGCGCGCCACTTCACGCCCGGTTGCCTGGTCAGCGATTTTCCACACCAGATCGCAACCATATTTGTTGAAATCTTCAGCCGAAATCTCGATCACCATAATTTCGCCATGAAATGCTTCGGATTTGTATTGTAAAGCCGCATCCGCAACAATCACCCCGATCCCTTCAACATCCATCTCGCTATAACCCATCGCCTTGAAATAGCGCACGCGAGCCTCCGAAACGAGCGACAACAAGGCAGAATTATCGAGATGATTCCCGTAATTGATGTGGTTGATATAAATCGGAAGTTCAGTCGAAAACGAAAACTTTTCTGGTAACTCAATCGTAACTCTAGCCATCTTTATCCATCTCCCTCTGTTTTGGATTGACAGCCCCCGTCAATGCCTTCCGAAGCCATAAAAAAGCCCGGAAATCCGGGCTTTCTAGGGGTTTCATGCAGCTTGCAGCGGCGCATGAAAAATTATCGTTTTACGAATTACTGATAGTACAAACCGCCATTGATGTTCATGGTTGCGCCGGTCATGAAAGCTGCAATGTCTGAGGCCAGATAGGCACAGGCGCCACCGATTTCTTCCGGCTTGGCCAGACGCTTCATTGGCACGGTGTCGATGATGGATTGCAGCACTTCAGGTTTGATCGCCATAACCATCTTGGTGGCAACATAGCCCGGGCAAATGACGTTAACGGTCACGCCCTTGGCGGCCAACTCGGCAGCCAGCGCCTTGGAGAAACCAATCACACCAGCCTTGGCTGCGGAGTAGTTGGTCTGGCCAGCCTGACCCTTGACGCCGTTCACCGAGGAGATATTGATGATGCGACCCCAGCCACGCTCAGCCATCTTGGCGGAGACTTGCTTGGTCATGTTGAACAAGGAGGTCAGGTTGGTGGCGATTACTGCATCCCAACCATCTTTTTCCATCTTGGCGAACATACGGTCACGGGTAATGCCCGCGTTATTGACCAGGATATCGACCTGGCCACAAGCGGCTTCAGCGTCAGCAACCATCTTTTGACAGTCTTCCAGCGAAGAAACATCACCGGCAACACAGACAAAATCGTTAAAACCAGCAGCGGCCATTTCAGTCAGCCACTCATCTTTGTTGTCAAACTGAGGATGGTAAGAAGCGACCACCTTGTGACCAGCCTTGGCCAGTTCCTGACAAATTGCGGTACCGAGACCACCCATTGCGCCGGTTACAAGAGCTACACGTTGCGTCATAGTATTTCCTTCCTGTTGTTAAATTGAAGTTGGGTTAAAAACACGATAATCAGTACTTACGCCGATTGCCGTTGATGAAACCTTTGAAGCCTCAAATTTTATGCCAATAACTGCCGTTGACCGTAACAATTGATCACAGCAGTCGATCAAACCACGCGCTCCTTGACGTAACGTCCTGGTGCCGGCTCGATGGGTACATATTTGGTATTACCCAGCTTGCGCGGTGCTCGCTCGGCACCGGCAAGCGGCTTGAGCCAGGCAGCCCAGTCGTTCCACCAACTGCCTTTTCTCTCTTCCGATGCGGCAAACCAGCTTTCGGCATCGGTTTTCACATCGTCATTGACCCAGTAACTGCGCTTGTTTTTACTTGCCGGGTTGATCACACCAGCGATATGACCCGAGGCCCCGAGGACAAAGCGCACATTGCCGCCCAGCAGTCGCGTGCTTTGATAGGCAGATTGCCAGGGAACAATATGATCTTCACGTGTGGCCAGCAGGTAAACCGGCATATCAAGACGGCCCAGATCAACTCGCTGGCCGCACATTTCGAGCTTGCCCGGAACGCGCAGATTATTGTCGTGATACAGATTTCGCATGTACCAGCAGGCAAACGGGCCAGGCAGATTGGTGGAATCGGAATTCCAGTAAAGCAGGTCAAAAGCCTTGGGCTTTTCACCCTTCAGATAATTGTTGGTGACATAACTCCAGACCAGATCATTGGCCCGCAGAAAAGAAAAGGTACTCGACAGATCACGGGCTGGCAGCAAACCGCCCTTACCTATCGTGGACTCACGCGACATCAAACCATTTTCATCGATAAACAAGCCAATTTCACCGGTATCGGAGAAATCCAGCAAAGTCGTCAGCAGGGTTAGCGAAGCCACGATATCCTCACCCCGCCCCTTCAACACAGCCAACGCAGAAGATACGATGGTGCCGCCGACACAGAAGCCCAGCGCATTAACCTTCTTGACCTTGCAGATTTCCTGAGCAACGTGTAGCGCGGTAATTGGCCCGTGTTCAAGGTAATCCTCCCAAGTGAGATTGCCCTGCTCTTCCTTCGGGTTGCGCCAGGAAACCAGAAACACCGTATTGCCCTGCTCGACCATGAAACGGATCAGCGAATTATCCGGCTGCAAATCCATGATGTAAAACTTGTTGATGCAAGGCGGAACAACCACCATGGGCAGTGTGCCAACTTTAGGCGTCAGCGGCGCGTATTGAATGAGCTGCATCAGCTCATTTTCATAGACGACCGCCCCTTCGGTCGTCGCGATATTGTGACCGACTTCAAAGACCGACTCGTCGGTCATCGAAATACGACCTTTTTCAAAATCCTTGATCAGGTTATTGATGCCATCAGTGATGCTCTGGCCTTTGGTTTCCAGCGCCAATTTGATGAATTCCGGATTGGTCGCAGCAAAGTTGGTCGGTGCCATGGCGTCAGAAACCTGACGAGCCAGAAAGCGCATACGGTTCTTGGCTTTTTCATCTTCAGCGGGAACCAGTTCGACAATTTGTTTGAGAAACTGGGTGTTGAGCAAATAGGCTTGGTGCAGGTAGTCATAGATTGGACTTTCGCGCCACTCAGGTGATGAGAAACGGCGGTCACCTGGCTCAGGTGCAACCTTGAAAGCGGCCTCTTGGCCCGGTTGTTTGACCAGCATCGACTGCCACAGACGCATCTGTTGCGCCATGTAATCCTGTTGCACGCTATTCAGCGCCTGCGGATCAACCGGCGTTGGTGCCACGGTGTGCGGATTACCAGCCTTGCTGAGAAATTCCATCCACTGCTGCGCCATCGTCTGGCCGGCTTGCATAAATGGGGAACCAGCACCTAAAAATGCATCGTTATTATTTGAACCCTGTTGCGTCATGTACATCTCGCTTGTTGGTTGGTGCTGGAACTTGAAGATTCTCCATACCCGCCTAAACACTGTCAATAAATTTGCCGCATAATCGCACCATGTACATCATTGCCATTGGCTGGCTCTGGGTTGCGCTTCTTATGGCCATCACCGAGACCAGCATCGTCGCCGGCCTCGTCACCCTGTTCATGTGGGGTCTGTTGCCTTGCTCGTTGATGCTGTGGTTCAGCAGTTCCCGGGTGCGGCGCGAGCGTCAGGCATATCGCGAATTACTCGCCAGCCAGCGCGCGCGCGACGACAATCGAAGCGACACCCAGTCCGATTAACAGCACTTGCTGAATGGTGGCGCGCAATTCTGTACGTTTGTGCAGGCCAGGAATCAGATCGGCTACTGCGACATAAATCATGCTTGCGGCAGCCAGGCCGAGCATGAACGGGATAATTTCAGTCAATTGCGACAATGCAAAGTAGGCCAACAAGGCGCCCACCAAGGTTGCCAGACTCGATAACAAATTGAAAACCAGCGCCCGCGTTTTGCTGTAACCCGAGTGCAAAAGAATCAAATAATCACCAACTTCCTGCGGAATTTCGTGGGCGATGATTGCCAGCGCGGTAACGATACCGAGTTCCGTGCTTTGCAAAAAAGCAGCGGCAATCAAAATACCGTCAACAAAATTGTGAAAGGTGTCACCGACTAAAATCAGCAAACCTGAGCGCCCGTGGTCGTGCGTCGGCGCCTGAGCATCATGCGCTTCACAATGATCATGATGACAATGGCGCCAGAGGACCAGTTTTTCCAGCACAAAAAAGGCCAGAATGCCGAACAGGATGGTCGCCGCCATTTGATGCGGGTCACCATGCTCCAAAGCGTGCGGAATTATTTCCAGGAACGCTGCCCCGAGCAAAGCGCCGATTGCATAGGAAATTAAGGTATTGATACGCTGCGTGCCGACAGAAGCACTGACAGCAGCAGCAGCAGCAACGCTCAGAACGCCACCCGCCAAGGCGACAACGATGATCCAGGTAAGGGTGCTCAAGGGGATATCAGTGAGAAGAAAGGCGCTAATTATACGCTGGCAAGCTATTTCACCAGCCAGATCAGGCTGGCCATGCGCCCGGTCACCCCATCGCGGCGATAGGAAAAATAGCGCTGTGGCTCGCTAACCGTGCACGCATCGCCGCCACTGATGGCAAAAACGCCAGCCTGATTCAGGCGCTGACGGGCTAACAGATAGATATCCGCCAGCCATTTTGCCTTGCCATGCGGCACAAAGGCATGGGCGGCAACGGCATCTCTGGCGACAAAAGCCGCGCGAACTTCGTCACCCACTTCAAAACATCGCGGCCCGATGGCAGGCCCAAGCCAGGCAAGAACTTCGTTTGCAGGAACGCTCATCTGCGCAATCGTCTGCTCCAGCACACCAGCCAGCAGCCCGCGCCAGCCAGCATGGGCGGCGGCAACCACCGTTCCGGCTTGATCACAATACAGCACGGGTAGACAATCAGCGGTCATCACGGCGCATACCAGCCCCGGCTTGCGGCTGAATGAGGCATCAGCCGGTGAAAAAATCGGGCTATTTTCGGCGTTGACCGTAACAATGCCATGCACCTGCTGCAACCACAGCGGATCACCCGGTAACTGCTGGCGCAGCAATCCACGATTGGCAGCCACATGCGCCGGATCATCGCCGACATGATCGCCGAGATTAAGGCTCTGCCAGGGTGGCTGGCTCACGCCACCGCTACGCAAGGTTTGCAAGGCTCGCACATTGGCCGGAGCCGGCCAATCGGGAACCAGCGTGTCAGCCAAAGCGCAGCGTGTCGAGTAATTCACGCATATCTTCCGGCATTGGAACCTCCCACTGCATTTTCAGGCCAGTCAGCGGGTGCACCAAACCCAGGCGCGTGGCGTGCAGTGCCTGACGCGGAAAATCCGGCAACTTGTTGTTTGGCTTGGCATAAACCTGATCGCCGACCAGCGGATGGCCAATCGATGTCATGTGAACCCGAATCTGATGCGTCCGCCCGGTCTCCAGCGAACACTCAAGGAAGGTGCAATAGGTGAATTTTTCAAGGACGCGGAACCAGGTTAGCGCCGGTTTGCCGCCGCGATTTTCAGGCACCACCGCCATTTTGATGCGCTGCACCGGATGGCGACCAATCGACGAATCGACGCCACCATCCTTTTTAAGCGTCCCGGCGACCAGTGCCAGATATTGCCGCCGCACGGTACGCGCCTGCAACTGGCGGACCAGATCAGTTTGCGCTTCCAGCGTTTTAGCCACTACCAACAAACCACTGGTGTCCTTATCGAGGCGATGGACAATCCCGGCGCGCGGGATTTCGTTATTGCTCGGCACATGGTGCAGCAAGGCATTCAACAGCGTGCCGCTCCAATTGCCGCTGCCCGGATGGACCACCAAGCCGCTGGGCTTGTTGATCACCAGCAGGGTTTCGTCTTCAAAAACGATATTGAGCGGGATGTCTTCCGGCTGCTCGGCGAGCACGCTGGCATCTTCCGGCTCGGCAATGAGCAGCTTTTCACCACCCAGCAATTTGTGCTTCGGCTCAAGGTCAATTTCGCCATCAACCGTGACCAGACCGTCCCTCACCCAGCCTTGCAGTCGGTTACGCGAATGCTGTGGTAAAAGTTCGGCCAGAATCTGGTCAAGGCGGCGACCGCCGCAACTGTCAGGAACCGTCAGGCGCAGTGGCTCAGTTCGGCTATAATCTTCGGAGTTTTCAATAGGATCATTCATGATGCGAAGTTTACCCGCATTGCCGTCTTTTCAAGCTGGCTTTCGCCTGCTGTTGGCGTTTTTCATTGTTTTTTCCCTCGCTGCCTGCGGTATGTTGCCGGAAGAGAAGGACGAAACCCTCGGTTGGTCAGCCAACAAGCTCTATGGCGAAGCCAAGGACGCGCAAGCGGATGCAACGTGGGACAAGGCCGCCAAATATCTTGAAAAACTGGAAGCACGCTTCCCCTATGGCCGTTTCGCCCAGCAGGCGCAACTGGAACTCGGCTACGTTTACTGGAAGGCTGGCGAGGCCGGTTCAGCACTGGCTGCCTGTGATCGCTTCATCAAACTTCACCCGAATCACCCGGCAGTTGATTACGCCTACTACCTGAAAGGCTTGGTCAACTTCAATGAAGACCTCGGTTTTGCTGGCTATATCAGCTCACAAGATGCTTCAGAACGTGACCCCAAGGCCGCGCGTGATGCTTTTGATGCCTTCCGCGAACTGGTTACCCGTTTTCCGAAAAGCAAATACACGCCCGATGCCATTTTGCGCTTGAATTACCTGGTCAATACCATGGCGGCACAGGAGGTTCACGTCGCCCGCTATTACATCGGTCGCGGTGCCTATATTGCTGCTGCCAACCGCGCCCAGAATGCGATCAAGACCTACCCGAATGCACCGGCCATCGAAGAAGCCATGTTTATCATGGTCGTCGCCTACGACAATCTCGGCATGAACGATTTGCGTGATGATGCAGAACGCATCATGCGCAAAAACTTCCCGGAAAGCCGCTATTACAAGGACGGGCTGGAGCGTAAACGGGCCTGGTGGAAGCTCTGGTAATCAGCCGGTTTTGATCGCCAGAATGGCCTGATTGCGCAGTGTGCGCAGCAAAGACAATTCTTTTTCAGGAATATCAATGCCACCCGCTGCATCATGGTCAGCGTAGATCAGGGCAATTGGATTGCCCTTCAGGTTTAGCGGAAACAAAACAAACGAATGCGCCGGTACTGCCTTGCGGTACCAATCGGGGATGCGCGCAGCAATTTTGGGATCGTCGATATCGCTGATCAGGATATCCACACCTTTTGAAGTCGAGGCGTGAAAGACATCTGGAGAAAAACTGAGCGGGAAACGGAAGGCTTTCGCCACCTCGTTGGCGCTCGGGCCAAAACCAAACCTGCCCTGCATCACTCCCGCCTTGGCATCGCGAATACACAACACCACCCGCTTGAAACCCATCGCCCGATACATGGTTTCAAGAATGATACGCAGAATGTCATTGAGTTTGAAACCATCGACCAAGGTATTGCTGATGTCCTGAATACCGGCGGTCAATACCGCTTGCGCATCGACCGCATCACCATCATCCAGTGAAACAGATTCGCTGCCATAAGGGCTGGGCTCGTGCAACTGGGTTTGATCCAGCGTATCAGGTTCAACCGCCTCACTGGCCTCAACGCCACTCTCACCATTTCGCCCGAATTGGCGCATTTGCTTGCCAAAGGTGGTTTGCGCCAGATTAAGGTGAATCACCCGGGCAAAATCACTGATTTCCTCAACGGCACGCATCACCGTCTGATTCAGCTCCTTCTGGTCAATCGAAACGGCCTCGGAGAAACGTGCCATTAATTTGCGCATTTCCTTGTCACGCGCCTCTGGCGTCGCTTGAGCAATCACCGAACACAACTCGTTTGACATGCTGGAAAGAATGCGTAGCCGTTCTTCCTGTGTATTCCCCTTCCTGACTTGCCCACCAGGCATTTTGTGCATGCTGCCAACAATCAGTGGTGGAAAGCCCCAATGTTTAGCAATTGCGATTCCCAGATCCTCAAAGGAAATGGCCAGCACCTGCATTGCCGCCTGATCATCACTGCAACCTTTTTGCGCGACGATGCGGCGGATCTCTTCACTTTCTTCCGGGAAATAATACTGCGACAGCAGGCGGCCCAGATTATGGAAAAGCGAACAAATGAAGACCTGTTCCAGGTCTCGCATTTGTGCAACCGCCGAAATATCCTTGGCCAGAATCCCGGCCATATTGGCCCGCAGAAACTCTTCCTTGAGTTGCTGGGCGTTACCCTTGTTCTGCATGTGCTCAAAAAGCAAAACGGTAATCGCGATATTGCGCACCGCCTCGAACCCCAGAACGATCACCGCGCGTGACACGGTGCTGATACTGCCGCCACCCGCCGGACGAAAATAGGCTGAATTGACCAGACGCAGCAGTTTATTGGTCAGCGAAAAATCTTTAAGAATGGAATTGGAGAGCTTGTTGATGCTCTCGGTTTCGCTATTGGCAATTTTATTGATGGCGCTGACCGACTCGGACAAAGCCGGAAAATCGGTTTTATGCCGCATCCGGCGTAGCAAAAAATCAAGGGTCGACTGGCGTCCGTCCCCCTCGCGTTTTTGCTCCTCTTGTGGATCCAGATAATTATCGATGGCCTCGGCAAACTGGCTGGCACTCTGGTAGCGCAAGGCCGGATCACGGGCCAAGGATTTATACAAAACACCACTCAAACGCTGGTCGACCGCAAGATTTGCCGGTAGACGCAGATCTTCGTTGGCAATTCGGTGCATGATCTGAAAAACAGTGTCACCTTCGATGGCTCGTTGCCCCGTTAGCATCTCAAACAGGATCAGGCCAGCAGCAAAAATATCGGAACGTTCGGAAAACTCGCGTTTTTCAACATACTCCGGCGCCATATAGGCTGGCGTTCCTGAGTATTCCTGAATATTGCCGTCAGCATTACCAACACGAGTGGCGATGCCAAAGTCCATGACCCGTGGCGCGCCGTTTTCATCGAGCAGAATATTGGATGGCTTGAGATCGCGATGAATGATGCCTTGCGAGTGCGCGCTGGCAATGGCGTCGAGAATCGGCCGTACTAGCGTCGCCGCCTTGACCGGAGACAAGGCACCGCTTTCACGCAGAAAAGCAGAGAGTGTTTTGCCCGGAACATACTCAAAAACCAGGTAAAGGTCACCGCCCTCTTCACCTGCTTCAAAAATCGGCACGATATTGGGGTTACGCAGCTTGCCGACGGTACGCGCCTCGTCAAGTAATGTCTTGTTTTTAGCGGCATCCTGCTGGGCGAAATGGACAGTCTTAATCGCCACCTCGCGTTGTAGTTGCGGGTCAAAGCCCAAATACACCACGCTTTGTGCGCCTCGCCCCAACTCGCGGCGCACTTCAAAACGGCCAATTTTATTTGTCATTTTAGTTTGTCGATTCGATCCAGATCAGACGAGGAGCTCCATCCATCGTCCCGTGCAGCAAGGCATTCTGACCATATTTTGCACCCAATGCACAGGCCTCGGCTAAGCCGATATTAATTACGCAGCAAGTTTCTTCAATCGGCCAGTCACCGCTATCTCCTTCATTTTCCCCGGCGTAAGGCTCAAAACCCTGCTCCAGCAACTCAAGTTCCATTTGCGATTGACGCGCCATATTTGCCGCAGTGTCCAGTGGTTGAGCATCAGGATTGTGCGCCGTCAAAATCGCAAACTCACGGGCAGCCGATGACTTCAACCAGGCACGCAAGGCCTCCGAGGGTTGATCAAGGCGTAATTCAACCAAGCCTCCCGGTAGAAATACCCGGTAGGTCGTTGCCCGATATGCCGCTTCCAGTTCAGTCGTCTTCGCCATCCAGATCCATAATCCCTATCAATTGTTCAGACTCGCTGACCGGCAGCGCTTCAACTTCTTTTAGTTTGCGCGATAACTGGCGGGTCCGGGTTTCAGCCTTGCTGATACTGTTGCTGGCCTCATCCAGTTTTTTCTTGGTGTGGGCCAAGGCTTCACCAAATTTTCCGAATTCCGTTTTAACCGCGCCTAACACCGCCCAAACCTCAGCCGAGCGCTGTTCGATGGCCAGGGTGCGGAAACCCATTTGCAGACTGTTAAGAATGGCCGCCAAGGTGGTTGGCCCGGCCAGGCTGATCCGCCAATCACGCTGCAAAGTTTCTGCCAGTCCGGGGCGGCGCAGGGCTTCGGCGTACAAACCTTCAATCGGCAAATAGAGTAAGGCAAAGTCGGTGGTGTGCGGTGGCGAAATGTACTTTTCGTGAATGCTCTTGGCCTCGGTTTTCAGTCGCCCCTCGATCGCCCGTGCAGCTTCTTCCACCATGGCTGGATCACAACGCTCCTGCGCATCGAGCAAACGCTGGTAATCCTCAATCGGGAATTTGGCATCAATCGGCAGCCAGACGACCGCACCATCACCGCGACCAGGCAGGCGAATGGCAAAATCAACGCGCTCGTTGCTGTCGGGCCGGGTGGCCACATTGGCGGAAAACTGGTCAGCCGTCAGCAACTGCTCGAGCAAAGCCGATAACTGCACTTCACCCCAGGTGCCACGGGTTTTCACATTGGTGAGCACGCGTTTGAGATCGCCCACCCCCGCTGCCAGCGACTGCATTTCGCCGAGCCCGCGATGAACCTGTTCAAGTCGGTCGCTGACCAGCTTGAATGACTCGCCCAAGCGTTGCTCAAGCGTCGCATGCAGTTTTTCATCCACCGTTCGGCGCATTTCTTCCAGTTTGGTCGCGTTGTCGGCTTGTATTGCGGTCAACCGACTTTCCACGGTTATTTTTAAGCGCTCGAAACGCTCATCCAGACCCAGTGAAAAACGGTTCAGCTCGCGGGCAAAGGCCTCCAGGCGCTCAGCCTGCAAAGCGCCAAACTGCCCGACCTGCGTACTCAGCGCTTGCCCTAGCAGATTGGAGGATTGGGCGCGCTCCTCCCGATCACGGAAGGATTCTTCGGCATCGTCACGACGACCGCGCGCCAGTTCCTCGCGCAATTCGCGCTCCAGCCGCGCCAGCCCTTTATCCTGCGCGTCCTGCAAACTACGCCAGCGCAAATCATCTTCCTGACTGCGATTGCCGCGCAGCAAAGCCGCTACCTGCAACAAGATAATGATGATCACGCCGGCCAATAGCGCCAAACTCGTGGTTTCGCTCATGGGCATTTAGCGCAATGAAAAATCAACGCGACTGGCTTTCCCTTTAGGGTCGACTTCAATCTTCGGTGGCAGCAGGAAAACACGCTCGGCGGCGACCTTGCCCTGCTCAACCAACCAAAGCTGAGCGGTTTCAGCCCGTCTGATGGCCAGCGCACGAACATCCTCTGCGCTTACCTGTGTGTTGGTCAGCATTAATTTTTCCATCTCCGCCTGTGGAATGTCTTTTAGCAAGCCGAGTAGATTACGCGGTTTAGGAAACTCGGCTTCCTTATAGGCGAGTTTCAGGTAAACCGGGTATTCCTCTGCTGTCAATTCGATCTCTTCCAGGCTGGCCGCTTCGCCCTGCTTTTTCTGTAAATCCTTGAGTTTTTCCCGCTTCACTGCGCGCACCATGGCGGCCTGCTTGATTCCCTCTTTGTCGGCTTCGGGATCGGCACGCCCGGAAATGTCGAGTTTGAGCGCGGCACGATCGTTGAGCGCTTTGGCCAGAGATTCGAGCTTTTTACTGCCGGCAGGATCAAGGCTGGATCGACCGCTAGCAAATTCAAGCACCGAAAGCTCTTCACCGCCGCCCACCATTGCCCCGAGTAAGGCAAAGGGCGAAGTCACTGCCTTGACGAACAGATTAATGATGACTTTAAGGATCAAACCACCAAGTGAAAACTGGGGGTCGTCGAGTGAACCGGCAATCGGCAGATCCAGATCAATTTCGCCACGATTATTTTTCAACAATGAGACGGCCAAGTTGACCGGCAATTGGGTGGCATCCGGACTTTCCACTTTCTCACCGAAAGTAAATTGGTCGATAAACAATTTATTCTCAGCTGCCAGCTGATCATTTTCCAACTTGTAGCTGACATTCAAAGATAATTTGCCTTTCTCGATGTTGTAACCGGCGTATTTTCCCGAATACGGTGAAAAGCCCACCATATCGACGCCAGTAATATCCGCTTTGAGATCAAGATAGGGCTTGGCCGCCAACGGATTGAGTTTGGCCAGGATCTGCACCGGCGCCGAACCACCGTAAGTCGCGCGCAAATCCATATCAGCGATCGCCTCGGCATCAGTAGACAAACCACTCAGCCGGCCACCCAATTTGGCCAGCTTGACGCTGAAATTGGGTTTGACGAAAAGATCAGAAAAATTCACCGTACCATTCTGCAGGGTGATTTGCGCAATTTTGATCGGTAGCCGTGGCGCTTGCGCCGGCTCACTCTCGGCCAACGGCGGCTGACCGACAGGGGATTCAGGTGGCTCACCCGCCTCAGGTGTCGGCTTTTTTACAATCCTGGCCAGATTGAGCTGGCCTTTGGGGTCAATAATCAGGCGCGAGAAAAAGTCAGTCAGCGCAATTTCACCGACATTCAAAGCCATCGGCTGCAAGTGGAAATCGAGTCCGCCAAAATAAAGCGAGCGCCACTGAAGAAAAACGTCCTGATTTTCATTGTCGACCGTAACAAGATCACCCACCGTCAGTGATCCTTGATAGCTGGCTTTGAAACCCTGCTCACCAATTTCGGCACTCACGTCGCCCTTGCTGGAAATCTGCCCACGTCTTAGCGTGATATTTAATTGATCCGCAAAATAGGGCTGGAGCGGCAAGATAGAAACACGTCCGGTTTCAAGCCTGAGATTCATTTGCAGTGGAAAAATCTGCAGGCTGCCATCGACCTTGAGGCTACCTTTTTGGTTGATGCGTGAATTCAGCGCGATTTTGCCGGTTTTGTTCGGCTCACTGGAGAGGTTTTCACCACTCAGATCGAAACCATCGATCACTTGCACTGCCACCGGGCTGGTCGATTGATCCTCGAAGCGCAAGCTTAGGTCACTGATCTTGAGTTTGCCAACGCTCCCGATCCAGATTCGTTCATCAGAGAGTTCCGCCTCGGCCTTCTTGACTGTCTTGAGCAGCGGCGAACTGACCCAATCAATTTTACCCTCCCTGGTACGCAGCACTTGGGCGCGCGTTCCGCTGTTTGTCACCTCGCCAATATCCACCCGATGGCCGTGCAGATCGACCTTGATGTTTTTGGCCACCATGCTATCCACCCGCATGCGCTCGCCCAGATCAATCTGATAGGAAGCCTCGACGATTTCAATCGGCGCGACCAATTTGCTCTCGATCTTGCCCACCTGAACATTCAGATTACGCACCTCACCGTGCACCGGCGTTGGATTTGAATCATCCTTCCAGTGCACCAGGC
The DNA here is from genome assembly GCA_028687645.1 of Rhodocyclaceae bacterium. Taxonomy (GTDB): domain Bacteria; phylum Pseudomonadota; class Gammaproteobacteria; order Burkholderiales; family Rhodocyclaceae; genus Azonexus. The sequence continues at coordinate 34,865 of JAQTZQ010000008.1, forward strand.
CATTACTCAGACGAAACTCGCCCAGCGTCCATTCAAGCCCAGTCTCAGACTCTGCCTCTTTGACCTCAGATTTGACCTTGCCCTTGGCGGGAGTGCCTGCCAATTGCTCAAGCAATACCAGAGCATTCAGTTCGCCATTGCGATTGACCGACAAACGAGTTTCCAACCCGTCGAGTGCGGCCTCTTTGACCGCGATCTTGCGGTTAACCAAATCGGCATTCTCAATATCGACATCCAGTCTTTTCCAGCCAAGCAAGGGGGCATTTTCAGCATCCGTCACCTTGAACTCAGAGAGATGAACAGCACCCGCGACGGTGAGCGAAAACAGTTGGTCTGACAACTCCTTAAAAATCAGGGTCAATTCGCTGTCGACCGTACCATTCACCAAATGCAACGGCACCGTGGACGGCACATAGGGCTGCAGGGTCGCAAGATTAAATTTGTCGATATCGACCCGGATTTCGCTCTCTCGCCCCTCGGAAAACGGTTTGCTCACCCCTTCCAAAAGAATTGGCGCATCGCCAAAATTTGCCGAAAAATGCGGCGTCACCAAAGCATCAGCCTTATAGGCCATGCTTGAAATAAAAGGTAGACGCAGGTTGATGGCGCTGACGGTATGCACCTTACCCACCGGCTGGTCGTCAAAGACCAGCCGGGCATCGAGCAACTGAATGTTATTGACCGAGAAGCGAGGTAGCGAAGATTTGACGTCAGGCTCGGCAGGCTTCATCCACTCATCGAGCAAATCGGAAATATCGTACTTGCCATCAGCCACCCGAGCCACAGCAACACGCAAACCCCGCAAGTGGATTTCGTCTACGATCGGCGCGGCCTGAGCGATGGAAAGCACGGACAAATTGACAAAAAACTCGTCAAAACCCACCGCTTCTTTTCCACCAACATCCTTGACCGACAAGCCGTCAATTTTGGTTGTCAGCGCAAAGGGGTTGATATCGATATTCTCGATACTCACCTCACGATGCAAGTAAGCCGACAACTGCTTGACCAGAATCATTTGCAACAAAGGTGGTGCTGCAAAAAACCCCAATAGCCCCAGCCCCAGCACCACGCCTGCAGACCACTTCAAAAACCGTCGTACAGATGGTGCTTGAATCAAGCCGGCAAGCTTGCCGATGGGTGGAGAGGTATGAGTATCGGCTTGAGCCATGCTAATCTAGTGCCAGTAACGGTTAGTCTCCAAATTTAACATAGCCCCCCCTCGCATTACTGTAAAAAATCATGAAGTGGATACTCGACGACATTCGTAGCGCATTTGCCGAATTGAAGCGCGGCAGCACTTGGCTGGTCATCGGCATGATCGCTCTGTTTGCCCTGCTGGCTTACGGCATTTTTCATTTCGCCATCCAGACCGATTCAGTAGTGCGCCACCTCAGATACTCGATGGCCAGTTGCCGTGAAATGACCAATGGGCCGATCATTTTTCTTTTTTGCGGAATGATTTTTTTCCTCTTTTCTGCCACCGTGGCACTGGGTGAGGTGCAGCGCTTCTACCACTTCAAGCAAATCGGCAGCAAACGCGAGGCAGCACAGGCCAAAAAGCATGGTTTCGGGTGGGCTGCTTTTGCGGTGAGCATTGCCATTGGCGGCCTGACTTTCTTTAAATTGAACTGTCGATAAGGCGTCTCCCGCTTGAAAATACTAATCGTTGAAGACGCGCGCGCCACCCTGCTGGTCATCAGCAGCTTTGTCAGAAATTTTGGCGGGCATCCGATCGCTGTGACCACCGGTGAATTGGCGATTGATGCTTTCAGCCGAGAGCAACCTGACCTCATTCTGCTTGATGTAGTCCTCCCTGATATTGATGGTTTTGAAGTGGCGCGGCGTATCCGTGCTCTCGAAAAGCCCGGCGCCTGGACGCCTATCATCTTTCTCTCGGCAAGAAATGCGGATCAAGATATTGATCGTGGCATCAATGCAGGCGGGGATGATTACCTGTGCAAGCCGATCAGCGAAGCGGTGCTAAGCGCGAAGATCCGCGCCATGCAGCGCATTATCCAGATGCGAACCTCATTGGTAGTTTTGGCGCGTGAACTCGATACCGCCAACCAGGAACTCAAGCGCCTGTCGGCCAGTGATGGCCTGACCGGTATCGCCAACCGGCGTTTTTTTGACGATTACCTGTCACGCGAATGGCGCCGTGCGCGACGCGATAACGCCAGCATCGCCTTGCTGATGTGTGACGTTGACAATTTCAAAGCCTATAACGACACCTACGGCCACCAGGCTGGTGATGATTGCCTGCGACAAATTGCGCAAACCCTGACCCATATGATGGAGCGCGCCTCGGATGTCGTTACGCGCTACGGCGGCGAAGAATTCGCCATCATTTTGCCCGACACGCCAATGGAAGGCGCTGCCGTCGTCAGTGAAAAAATTCGCCTCGCGATTGAAGCATTGAGCCTGCCCCACGCCGGTTCACCTCAAGCCTTCATCTCGATCAGCGTCGGTGTTGCAGCCATGACTCCGACACCTCAGAGTTTATTGCAAACATTGATCCAGTCTGCCGACCGCGCTCTTTATCGCGCAAAATCCAAGGGTCGCAATCAGGTTTGCTGTTCCGGCCCGGATCTTGACAGCTAAATCATGACAAAACGCAGGACGGTCATCATCGTTGACGACAATGACATGATGCGCGGCATTTTGCGTGGCATGCTGCGTGGTGATGAATACGAAGTTATCGGCGAGGCTCGCAACGGTGTTGCCGCAGTCGATATTGCCGAGCGCCTCAAGCCAGACATTATCTGTCTCGACGTCATGATGCCCGAGAAGAACGGGATTGATGCCCTGTGTGAAATCAAGGTGGCACGACCAGAGACCGAAGTAGTGATGATTACCATCAGTGCCGATCCTGCTACCGTGCAACAAGCGATCCAGAACGGCGCCAGTGGATTTATCGTCAAGCCGTTCAACGCCGCAAAAGTTCTTGATACGCTGGCCCATGTCAGCGCCAGAAAGCCCTCGAAATAATCAGCTAAAAGCCGTTACGCCATTGCCGAATGGCCGCAAAAACGGCCACCGGAGAGCGGTCGACCGCACCCAATTCAAGTGCTTTGGCAATTACCACGGGTTCTGCGCTGCGCAGGAAGGGATTGGTCACTTTTTCCTCCGCCAGGGTCGAAGGCACGCTGGGCTGATCGGCGTCACGCAATGCCGCCACCCGTTTGACCCGCACCAATAAATCCTGATTTTCCGGCTCCACTGCCAAGGCAAAACGCAGATTCATTTCGGTATATTCATGGGCGCAATAAACCCGTGTTTCATCAGGCAAAGCCGCAATTTTGCTCAATGAGTCATACATTTGTGCCGGTGAGCCTTCAAACAAGCGCCCGCACCCGGCACCAAACAAGGTATCACCACAAAACAGCGCGCCTGGTACGGCGTAGGCAAGGTGCCCGAGGGTATGGCCGGGAACCGCCATCACCTGCACGGCTTGACCCAATACGGTGATCACCTCGCCACCCAGCAAGGCCTGCGTACGCCCTGTGATAGACTCATTTTCCGGCCCGAACACCTCGGCTTCCCAGTGTTCCAGCAGGGCTGAAATACCGCCTTGGTGATCGGCATGGTGATGTGTGATGAGGATGGATTCCAATGACAACCCCAGCTCCTCAAGCCGTGCTATCACGGGTACGGGATCGCCGGGATCAACCACGGCGGCGTGACCGTCACGTAGCAGTAGCCAGATGTAGTTATCTTTGAACGCAGGTATGGGCAAAATATCGAACATTCCCGAACTATCAGGTGTCGCGCAGCGGATGTCAATTCCCGGGCTGGAAGCCTGGCTGGCTTCGGCGCAAGGGCGCTATGTGCTGGATTGGGAAACCACCCGGATTGATGCCTTGGTTGCCGATATTTTTGGCTTCAATGCCTTGCAGCTTGGCCTGCCGCAGCTTGATTTCCTGAACGGCAATCGCATTCCGCTGCGTCAGCGCGCCGGTGAATCCGGTGCTGTCGACGTGCTGTGCGAGATGACGGCGCTGCCATTCTCTGCCAGCAGCACCGACCTCGTCGTTTTACCGCACGTTCTGGAGTTTCATCACGACCCGCATCAGATTTTGCGCGAAATCGAACGCATCCTGATCCCTGAAGGCCATCTCATCATTTTGGGCTTTAACCCAATCTCGCTGTGGGGCCTGAAAAATCGACTGGGCAAAGGTGATGAATTTCCCTGGAACGGTAGCTATATCTCGCCATTGCGGCTCAAGGACTGGTTAAAATTGCTCGGTTTTGAAGTTGACCGTAACTATTTCGGCTGCTTCGCCCCGCCTTTCAATCAACAAAAATGGCTGACTCACTGGCACTTTATGGAAGCTGCCGGCGATCGCTGGTGGGGTTTGCCCGGGGGCGTTTATCTGCTGCATGCCATCAAACGCGTTCCGGGCATGCGACTCATCGCCCCCAAATGGAAAACCGCCAAGGTCGGCAGCAAGGCGCTGCGTCCTGTAGCTCAAAAGGAAAGTAATGACGGCTGAAGTATCCGTAGAAATTTTTACCGATGGTGCCTGCAAGGGCAACCCCGGCCCTGGCGGCTGGGGCGCAATTTTGCGGCTGGGTGAGCATGAAAAGGAGTTGTGGGGCGGCGAAAAGGAGACGACCAACAATCGCATGGAGCTCACCGCTGCCATTCGCGCCATTGAAGCCTTGAAGCGCCCGCTCAGCGGTAAAATTTATACCGACTCACAATATGTGCTTAAAGGCATCAACGAGTGGATTCACGGCTGGAAGCGCAATGGCTGGAAGACCTCGGACAAAAAGCCAGTCAAAAACGCCGACCTTTGGCAGCAGCTTGATGCTCAGGTCAAACAACATAAACTGGTCTGGGTCTGGGTCAAGGGCCACAGCGGCCACCCGGAAAACGAGCGCGCCGATGCGCTGGCCAATCGTGGCATTGATGAATTGAAAGGCTAAGCCATGCGGCAAATATTTCTCGACACTGAAACTACCGGCCTCGACCCACGCCAGGGTCACCGTATCATTGAGGTCGCCTGCATTGAAATGCACAATCGCCGCCCCACCGGGCGCCATCTGCACAAATACGTTAATCCGCAACGTGAAATCGATGCTGGCGCTGCCGCCGTGCACGGCATTACGCTGGATTTTCTTGCAGACAAACCCAAGTTTGCCGATATTGCCGAAGAATTTCTCGAATTTATCAATGGTGCTGAACTGATCATCCACAACGCGCCATTCGACTTGGGTTTTCTCAATGCCGAACTGCGTCGTCTCGACCGGGTTCCGGTTGAAACCCTGTGCAATGGCGTCACCGATACGCTGAAGATGGCCAAGGAGCTTCATCCGGGCAAGCGCAATAGCCTCGACGCACTGTGCGACCGTTACGAAATCGATAACTCTCACCGCACTTTGCACGGTGCTCTGCTCGATACCGAACTGCTGGCAGAGGTTTTTTTGGCCATGACGCGAGGCCAGAATGCGCTAATGATCGAACCGGAGTTTCAGCCGCGATCACAAAACATCGACGGTAAGCCGAGACAGGCGCGCAAACCACTGATCGTTGCGCGCGCCAGCGATGATGAATTAGCGCAGCATCAACAGGTGCTGGCCGGGATCAACAAGGAAACCAAAGGCGGTTGTGTCTGGCTCGCCACACTTGAGGCTTAACGAAATTCTTTAGCCAATTTCGTCGTTGACCGTAACAATTGGCTTTTCAGCCAGTTGTTTGGCGCGCGCTTGGCGTTTTAGCGGCGTTTCCATACTAATCCGCCCGAGCGACCCGCTACGGTAATCCGTCAGCAAAATAACCGCCGCCTTCTCCAGATCAAGCTCGCCGCCGCGACCTTTTTGCAGACAACCCCGCTTTTTGGCCACCGCTTCGATGACCTCGGGGCCATCCAGCCCTTCCGTATCAAAGCCATAGCGTGCCGTCAGCAACTCAGGATAGGCTTCCAGCAGGAAGCTGGCGAGGAAGGTGGCGACTTCTTCATCAATGTAGGCATTGACGCCCACCGCGTGGCTGGCGGCCAGCATCAGGCCATCAATCGGGTGCTCGATTTTTGGCCACAACATGCCGGGGGTATCGTAAATGGTCAGCCGCGAGCTGATGTCGATACGCTGCTGGCTCTTGGTCACCGCCGGCTGATCGCCTACCGCAGCGACTTTTTTCTTGACCAAGGCGTTCATCAAGGTTGATTTGCCGACGTTGGGGATGCCCATGATCATCAGGCGCAATGGCTTGATCGCATCATTGCGATGTGGTGCCAGCTTTTGTGCGAGACCGGGAATCTTCGCCACGTCACTGGCTTTTTTACAAGAAATAGCCACCGCCTTGACGCCTGGCTGCTTGGCAAAGTAATCCAGCCAGGCTTTGGTCGCCTCTGGGTCTGCCATATCGGCTTTATTGAGCAGTTTTAGACAGGGGCGCTGCCGGAAGGCGCGCAACTCGTGAATCATCGGGTTGCTCGACGCCATGGGCAGGCGAGCATCAAGCACTTCGACCACGACATCGGCCATGGCCAGTGTCTCGCCCGCTTTTTTGCGGGCTTGCGTCATGTGACCGGGGAACCATTGAATAGACATTTCTGAAACAAATCCTGAAGTTAGGCGCGTATTATCGCAGGTCGAATCTGCGGAACACACTTTTATGCACATCTGGGTCGATGCCGACGCCTGCCCCGTCGTAATCAAGGAAATTCTCTACCGCGTTGCCGAGCGCACCAAACTACCGCTGACGCTGGTAGCCAACCAGTGGCTGAAAACGCCGCCTTACCCGAGCATACGCGCCATACAGGTGCCCAAGGGCTTTGACGTGGCCGACAACTACATTGTCGATCAGGCAGTTGCTGGCGATCTGGTCATAACGGCTGACATCCCGCTTGCAGCTGGCGCCATCGAGAAAGGCGCCCTCGCCCTCAATCCACGCGGCGAGTTGTACACCAAGGAAAACATCAAGCAAACGCTGGATATGCGCAACTTTATGGAAACCTTGCGCAATAGTGGCGTTGAAACCGGTGGTCCACCAGCTTTCAATCAGGCTGACCGGCAGAATTTCGCCAATCAGCTCGACCGCTTGCTGGCGAAACGTTAAATAACTTCGCGTGCCTCCAGGAAACTCAGCTTTGGATATTTTTCCTTGACCATGTTCAGATACACGTTATTAGGTGCAAGATAGACCGGATCATCCGCACCATCCAGCGCCACGTTGGCGCTATAACGGTCAGACAACTGGCGAAGTTCTGCGGCATCGCCCTGAATCCAGCGCGCAGTGGCGCAGTTGTAACTCTCGAAGATCACCTTGACGCCGTATTCATTTTCCAGACGGCTGGCGACAACATCGAACTGCAGGATACCAACCGCGCCAAGAATCAAATCATTGCCCGAAAGCGGACGGAAAAGCTGCGTCGCCCCTTCTTCAGCAAGTTGTTGAAGACCCTTCTGCAATTGCTTGATTTTAAGTGGATTTGCAATACGCGCCAGACGGAAATGTTCAGGTGCGAAAGACGGGATACCGATAAAGCGCAGGTCTTCGCCTTCGGTAAAAGTCTCGCCCAGACGGATGGTGCCGTGGTTGGGAATACCGATGATATCGCCCGGATAAGCCTCGTCCGTTGTACTGCGATCACGCGCCATGAAGGTGATGGCGTTGTTCACCGCGACCATCTTGCCGCCCTGCTTGAGCTTCATGCCGCGCTCGAAACGACCGGAACAGACGCGCACGAAAGCAATGCGGTCACGGTGCTTGGGGTCCATGTTGGCTTGAATCTTGAACACGAAACCGGAGAATTTTGTCTCGCTCGGCTGCACTTCGCGGGTCGTTGATGGGCGCGCAATCGGTGCCGGCGAGAGTTCGACGACGGCATCAAGCAAACTTTGCACGCCGAAGTTGTTGACCGCAGAACCGAAAAATACCGGCGATTGTTTGCCTGACAAATAAGCCTCGGCATCAAAAGCATGCGAAGCACCGCGCACCAGTTCGATATCGGTGCGCAATTCGTCAGCCTGACTGCCTATCAGTTCGTCCAGACGCGGATTATCCAGGCCCTTGATGATTTCAGCCGTACCCTTCTCAGCCTGCGGGTCAAAGAATGCAATCGCATCATCGTACAGGTGATAAACACCACGGAAACGCTTGCCCATACCAATTGGCCAGGTCATCGGCGCACACTGGATGCCGAGCACAGACTCAATTTCATCGAGCAGATCAATCGGCTCCTTGCCTTCGCGGTCGAGCTTGTTGATGAAGGTGATGATCGGCGTGTCGCGCATACGGCAGACGTTGAGCAGCTTGATCGTCTGTGCTTCTACACCATTCACCGAGTCGATCACCATCACCGCCGAGTCGACGGCAGTCAGCGTGCGGTAGGTATCTTCCGAGAAATCCTCGTGGCCCGGCGTATCGAGCAGATTGATCATGCATTCGCGGTACGGGAACTGCATCACCGATGAGGTCACCGAGATGCCGCGCTGCTTTTCCAGCTCCATCCAGTCAGAAGTCGCATGGCGGCTGGCCTTGCGCGCCCGCACCTCGCCGGCGACCTGAATCGCACCACCGAACCACAGCAGTTTTTCAGTCAGCGTGGTTTTACCCGCGTCAGGGTGAGAAATGATCGCGAAGGTGCGACGACGGAAGATTTCGGTTTCGAGGGGAGTCACGGCAGGCGGTATAAGAGCGAAAAGTCCGCAATTATACCGTTGCCGCAGTGCAACAAGGCGCTGCGCGACTTCGCTCGCATTCACCCTGAAGCCGATGCGCCGCTTCAGGTTTTTCGACTGCTGATTGAGCGTGGCAAGTTCAGCAATTTTGCTGAGTTAAGGGCAACGTTTCGCGGGGTGGATAAGGTAGGCGAGCGCTATATATTCAATATCGGTGGCAACAAATACCGCTTGGTAGCAGCCATTGCTTTTGCCCCACAACTACTGTGGGTCAAGGCAGTAATGACACACAGCGAATACGACAAAGGAGAATGGAAATGAACGTACTGGACATATTGGCGCCGTGGGAAACGGTCAACGCCGCTTTGGGCTTGTCCGGGCCCATCCGCGATGAGGCCCACTACGCAGCGCCACTTGCTTTAGTTGATGAAGCGTTTGAACGCTTTGGCGGATCTTCTTCGCGAATACGAAGCACGCATTCACCCGTGGCCCGATACCGCAACGCCAGCCACCGTGCTTCAAGCATTAATGGATGAACACGGCCTGAGCCAAAAAGACTTGCCGGAGGTCGGTACTCAATCGGTGATCTCCGATGTACTGGCCCAGCGCTTCAATTTGCCGATGGATGTATTTGCTGGGTGAATTGTTACGGTCAACCGCGACATTGGGCTGATTTTTCGCATTAACCCAAGCAAACTATGTCGCCGACAGCGGCAGCACTTCCCGGTACAGCGCACGGCTGGCATAAGCCAGCCAAGGCAAGGTCAGCGGTAAAAGTGGCAGGAGCAAAATACTGCCGATGATCAGTGATGAGATCAGTGCAGCCCAAAGCATTGCCGGGAAAAAATTTCCGAACACGATTTTGACACTGCAGGAAACGGCGCCCACCAGCGAGGCTCGGCGTTCGCAGAGCAGTGGCACAGAAAATGCCGAGACGCAAAACAGTAGCAGCGCCACGACAAAACCTGAAGCGGCGCCCCATTTCAGAAAACTCAAGACGCCGCTCGTCGCCGGCACCAGATCGGTCAGCCAGACCGGCGCACCCCCAACCATGTAACTGTAGAGAATTGCGGCATCGGTAATGAATATCATGAATAGCAACGCACAAACCAAGGCCACAACCCATACCGAAGGTGATGCATTTTTAAAGCCGGAAACAATCGAGCTCAGACCCGGTTTTTGGCCTGACTCGCTGGCCTGGGCAATACCAAAAAAACCCGCCAGCACCGGCGGGCCAATCAACATGAACCCCCCGGCCGCAGCGATCACAAAAGGCGTCATCCCACTCGCCAGAAGGCCGCCGATAATGACCAGACCACCCAGCGTAAAAATGGCTGCATAGGCAATGCTGGTCATTCGTGTTGCGTTCGCCAGACGCCACCCCTCGGCCAGGGCTCGACGTAGGCTGGCAATGCTGAGAGGCACGATAGTCATGAAATTCCCTGCGCAATTGACGGTTTGAGAGATGGTCGTTGAGCATACGCAATCCGTCCAGCCCGGCGCGCTAAGATAAATCAAATTTGTCGCAGGAATTTGACAATGTAGGGGGCGTCAATGCCAGGAAGCTTTGTCGGTATCAATAATTGCTTCAAGCGCTAGTGGCAAAAAGAGTGACCTCAACCACATGCTCACTCTGGCTACCTACCAGCGGAATCGACTTACCCATCAGCCTGACACCATCAATTTTTACGCTGGCGATACCGACAGAATCGCCAGCATTAGCGATTTGTGAAATCGAAATCCGGTAGCTTGCCTGGTAATAGCGATAAAGAATCTTCACGCTTGGCCACTCTGCCGGCAGGCATGGATTCAGATAGAGATGCTCCCCCTCGCGGCGCAGGCCTAAAAGTGATTCAAGAATAAGCCGATAGGTCCAGCCGGCTGAACCGGTATACCAACTCCACCCTCCCCGCCCGACATGGGGCGGGCTGGCGTAGAGATCGGCGGAGATGACATAGGGTTCGACTTTGTAGGTGTCGATCCCGGCGGCTGATTGCGCATGGTTTACCGGGTTGATCATCGCCATCAATTCCCAGGCACGTTTGTTGTCACCCAATTCAGCGAATGCCATCGCTGCCCATACCGCTGCATGCGTGTATTGCCCGCCGTTTTCTCGCACGCCGGGCACGTAGCCACGGATGTAACCGGGGTCCATCGCCGACTTGTCAAAGGGTGGATCAAGCAGTTGAATCAGCGCGTCGTCGTGATGCACCAGGCGTTGGTCGACCGCATTCATGGCACTGCGCGAATGCTCCAGATTGCTGATGCCGGAAAGCACCGACCAGCTTTGCGAAATTGAGTCGATTTGGCATTCGTCATTGCTGGCCGATCCCAATGCGGTTCCATCATCGAAATAAGCACGGCGATACCATTCGCCATCCCAGGCATGCTGTTCGATACTTTGGCGCAGGCGAGCGCCCTCTTCGACGCAAAATTCTGCAAACGGTGGATCGTCATGGATGCGCGCCACTTCGGTGAACTGCCGGAAAACCTCGCACATGAAGAAGCCGAGCCAGACACTTTCGCCTTTGCCACGTATGCCGACCAGGTTCATGCCATCGTTCCAGTCGCCCGAACCCATCAGTGGCAGGCCGCGATCACCAAAGCGTAGCCCATGCCGGATGGCACGCCGGCAATGTTCATAAAGACTGGCCACCTCAAGGGAGCGGTTCGGCAGATCAAAATATGAGTCATCTTCGGGGTTGACCGCACGACCTTCGAGAAAGTGCACCGTTTCATCCAGAACGCCGGTATCTCCCGTAGATTTAACATAGCGGCAGACGGCCAAAGGTAACCACAGGTAATCGTCCGAACAATGGGTGCGCACACCGCGGCCGGAAGGTGGATGCCACCAGTGCTGGACATCGCCCTCCTGAAATTGCCGGCTGGCGCAGAGCAGCAGGTGTTCGCGAACCAGACCCGGTTCGGCGTGTATCAACGCCATCACATCCTGTAACTGGTCGCGGAAGCCAAAAGCGCCGCCCGACTGGTAGTAGCCGCTGCGCGCCCACAGCCGACAGGCAAGGGTTTGATAGACCAGCCAGCCGTTGGTCAAAACATTGAGTGCGGCGTCGGGGGTTTCCACCTGAACCGTGCCTAGCGTTTGCTTCCAATAAGCCCAAACGGCTTCCAGCGCATTGCGCCCTGCCGTAGCACCGCGAAAACGCTGGACGAGTTGGCTGGCATCTTCGGCATTGCGCCCTACCCCGAGCCGGAAAACAATCTCGCGCTCTTGCCCAACTGCCAGTTCAAAACTCACCTGAATCGCCGCGCAGGGATCGAGACCGGCACCGAGCTTGCCAGAGAGCCGCGCTCGCTGCATGGCTGCCGGGTTGTGCAGGCTGCGGTTACGCCCGATAAATTCCGTGCGGTCGCCGCTGACGTTGCGTGTCGGTGTATTGACATCGAAGAAGGCAACCCGTTCGGAAAACTCGGGGTTGTACGGGTTACGGGCGAAAAGTGCGCCACTCTCGGGATTGATTTCTGTCGTGACGTGCATGGCTGATTTGGCTGGTAGATCACCCAGCACCCACTCGACGTAGCCGGTGGCGCTAAGCTGTCGCGGTCGACCGGATTTATTGCGTATTTTTAGTACCGAGAATTTGATCGCGGCATCCAGCGCCACGTAAACCCAAAGCTCCGAGCTGATACCGTCGACTTCCGTCTCAAAGACGCTGTAGCCGAAGCCATGGCGGATCACGTAAGTGCTTGTAGCGCGTGCGGGTAACGGGCTTGGCGACCAAAAGTGGCCGCTTTCTTCGTCACGAATGTACAGCGCTTCACCACTGGCATCGCTCACCGGGTCGTTGCGCCACGGCGTCAGGCGGAATTCGTGGGCATTTTCGCTCCAGGTGTAGGCGACGCCACTCTCCGAAATCACTGTCCCGAAATACGGATTGGCCAGCACGTTAGACCAAGGCGCCGGGGTTGTCTGGCCGGGCGCTAGCGTAATGACGTACTCACGCCCATCCGGCGTAAACCCGCCCAGCCCGTTGCTGAGAATCAGATCACGGCCAACAGCGGCGATTGCCGGCGACGTTTCCGCGCGATACGGACGCGTGACAGTGAGTCGCGGGACACGTGGCTCGATAAATGTGCGATGGTCCAGCTGTTCGGCCAGAGTTCCCCGGCCATCGGTAATGATGGCGCGCGCGACCGAGAGCAGCAAAATACGATCCTCGCTGGAAATCTGTTCGGCTGGGCGAACGAAGATACCGCCCGGTCGATCAATCACACTTGCCTCTATGCCTGAGGCGATCAAGCCCATGATCTGTTCCTGCAAGCGCTGGCGATAGCCCGAATGCTCTTCATTCCAGATCACCAGATCGACCGCCAGCCCTTTCATGCGCCAGTAGGCGTGCGCCTGAACAAGCTGGTGCACGAGATCAATATTGGCGGCATCGCCGATTTGCAACAGGACAATCGGCAGATCACCGGAGATGGCGTAACCCCAAAGCCCGGACTGACCACGACGATTCTGGATCAGGATGCCTGCCTCAGCGCGTAACGAGGCATTGGCGTAGATCACCGAACTGGCCAGACGCGCATGTAATTGTGTGTCGGCTTCGCTGGCATTGAGCTGACGCAAGACCACCTGGCTATGCGTCCAGGTCAGGTCGAAAACACGGTCGGCCAGATGCCTGTCCTGGTATTTATCAACCAGGCAAAGGGCAATATCACGCGTTTCGGCAATCCCCGAGACCATATCAATCGTCGCCACCTGCTGCGGTTCCAGCGTGATGCGATAGCGAATGGCGACCACCGGATCGAGCACCGAACCCGCGCTATCCGAGAGTGGAGATGGCTCGATCATGGCCAGTGGGGCAGCGGTGGTGCGTGTGCGGCCGATAAAACGGGCGCGATCAGTCTCAAAGGAAACGTCGCTGCTTTCCGCCCCATGCACCACCATCAAGTGCAGCATCCACGGTGATTTTTCATCCGCTGAACGCGGTCGCCGGGTACTCAGGATGGCGCGCCGGTCACGCAGGATTTCAGTCTGCACAAACAGATTGCTGAAGGCGGGATGCAGCGCATCGGCAATCGCGGGCGCAATCACCACTTCGGCATAACTGGTAATTTCAATTTCCCGGCGCTGGCGGGAGCGATTGGTCAGGCGGACCCGGCGCAGCTCGATATCGTCTTCCGGCGAGACGACGATTTCGGTATATGTCTCGATTTGGCCATCGCCCGTACCGACGGAATCGCGTCGACGAAATTCGGCGCGCCCTTCGGAGAAAATCGCTTCGTAGTTGTCCGGGCGCTTCAGCGTCGGCTGATGGGCATTGGACCAGAACACCCCACTCGCCACATCGCGGATATAACAGAAGGTGCCCCAGTTATCGCAAGTGCTGTCTTCATGCCAGCGCGTGACAGCCAAATCCTTCCAGCGGCTGTAACCACCGCCGGCATTGGTCAGCATCACATGGTAGCGGCCATTGGATAGCAACTGAACCTCGGGGATCGGCGTATCAGGCGTGGTGAATACGCGTATCCGCTTTTCCTCATCGACCGGTGCGGCACGCACTTCAGAGAGTTGCGCCGTATGCGAGAACAAGGCTGTCGCCTTCGGCACGCGCTCCTGAAGCAACAACATCACGGCCTGGAACAGCCGGTCGGATTCGAAGCGACGTTGCATCGGGCGGTCGAGCAGCAGATAAGCCAGGGCGAGCAGGCTCATGCCCTGGTGGTGCGCCATGAAAGAGCGAATCACGACATTCGATTGCCCGCGCCGCTGGCGGGCCGGCGTGTAGTCGATGGCTTCAAAAAAACCAAACTTGCCGACAAAACCCTCGCCGGCCAGTCGTTGCAAATTGAGACAAGCGGCTTCCGGCGCCACCATCAGGGCCAGCGCTGATGCGTAGGGCGCAATCACCAGATCCTCGCCGAGACCGCGTTTGAGGCCAAGACCGGGCACGCCGAAGGGGCGGTATTGATAATTGAGATGCAGGTCGACCGTGTTGTAGCCTGATTCCGAAATCCCCCACGGCACACCGCGCTGATTGCCATATTCGATCTGACGCGCCACCGCCGCCTTGCAGGTTTGGTCGAGCAAGGTGTTGTCGTAGGTCGGCATGACCAGCATCGGCATCAGGTATTCAAACATCGAACCGCTCCACGAGAGCAGCGCCGGTTCGCCACCGGTAGCGGTCAGCAAGCGGCCCAGCGCAAACCAGCTTTCCTGCGGCAATTGGCCCTGGGCGATGGCGACAAAATTGCACAAGCGCGCTTCTGAGGCCAGCAGGTCGTAATAACTGGTGTCGAGGCGTTGCTCGGCCACGTTGTAACCGATGGTCAGCAAATGGCGCGTTTTGTCATACAGGAAGCCATATTCCATGTTGGCGAATTCGCCGGACTGTAGCGCCAGGGCTTCAATGGTGACGATCCGGCTTCGCGCATTAGCGCTCGCTGTCGTAATGTGGCGGTGCATTTCGCCCAGCCAGTCGCGTTGGGCTGGTGTCGTCTCAAGCGCCAGACGAGATTCAATTTCCAGACAGAATGCCGTATCCAGCTGCGCCAATTGGCGCAGGGTCGGCATGCTGGCGAGCTTGAGGAAGCTGGCCAGGCAAGACTCCAGGCCAACCGGTGGCGCTGGCAGAACCAACCAGGGAGCCAGCAAGTTCAATTCATTGAGCGCCTCTTGGCATTGCCTGAGCAGCGCCGGCGCCCATTCCAACACCTCGCTATCGGGTACGCCATCGAGGCCTTCGTTGACGCTGCCGGTCAATTTAATCTGTAGCCGCGCCGCAATCGCCGCCAGCTTTTGCAGGCTTGACCACTCCGCCGACAAGGTTCTTGGCACACGCACGCTGGCCAGATCCAACTCCTGGCGAAACTCCTTCATCGGGCCGGTACCAATGCCGTCTATTGAGTCGGCGAGCAATCCGAAAGTGTCACTGAGTCCGGCAAAAACTTGCGCCGACAAGATAGTCTGATCAATCAAGTCCAGCAAACCGGCGCGCAGGGTCAGCAAATGGCCGGCCAGATTGCCGCTATCTACCGTTGATATGTACTTGGGCAGCAAGGGTTGCAGGGTCTGGGTGTCGTACCAGTTGTAAAAGTGACCCCGGTAACGCTCAAGCTGCGCCATGGTCGCCAGCGTGTGAATGTTACGGTCAACCAGTTTTCCGGCCTGAATATAGCCAAAGTCATAGGCGGAAAAATTGGCCAGCAGCGCCATGCCAATATTGGTCGGCGAGGTGCGGTGGGCAATCGAGGCAACGCGATATTCCTGGAAATTATCCGGCGGCAGCCAGTTGTCGTCCGGCCCGACAAAATTATCGAAAAATGCCCAGGTTCGCCGCGACAGCGCCCGCAGGAACAAGCGCTGTTCAACGCTCAGACTGGCCTGATGCCTGGATAACGGATGGCTGATCCACCAGGCCAAAGCTGGTGAGCTTAACCACAGCAGCAGTATGGGTGCAGCGATAGGCAGTATTTCCGGCGAAAAGCCAGTCAGATAAATGGCGACGACGGTTGCGATCAGCGGACCAACCCACATCGTTCGGATGGTAGCAACTAGGTAATTCCGGTCAGGCAGCGATAACTGACGATCAACCTCGCTCGACGGATTCCATTCGAGCAAACGCCGGCGACTGATCAATATGCGCCAACTGGTGCGAACGATGGCATCGAGGCTGAATAATGCTTCGTAGGGAAGGCAGGCCAACTCGAATATCAATTGCTTGCCATGCCGCAGCAATGAATCTGCGATGGCGGCAAAATGCTGGCGCAACAGGACTTCATCCGGTTTGCGCAGCAGGTCAAGCAAGGCGGCAGCGATGGGTGCGGTAACCAGCAAGCCAACGACGGCCAAGGTCCACCACCAGGCAGCCGGGAAAATGATCCAGCCCAGTAAAAACAAAATCACCAGCGTCGCCGGTACCAGACTGCGCCGCAGGTTGTCGAACAATTTCCACTGCGCCAGGGGCGACAGCGGGTTGCTTTGCAGGCCTGCATTGTTTGCCGGTACGCGGCGGCGCAACCAGCCGCTCAGCTGCCAGTCACCGCGTATCCAGCGCTGGCGACGACTAACATCAGCGCTGTAACGTGCCGGAGTGTCTTCATACAAATGCACATCACTGAGCAAGCCGGCGCGGGCATAGCAGCCTTCGATCAGATCGTGGCTCAATACGCGATTCTCAGGGAAGCGCCCACCCAAGGCCTGCTCAAAGGCATCGACGTCGTAAAT
>JAQTZQ010000297.1 GCA_028687645.1 Rhodocyclaceae bacterium
GTTGAACTCGATTGGCTCAAAAAAAAGTCGGGGATGAGCCTGTCATGAAACGACAAGCATGGATAACCCGCTCAGACGACCTAAGCGTCGTTCGCCAATGTGCGTTGGCTGGCGTATCGCGCGCGACCGTTTATGCACAGCGGCAGGCGCAGCCCGTTAATGCGCTGGATCTGCTGCACCGCCGACTCATTGACGAGGAATACACACGCCATCCGTTCTATGGCACCCGTCGCATGGTGATCTTCTTGAGCAAAGAGGGGCACCGCGTCAATCGCAAGCGCGTCCAGCGACTGATGCGTGAGATGGGTCTGGTTGGCATGGCACCCGGTCCCAACACCAGCCGCAAACATCCCGAGCACAAGGTCTATCCCTATCTACTACGAGGTGTACCCATTGTCCGCCCCAATCAAGTCTGGAGCACGGACATCACCTACATCCGCCTGGCGCACGGCTTTGTCTATCTGGTCGCCATCATCGACTGGTACTCGCGCCGGGTACTCAGTTGGCGGATCAGCAACAGCATGGAAGCCGTCTTCTGCGTCGATTGCCTAGAGGATGCGTTGCGCCTGCATGGCAAGCCGGAAATCTTCAACAGCGATCAAGGCGCGCAGTTCACCAGTGCCGCCTTCACCGGCGTCCTGAGGCGAGAAAAGATTGTGATCAGTATGGATGGACGTGGGCGAGCCTTTGACAATATTTTTGTCGAACGCTTATGGCGCAACGTCAAATATGAGGATGTGTACTTGAACGGCTTGCGTATTCCGGCCAATCTGGACAGTGATTCCACACCAAACTGGACACGCATTCCGGAGCAAACTGGACAGTCGGAGCGTAGCGACGCGGGGTTTTCAGTTTTTACTCTCTTGATGCCATTGGGGTCAAGTTTTTGTCGCGCCATGGAGAGTTATCCACGGCCGTCCGGCAGACTGCGCTCCCTCTATAGCAGGCTGGCTGACGGCCGGCGGTGGGTAACTCGGTGAGCATGCGCGGGAGGTCATGGGGTGGCCTCGGCGCTTGCCGGTTTGCCCTTTTTGCGCAGCGATTCGCCGTCAAGGTTGAGGCTATGCGCCTGATGCACCAGACGGTCGAGAATCGCATCCGCCAGCGTCGGGTCACCGATGGCCTCATGCCAATGCTTGACGGCTAACTGGCTGGTAATGATGGTCGACCGCACACCATGCCGGTCATCAAAGATTTCAAGCAAATCACGCCGACTTTCGTCCGTCAGCGGTGCCAGCCCCCAATCATCAATCACCAGTACGTCCGTCTTGGCCAGTTGCGCCAGCGTCTTGGCGTAACTGCCGTCGCCACGACCGATGGCCAGCGCCGGCAGCAAACGCGGCAAGCGCACGTAGAAAGCAGAACGCCCCTGCCGGCACGCCTGATTGGCCAGTGCGCAGGCCAGAAAGGTCTTGCCGACGCCGGTTGGGCCGCAAATCAACACATTCTGGTGGTCGCCAACCCAGCGCCCAGTCATCAATCGCGCAAACAGCAGACGGTCGAGGCCGCGCGGATGGCGGAAATCGACATCCTCCGGTGTCGCTGCCTGTTTCAACTTGGCCCGCCTCAGGCGGGCGGCATTCTGTCGGGATTCGCGCTCGGCCAGTTCGCTGTCAATCAGCAGGCCGAGGCGCTCCTCGAACGACAATTGACTGATGTCAGCCTGCTGGGCCTGGCTGACCAGCGCCTTGGACATGCCAGTCAGGCGGAGCTGATGCAGTTGGTCGACGGTCGGATGATGGAGCATGGGTATTTCCTTTCAGGTCAGTGGAAGTAATTCGGACCACGCACATTGGCGTGTTCCAGCGGGAGAGAGGTCTGGGCCGGCGCCGTCAGGCGCTTGATGTCCAGGCCGTGTTTCAAGATTGATTTCAAACTCCCATACGAGAGCGCATTAATGTTGATGGCCCGCTCGCACGCCGCCTCCAGGCGGTCCTCGCTGTAAGTCTTGGAGAGACGCAGAATGCCCAGACAACTGCGGTAGCCTTGTTGCGGATGGCTGCGTTGATGCAAGATGTGTTCGATGACGGCTTTGGCGTGCGGCCCGATACGCCCGGCCCAGTCCAGTAGCCGCGGTGCATTCCAGCCCTGAACGGCTTGGTGGGCCGGCGTCATGTGGGCATCCACCGTGGTGTGCCGGCCACGAAGGGCGCTGCGCACATGGCTGGCGATACGCTGTCCACGGTGAAACAGTTCGACGGTCGTTGCGGTGGCGCGGACATCCACTTTCTGCCGGGCGAAGCGATAGGGTACGGAGTAGTAATGGTGATCAAACTCAACGTGATAGTCGATGCCGACGGTAGCGACCTTCCATTCGGCAAATTCGTAACGCATTTCCGGTAACGGGCGTAATGCCGGGCGGTCCATCTCGGCGAAGGCGCTTTCGCGGGAACCTGGTAGTTTCTTGAAAGGGCGGCGGTTCAAGGCGACCATCAGTTCGGCAATGTGATGATTGAGTTCGCCGAGACTGAAGAATCGCTGCTTTCGCAGACGGGCGAGTACCCAGCGTTCAACCAGCAAGACACCGGCTTCTGCCTTGGCTTTGTCTTTCGGGCGATAGGGTCTTGCCGGCACGACGGCGGTGGCGTAATGGACAGCTAGGTCGCGATATGTCGGGTTGAGTTCAGGGTCGTAATAGCAGGCTTTGCTGACGCCGCTCTTTAGATTGTCGGGCACCAGCATGGCTGGCACGCCGCCGAAGAATGCCAGCGCACGGACATGACTGCCTATCCAGTCCGGTAGGCTCTGACTCCAGGTGGCATCGCAGTAGGTGTAGTTGGAAGCGCCGAGAACGGCAACAAAGATGGCGGCCTGGC
>JAQTZQ010000298.1 GCA_028687645.1 Rhodocyclaceae bacterium
GGCGGCGGCGGCCAATATTGCTGATTTTTGCACTGTATTTGATTACTTTGGTATTAACCGTCGTTCCATTAAGCCTGTTGATACAATGGCTGCTTTCCCCTCTGCTCAAACCGCGACTCGAACGGCTTAAAGCCGAACTCGAACGGCCCTCCGGTTCGCAGGACTTCAATCTCGAAAAATATGCAAAGTAGCGGCAAAGCCTACATCACCCGCAGCGCGGTCTTTCTGCCCAACGCGCCGGTAGAAAACGACAATATCGAGAACGTGCTCGGCATAATTGCCGGCAAACCGTCGCGCGCCCGTCGCATTGTCTTGCGCAACAACGGCATTCGTCAGCGTTATTACGCAATCGATCCAAACACGGGTGAAACCACGCACAACAATGCCCAGCTTACGGCCGAGGCAGTACGCGGCTTGAATGTTGGAAACGATATCGACTGTCTGGTGACCGGCACGACCATGCCCGACCAACTGATGCCGAACCACGGCGTGATGGTGCATGGCGAACTGGGCATTCCGGCCTGCGAAGTGGTTTCAACGGCAGGTGTTTGCGTGGCCGGCATTACCGCCCTGAAATATGCCTATCTGGCCGTTCTTTCGGGCCAGGCAAAAAATGCGGTCGCTACCGGCTCGGAGCAAGCCTCTGCCGTTTTGCACGCACGAAATTTTGAGGCCGAATCGGAGCATCGCGTTACCGAACTGGAAAACAACCCGGAAATTGCCTTTGAAAAGGATTTTCTGCGCTGGATGCTTTCCGATGGTGCCGGCGCCTTTCTGGTTCAAGCTCAACCGGCGGCCACTGGCTTGTCACTACGCATCGACTGGATCGAAATCCTCTCCCAGGCCCATCACATGGAAGTCTGCATGTATGCCGGCGGCGAAAAGCAGGACGATGGCTCGCTGAAGGGCTGGAAGGATTTCCCGGCTGACGAATGGGCTAAGCGCTCAATCTTTGCCGTCAAACAGGATGTCCGTCTGCTCAACGAAAGCGTGGTTTACCAAACGATCGGCAAACCGCTCGAAAAGGTGATGGTTACACGCGGGCTGACGCCAGCCGATGTTGATTGGTTTCTGCCGCACATGTCTTCCGAGTATTTCCGCATGCCGATTGCCGACTGCATGACCGGCGTTGGCTTCCCCGTGCCGCAGGAGAAATGGTTTACCAATTTGCACACAAAAGGCAACACCGGCTCAGCAGCAATCTACATCATGCTTGATGAACTGTTTAAAAGCGGCAAACTCAAGGCCGGCGAACGCCTGCTCTGCTTCATTCCGGAAAGTGGACGTTTTACCGGTTCGCTAATGTATTTGACGGTAGTCGACCATGCTGGAAAGTGAAGTCCCGCAGGAAGGTAATGTCACGCTCGGCGGTCATCGCAAGGCGGTTTATGCGCGCGGAGCGGACGGCAAGATTCAGATCGTCCAATCGGCCGGCTGGGAAGTTGAGGAAATCGTCACCCGTCAGGCGGTCGATGATTTGAACCAGCTCGCCGAAGATGCCCGCCAACGTGTGGCGCGCGGTGAAACTTCGGCGCTCGAATATCATATGCACAAGGCACGCATGGATGTGCCGCTGCTATCGCAAACCAGCGGGGTCTGGCAATGGCGCATAAGCCGGCACTTCCAGCCTGCCGTTTTTGCCGGACTCTCGACCACCCAGCTTCAGCGCTATGCCGACGCCTTGGGGCTTACGGTCGACCAGTTAAAACAGGCCAAATAATGGAATTCCAGCACAGCCAGGCTTCCCACTGCGAAAGCGGCGTTATGTCTGCCATGCTGCGCCATCACGGCCTGCCGATTTCCGAGCCGATGGCTTTCGGGTTGTCATCGGCGATGTCTTTTGCCTACCTGCCCATCGTAAAAATCAACGGCCTGCCGCTGGTCGCCTATCGCATGCCGCCCAAGGCCATCATCAAGGGCCTGCAAAAACCGCTCGGTTTGAAGATGCGTTTCGAGACTTTCCGCGATCCGCAAGCTGGCACGCGACGGCTGGATGAATTGCTGGCCAGCGGCGAAATCGTCGGCATGCAAACCTCCGTTTTCTGGCTCCCCTACATGCCGGAAGACCTGCGTTTTCACTTCAACGCCCACAACGTGCTGGCCTTTGGTCACGATACGGCGAGCGGTGAATATCAGCTTTCCGACCCGGTGTTTGAAACCCCGGTCACCTGCCCGGCCGATGCTCTGCAACGCGCCCGCTTCGCCAAAGGCATGCTCGCCCCCAAAGGCTTGCTTTATTACGCGACCGGCAAACCATCAACGCCTGACTGGGCTGTCGTCATCCCGAAAGCCCTGAAGAAAACCACGCGCATCATGCTCGATACACCGCTGCCTATCATCGGCGTGCGCGGCATTCGTCGGCTGGCCAATGCGATTGAAAAGTTGCCGCCTGAAAAGGCCAAGATGTTCATTGGACAAGTCGTGCGCATGCAGGAAGAAATCGGCACCGGCGGCGGTGGATTCCGTTTTATCTACGCATCCTTCTTGCAGGAAGCGGCTGATCTGCTCGCCCGGCCACGGCTCAACGAACTTTCTGAAGCGCTGGTCGACATTGGTGACGAATGGCGTGAATTCGCCCTCTCCGCCGCGCGGATGATCCGCGACCGCGAACCGCTGGCAACGCCTGCTCTGGCAGACAAGCTTCGCCTGATCGCCGATCACGAACAGGCCTTTTACCGCGATCTGCGCCGCGCAGCTTGATTGATCCTGGTGCCCCTATTTAGCGACTTGTCGCTTACCCCCGAGGCAGCAGCTGACGGATTGAAAAGAGCGCTTTGGATAAACACCCTGACCACTGAATGAATTTGAACCTCTC
>JAQTZQ010000122.1 GCA_028687645.1 Rhodocyclaceae bacterium
GCGATCAAGGGTGGAAATCTGCTCATATTTACCAGCCTGGTGCCGTCTGCCGATGTTTGTGAGGCTGGTGGCTATAGTTGGGATTATTACATCGACGCTTTGACTGGTGGTCAGTTGTCCTGGCCTCCGTTTGTGGATTTGACAAGTAATGCTGGTGCTCGTAAATCAACGATCGGTATTACACCTCCGGGCACAATTATTACGGAAGGAAAAGGGCGTGGAAGTGTGTTTCAGGGGGGAAGTAAGGGGGAGCTTGATTATTACAAAGCCAACCTCGGGAAAAATACTGCCGGTCGTTTGTCATGGCGCGAAATTTTGAGCGATTAATATCATGATTAAATTCAATAAATTTAAACAAGGCTTTACGCTGGTTGAGCTGCTCATTGTGATTGTTATTTTGGGTGTTCTCATGGCGATTGCCATGCCGCAATACAATGAATATGTGAGGAAGGCCAGGCGGAGCGATGCCAAATCTTCCTTGCTGGCGGCAGCTCAGGCAATGGAGCGCTTTTATACCGAGAACACAACTTATAACGCGGCTGTTTTGGGGAATGCTGCGACAGATATCGCAAAGGCAGTGTCTTCAGATGGTTACTACACCATTGCTTTTGATTCAGCGCCGACATCCGCCACGGTTTGTGGAACATTGGTCACGACGTCGGCGACAGCGGGGGCGTATCGCTTGTGTGCTACGCCAACCGGCGCTCAATCCGGGGACTCGTGCAGCATTATTTCGCTCGATCAAACCGGTAAAAAAATGCCGGCGACAGGTTGCTGGTAGTCAAAGTGGATCGTAATTTTTTGTTGCCTAATCAGACGATTATTACTAGAATGTCGGATTAAGATTTTCTCTACCGGATAAATTACATGGCCAATACCGCACAAGCACGCAAACGTGCTCGTCAAGCTGACAAGCAGCGCTCCCACAACGCCAGCCAGCGTTCGACCCTACGCACCGCAATCAAGCGTGTGCGTCAGGCAATCGATGCGGGTGATAAGGCGGCCGCTCAGGCCGTTTTTCAGCAATCCGTTGCTGTGATGGATCGTATTGCTGACAAGAAGATTGTTCACAAAAACAAGACTTCGCGCACCAAGAGCCGCTTGTCTGCTCAGATCAAGGCAATCGCAGTCGCTGCCTGATCAGTAATTTGCACCCAAAAAAGGCACCTAAAGGTGCCATTTTTTTGCCTTGAATCTTTGTCGATGCTTCGTCGCTGTCGCCAGGTTTAGTGCCTGTCGTCCAGCAGGCAGACGCCATCAACGATTTGCAGGTCGTTGTCCTGGGCGAAATTCAGCATAAAGCGGTAGGCCATCGGCTCAATTTCGCCTAAACGTCCATCGACGAAAACAGCTTTTTCGCCGTTATAGTCGCCGGGGCCGACATAGGGTGAGTATTTCATTTTGCGTTCTGCGCCAAACGCAGACATGACGCCACATAAGCGTTCAGCCCAGTCGCTGGGGCGAAATTTGCGACCTTGCGTGGTCAGACCGACAATGATGAAGGTGGTCGATGCGGATGTTGTCATTGTTTTACTCTGCGTTATCTTGCGTTGCGACCTGTTTTAACTGATTTTAGCAGAAGCGTTGCTGCTGTGGATGCCCGGAACGCGCTAGATCCCGAGCTTTTCCGCTGGTGACGGTGGGGCTTTTTACGTTTGACTCCAGCAGTGTAACGCATACAATGCAACGTAATACACGAAAAGTAGGAGTTCTATCATGACGACCAGAACAATCAACGTCCGCATCCCGGAAGCCCTCTACGGGCAGATCGAGGAGCTTGCCCTTGCGACCGCGAGGACGAAGAGCTTCCTGGCAGTCGAGGCCCTGAAGGGGTACGTAGAGCACGAGTCCTGGCAGGTGCGCGACATCCGCACGGCTATCACTGAAGCGGACGCAGGAGATTTCGCGTCCCCGGAGGATGTGGCCGCGACTTTTGCCAAGCATGGCGCTTAAATGGACGCGGACGGCGCTCCGCAACCTGGATGACATTGCCACGTACATTGCGTTGGACAAGCCTGCAGAGGCCGCGCGGTTCGTTAAGGAGCTCCGTACCGCTATGGAAAAGCTCCAATCCTTTCCTGGCATGGGACGCTCCGGCCGGGTGTCCGGCACCCGCGAGCTCGTGCTGCACGCTAACTATCTAGCCATTTACCGGGTGAGGGGAGGAGACGTGGAAATCCTTCGCATCCACCACGTGGCGAGATCGCTTTAGGCGGATCCAGACTGCTTCTCGGCTTTGACTAAATCCTTCATGCGATTGCGCTCGCACGCTAGGCCGTATCCAACACTCAGGGCTGATATTGCCTAAGGTGTTGCCGATATAAGTACTGGACTTGTCCATGAGGCCAGCATGTCTATCATCAAGGAGCGTGGCAGAGCCATCCTGAAAAAACAGTTTTGAATTTCCTTTCCTGCACAGGCCGGAATTTAGAAGGTAAAAACTGGATTCCGGGTCAAGCCCGGAAGACGACTTTACAAGCAGTTTCGCTCAGTCACTTACTGACTGATTATTGCAGCGAGAGGTTCAGGTCGCCGCGTTCAACTAATTCTTTCAGCAATTTAGTGTGGTCGTGGGCGCCGGTGCTGGCGGCATTGTGACGATACACATCCTGATTTAGCGCGGGGCTTTCTGCCACTGAAACGTTCTCCGATATCACGACGTCCAGTACGTCATCGCCATAGCGTTCGCGTAATTTGTTGCGCACGTCGTCGCTCATTCGCCGGCGGCGGTCGAAACGGGTGAGTAGATAACGCCGCTCAATACGGCGCTTGAGCACCGGCTCCAGGACTTGCAGGGTGCGGGTGATGTGTTCGGCGGCTTGGAGTGACAGATAATCGGTGGAAATCGGTATTAACAGGCAATCGCAGGCAAAAATGGCGTTGAGGGCGAGAACGCCAATATAGGGGCAGCAGTCGATCAGTGTCGGGCGGGCATGGGTGATTTCAAGTTCTTCCAGCCCGTGGCGGAGTTTGTTGAGGATGGCCGGGCCTTTGCCGAAGATCGAGTCAACCTTGATCAGTTGCTGGTGGGCCGGAATGAAGTGGCCGATGTGCTCCCACTGCAGTTCAAGTTCGTGCAGGCTGCGCAGATCCTGATAGAAGGCAAAAAGGCTGCGATTGGCCTCCAGTGGCGCATTGCCGTGGATGCTGGTGAGGTGGCCCTGTGGGTCAAGATCGAGCAACAGTGGTGGGTTGCCGGAACGGTTGAGGGCAGCGCCAAGGTTTAGCGTGGTGGTTGTTTTGCCGACGCCGCCCTTTTGATTAAATATCGCGATACGCATGGTTTTGCCGTTCTATACAAGGCTGTATTTTTCACTTAACATCACGGTTTATGCAACTCTTTCGCGAGAAATTTCCTTGTAAGGTGTTGTTTGATTGGGGCGGCGATGGCCGCCGTTTTCATTTTTGGAGTCATCGCTATGCCGCACGTCATGAATACCTATGCCCGCTTGCCTGTCGCTTTCAGTCATGGAGAGGGATGCCGGATGACCGATACGGAGGGTAAAGAGTATCTCGACGCTTTGTCCGGCATTGCTGTTTCGACGCTGGGTCATGCGCACCCAAAATTGGTGGCGGCGATTTCGGCGCAGGCGGGGCGAATGTTGCATACCTCCAACTTGTACGCGATCCGCGAGCAAGAGCAACTTTCGGATGAATTGGCAGAACTGTCGGGCATGCAGGAAATCTTCTTCTGCAATTCCGGGTGCGAGGCGAATGAGGCGGCAATCAAGCTGGCGCGTTTTTACGGCCACAAAAAAGGCATTGAGTTGCCGACGATTATTGTCATGGAAAAAGCCTTTCATGGCCGCACTATGGCCACCTTGTCGGCCACCGGCAACCGTAAGGCGCAGGCCGGTTTTGAGCCACTGGTGTCGGGCTTTGTCCGTGTGCCTTACGACGATCTGGAGGCCATCAAGGCCGTTGCAGAGCACAATAAGCATATCGTGGCGGTGATGTTTGAGGTGATTCAGGGCGAGGGCGGGGTTCATCTGGCTTCGCTGGAATACCAGCGCGGTTTGCGCCAGTTGTGCGATGCGCAGGGCTGGTTGATGATTTGTGATGAAGTTCAGTGCGGCATGGCGCGTACCGGCCAGTGGTTTGGTTACCAGCACGCCGGGATTTTGCCGGATGTGGCAACCTTGGCCAAGGGTTTGGGGTCAGGCGTGCCGATTGGTGCTTGCATGGTGAGTGGCAAGGCGGCTGGGCTGTTTGGGCCGGGCAATCACGGTTCTACCTTTGGCGGTAATCCGCTGGCCTGTACCGCAGCTTTGACGACGATTGCAACCATCAAGCAGGATGGTTTGATGGCGAATGCCGAGCGTATCGGTGCGTTGATTCGTGCGTTGATGGCTGAGGCACTGGCCGGTGAAAAGGGCGTGGTCGAAATTCGTGGGCATGGCTTGATGATGGGTATTGAGCTTGATCGCCCCTGTGGCGTGCTGGTTGGGAAGGCGCTGGCGGCGGGCTTGCTGATTAACGTGACGGCAGATTCGGTAATTCGTTTGCTGCCTTCTTTGATTTTTAGTGAAAATGAGGCCAAAGAGCTGGTTGACCGTATGGCTCCCCTCATCAAGGATTTTTTGGCGGCCTAAATCATGGCGATCAAACATTTTCTCCAGTTCAAGGATTTTTCGCGTGACGAGTTCGAGTATGTTTTCGAGCGCACGCGCTGGATCAAGAACCAGTTCAAGTCTTATCAAAAGTACTGGCCGCTGAGCGACCGCACGCTGGTAATGATTTTTGAAAAAGCCAGCACGCGGACGCGTCTGTCGTTTGAGGCCGGCATGCACCAGCTGGGCGGCTCGGCGATTTACCTGAATACCCGTGATTCCCAATTGGGGCGTGGCGAGCCGGTGGAAGATGCGGCGCAGGTGATCTCGCGCATGAGCGATGTGGTGATGATCCGGACTTACGAACAGGAAATCATCGAGCGCTTTGCCGCCAATTCGCGCGTGCCGGTGATTAACGGGCTGACCAACGAATATCACCCGTGCCAGATACTGGCCGATATTTTTACCTACACCGAGCATCGCGGCTGTATTCAGGGCAAGACGGTGGCCTGGGTCGGTGATGCCAACAATATGTGCAACACTTGGTTGCAAGCTGCCGAGCGGCTTGATTTCAAGGTGAATGTGTCGACTCCGCCGGGTTATGAGTTGCAACCGGCCTTGATCGAAGGGGTCAATGCGGCGAATTTCGAGGTCTTTGCCGATCCGATGGATGCTTGCCGTGGCGCTGATCTGGTGACGACCGATGTGTGGACCTCGATGGGCTTTGAGGCCGAAAACGAGACGCGGATCAAGGCCTTTGCCGACTGGTGTGTGGATGGTGAGATGATGCGTGCCGCTGATCCGCAGGCGATTTTTATGCACTGCCTGCCGGCGCATCGTGGTGAAGAAGTGACCGCCGAGGTGATCGATGGCCCGCAATCTGTGGTTTGGGATGAGGCCGAAAACCGGCTGCATGTGCAAAAAGCGTTGATGGAATACCTGCTGCTGGGCAGGCTTGAAACAAAATAAGGGAATAGAAATGAGTGATATCAAAAAGGTGGTTCTGGCTTATTCAGGGGGTCTGGATACCTCGGTCATTCTCAAGTGGCTGCAGGACGTTTATAAGTGCGAGGTGGTTACCTTCACGGCTGACCTTGGCCAGGGTGAAGAGCTGGAGCCGGCGCGTGCCAAGGCGTTGAAGGCCGGCATCAAGCCGAAGAATATTTATATCGATGACGTGCGCGAGGAGTTTGTCCGCGATTTCGTCTTCCCGATGTTCCGCGCCAATACGGTTTATGAAGGCGAGTACCTGCTCGGTACTTCGATTGCACGTCCGCTGATCGCCAAGCGTTTGATCGAGATCGTCAATGAAACCGGCGCTGATGCCATCTGTCATGGTGCAACTGGCAAGGGCAACGATCAGGTGCGTTTCGAGCTTGGCGCTTACGCGCTGAAGCCGGGCATCAAAGTCATCGCCCCGTGGCGCGAGTGGGATCTGATGTCGCGCGAGAAATTGATGGCTTATGCCGAAAAGCATGGCATCGAGATCGACATGAAGCACAAGAAGGGTGGCTCGCCGTATTCGATGGACGCCAACCTGCTGCACATTTCCTATGAAGGTCGCCATCTGGAAGACCCGGCGGCTGAGGCTGAGGAATCGATGTGGCGCTGGACGGTGTCGCCGGAAAAGGCACCGAACAAGGCTGAGTACATTGACCTCGATTTCGTTCAGGGCGATGTGGTTGCCATCAACGGCAAGAAAATGAAGGCGCACGAGATTCTGGCGACGCTGAACAAGTTGGGGGGCGAGCATGGTATTGGACGTCTTGATCTGGTTGAAAACCGTTACGTCGGCATGAAGTCACGCGGCTGTTACGAAACGCCGGGCGGCACGATTTTGTTGCGCGCTCACCGCGCTATCGAATCGGTGACGCTTGACCGTGAAGTGGCCCACCTCAAGGACGATCTGATGCCGCGTTACGCCAGCCTGATCTACAACGGCTACTGGTGGAGCCCGGAGCGCAAGGCGCTACAGGTGCTGATCGACCATACGCAACAATGCGTCAATGGCTTCGTGCGCCTCAAGTTGTACAAGGGCAATGTGATTGTGGTTGGCCGCGATTCCAAGACCGATTCGCTGTTCGACTCGACCATCGCCACTTTTGAAGATGATGCCGGCGCTTATGATCAGAAGGATGCGGCGGGTTTTATCAAGCTGAATGCCTTGCGTATGCGCATTGCAGCCAACCTGGCGGCGCGCAAGTTGGTCAAGCCGTCGGATAAGAAGGCGGATACCAAGAAGTCAGCCAGCAAGAAAAAAGGCTAAGCGATGGAACCCAATACCCTGTTTGGCTTTACCGAAGAGCAACTGGCTGATTTCGGTGCGACCTGGGGGGTAGGGGCGTTCATTCTGTTCATGCTGTTCATTATTGGCGAAATTGCCTGGAAGTCGAAGGCCGGCAAAACGGGGACGTTTATTCTGTTCTTTGTCCTCTCTTTCGGTATGGTGGGTTTCATCGCCAAGGCAGTTATTCAAAAAATCTGGGGAATATAAATGTCGCAATACGACAAGGTTTCGGTGGTCAAAAAGGCCAATGTTTATTTTGATGGTAAGTGCGTCAGCCATACCGTGGTGCTGGAAGATGGGACGAAAAAGACAGTCGGCGTCATCATGCCGTCGAGCCTGACTTTCAATACTGGCGCGCCGGAAATCATGGAAGGCGTGGGCGGTGCCTGCCGCGTCAAACTCAAGGGCGAAAGTGAATGGAAGACCTACGGCGATGGCCAGTCTTTCAACGTGCCGGGTAATTCTTCATTCGAGATTGCCTGCGACGAGCCGTATCACTACGTTTGCCACTTTGGATAATTGCCATGCCAAGCTTTGACTTTACTTCTGAAGCGGATATCGAGGCGTTGAAAAACGCCATCGATGTGACCACGCGCCAGATCGATAACCGCTATGACTTCAAAGGCACCACCGCCAAGGTTGAGCTGAACGAGAAGGACAAAGTGATCACCCTGCACGGTGATTCTGACTTCCAGCTCGATCAGATCAAGGACCTGCTTTTCCCAGCCATGGAAAAGAAGGAGAAGGAAAGCGTCAAACGTCTGGATCACCAGAAAATCGTCAGCGTTTCCGGCAACAAGGTGAAGCAGGAAATGAAGATCAGGGACGGTATCGACAGCGATCTGGCCAAGAAGATCGTCAAAATGATCAAGGATGGCAAGCTGAAGGTGCAAGCCTCGATTCAGGGCGACTCCGTGCGCGTGCAGGGTGCCAAGCGTGATGATTTGCAGGGCTGCATTGCCTTGGTGACCAAATCGATTACGGATTTCCCGATCAAGTACGGGAATTTCCGCGATTAGGCAAAGTGTTACGGTCAACTAGAAAAAACCGGCAAAAAATTGGGCAGCGTGACTGCCCGTTTTTTCGCCTTGATTCAGCGAGCCAAGCCTTTGATCCAGACTGAGTAAAGCTGTTCGGATAGCTGGCGCATGTTGGCTAGATTGGCCTCGATTTGCCCCAGCATTTGCTCGGGATTTTGCACGCTGGGCTGGTCAGCGACAGTTGCCGCTTCATCGGCCCATTGTTCGCACCAGGTGGCGATCATTTCGGGGGTCATTTCGACATGGCATTGCATGCCGAGATTCGGGCCCAGAACGAACATTTGATTGGCGCAATGCGCATTGCCGAGCAGACGGGTCGCACCCGGTGGCAGGCTGAAGGTTTCGCCATGCCAGTGAAAAGCCATGGCCGCTTTACCGGCGAAGCGCCCCAGCCAGTCTTGAGCCAGCTGACCGTCCTCGCCGCAGGTTTCGCCCCAGCCGATTTCCTTGACCGGATTTTTGCTGATCTGCCCGCCCAGCGCCTTGCTCATCAATTGACCGCCGAGGCAGTGCCCGATAACCGGAATGTTTTTGGCGACGGCATCGCGGATCAAGTCACAAACGCGGGCTATCCAGGGCAGCGGATCATTCACGCTCATCGGGCCACCCATAAAACAAAGCCCGGAAAAGCCGTCGACCGTAAGCGGCACGGATTCGCCTTCATCAATGGCGATCAGCTGCCATGGAATCCCGTGCTGCTCGAGGAATATGGCAAAATACCCCGGTCCTTCAGTGGCGGAGTGGCGGAAGATGGCAACGGGTCGCATGGTGTTTGGAATGATGATTGGAAACGGGCTTTATCTTACCGTGTTAGCGGTATTTCTTGCATTCTCCGGCGCTGCGCTGGCTCTTGATGTTGGCCTGGCGGGGATCATGGGCAGTAAGGCCATGTTGATGATCAATGGCGGTGAGCCGAGGGTGATCGCTGTCGGTCAATCGGTCGATGGCGTGCGGCTGATCTCGGTGGCAGGTGATCAGGTGATCGTCGAGATTGACGGCAAAAAACGTCCTTTGCGTGTTGGTCAGCATGCGGTGGGGACGGTAAGCGCCGACGGCTCGGGTAAAGTGATTCTGACGGCGGATAGCCGGGGGCATTTTATGGCCATGGGTATGATCAACGGTACTTCAGTCAAATTTTTGGTGGACACCGGTGCTACCATGGTCTCCCTTGGTGCGAGCGATGCGCGGCGCCTGGGGATTGACACCAGCAAGGGTCAGCGCGGGATGTCGAGCACGGCCAACGGAATGGCCCCGGTGACCAAGGTCAAGCTCGATACGGTGCGGGTTGGTGATGTGACACTGAATAATGTTGACGCTCTGATCGGCCAGACAGATATGCCTCATGCCTTGCTTGGCATGAGTTTTTTGAACCGTATGGAAATGCAGCGCGACGGCGGTACGATGACGCTGAAAAAACAATATTAGGAGAGAAATCATGCCTAGCCGTGATCAGGAAATAGCACTTTTACGCCGCGAACTTGAAATTTTGATGAGTGAGCGCCAGAGTATTTTGCGCGTGGTTGGCGCCGCCACCGTGCTGATTGCCAGTCTGGACAGCAAACGTCTGCCAGTGAGCGCGATTGAGGCGGCCGATATGGTGGCGACCTCGATCAACAGCCTGCAAGAAGAAACCTTGCAGGATGCGTTGAACTCGGTTCATGCCGAAATTGAGGATGACGCCACGACGGCATGAGTGTCGACCTGGCTACTATCCGGCACAGTTTGCTGGCCGAGCCCCTAACGGGCTGTTTTGTTCAAGAAGATGGTGGTGAGGGCTTGCCGCTTACGCCGGCGGCGGTATTGTTTCCCATTGTTCTACGCAGCAGCGGTGCGACGGTGTTGCTGACTCAGCGGACGGCACATCTACGTGATCATGCTGGCCAGATCAGCTTTCCAGGTGGACGGGTTGAACCGGACGATCTTTCACCGAGTCATACTGCGCTGCGAGAAACCGAGGAAGAGGTGGGGCTGGCTCGCGAGCATATCGAGGTTATCGGGTTTTTACCGGAATATCGTACCGGCACTGGCTTTTGTGTCGTACCGGTTGTTGCTTTGGTGACGCCTCCCTTTGACTTGAAACCGGATCCGTTTGAAGTAGCAGAGGTCTTCGAAGTACCGCTTGCCTTTTTGCTCGACCCAGCGAATCACCAACCTCACTCGATGCATTATCGTGGTGCTTTGCGTCATTTTTTTGCAATGTCTTACGGCGATTATTTCATTTGGGGCGCGACTGCAGGGATGATTCGCTCGCTGACGGAACGTCTTGGCCTGCATGGGTCTTAGGTCTGTGGTAGCAAGGGTTGGGCACGGACAAAAACGTCTTCAAATACTAAATTCCCTTATATTTAGGACGGTTTTTCGGTATGATCAGAAGCTTCCATCGCTCGCAAGGGGGCGGTGGATCAGGTTTTTTAGGCGCTCACCGGTAGGGTGAGTTGAATTGTTGTTATCTGGAGGTTTCACATGAGCAGAGATGTCGTCGTTCTAAGTGCAGTTCGTTCCGCTATTGGTACTTTCGGTGGTGCGCTCGCCGATTTTGAATCAACCGAACTGGCCGGTATCGTCATGAAAGAAGCGGTCAACCGCTCAGGTGTGGATCCCCTGGCCATCAATTACGTCACCGTTGGCAGCACCATGCCGACTGATTCCCGTTACGCTTACGTTTCCCGCGTTGCCTCCATCCAAGCCGGTCTGTCGATGGATTCCGTCGCCATGCAGGTTTCCCGTCTGTGTGCCTCTGGTCTGCAAGGTATTGTGACCACCGCTCAGAACATCATGCTGAACGATGCCGACTACGGTATCGGCGGTGGTGTTGAAGTTATGTCCAAGGCTGCTTACCTGATGCCGGCATTGCGTAATGGTGCTCGCATGGGCGACACCAAGGCCATCGACTCCATGGTCGCCGTGCTGACCGACCCGTTTGGCGTTGGCCATATGGGCATCACTGCCGAGAATCTGGCTGCC
Source organism: Rhodocyclaceae bacterium (assembly GCA_028687645.1). Classification (GTDB taxonomy): domain Bacteria; phylum Pseudomonadota; class Gammaproteobacteria; order Burkholderiales; family Rhodocyclaceae; genus Azonexus. Next base: position 10,842 of record JAQTZQ010000122.1, read on the forward strand.
AAGCATGGCTTCAGCCGTGAAGATCAGGATGCCTTTGCTGTTGAATCCCAGCGTCGTGCCGCTGCTGCCATCGATGCTGGCCACTTCAAGTCGCAGATCGTGCCGATCGTCAAACAAACCCGCAAGGGCGAAGTCGTGTTTGACACCGACGAGCACCTGAAGCGTGGTACCACGATGGAATCCTTGGCCAAGATGAAGCCGGCCTTCAAGAAAGACGGTACCGTTACTGCTGGTAACGCCTCCGGCATCAACGACGGCGCTGCCTTCTTCGTGCTGGCTGCGGCTGACGTTGCCGCCAAGGCTGGTCACAAGGCGATGGCTCGTATCGCTGCTTACGCCGTTGCCGGTGTGCCGAACGACATCATGGGCGAAGGCCCGATCCCGGCGACCAAGCTGGCACTGAAAAAAGCTGG
>JAQTZQ010000123.1 GCA_028687645.1 Rhodocyclaceae bacterium
GTGGTCGGGCAGGCAAACGCTCATGCTGCTTTGGTTTGGGGCACTGGTTGAGACTCCAGATAGAGCGTGTCGGGGTCAAAGTCGATATTTTGCGGCCAGGCAACGGTGCCATGATCACAGCGTGCCAGTAGGAAAAATGCGGTTTGTTTCAACGGCTCAAAACATGGGAAGTGTAGATAAGGCGCTAAATCGAAGTGACGCATCTCGCTGTTGGCAAAGGTAAGCGTCAGCGTATGGTCGGCGTGAGGCGTGACTTCGGTGATACGTGGATTCATGATGAACCTCAATCCAGTGGTGCAATTTTGAACGTGGATTCACCTTTGACGGCGAGCGACCAGTCGGCCATCAGTTCGTCGCGATGGATTTCTATCCAGGCCTGGACGAGGCGCAATTGACGACGAGGCAAGGAGCCGTCCAGCAAGTCGCCGGATTCGATGTCGAAGATGCCCTCATCGCCAGCATACTGCGCATGGATATGCGGGCGGTGATGCTGCTTGTTGTCATTCCAGTACATGTAAATCAGGATGCCGTAAAACGCGCTGATTAGTGGCATGGTTAGTTTTCTCCTTGTGGTGCTGCAGCCAATATGCTTTTCAGTTTAGCCCGTCTCTCGCCACTTGTTCCGCGTAGCCCCAGGCTTCAAACTGTGGGAGCAAGCGTAGGTCATCCTTGAACGCCTGGAAGTAAACGTACTCGGGTGCCAGATCAAGCCCATTCGGCCAGACGACGGTTTTCATTTGATCGTCTACTGTCACTTGGCTGAACAGATTGGTATCTCGCAATGCCTTAAATATCCCCGAATCGAGAACTTCGGTGAGATCTGCAATACCTGAGCAGCCGTTGTCGAAGGTAACAGCCAGCTTGTAATCGTGTAGATATTCGGCGGTGGTTATGTGCAGGATCATGGCCTTACTCCAGTGGCTGATAACTGGCATGGTCAGTTTTCTCCTTGTAACGCGGCGGCCAACACGCTTTTGAGTTTAGCCCGCGTCTCGCCAATTTTTGTCTGTAACGCAGCGTAGTCGGCGAGCAGTTTTTCCGGGTCGTGCGTTACCGCATCCGGACTGTGCGGGTTTTTGATGTCGAGGTTGTAGTTGCGCGCCTTGATGTCGGCGGCGCTAACTTTCCAGGCGTGTTCGTTTTCGACCCGATCATTCCACCAGGCCTTTTCCGCTACGAATTCTTCAAGGCGCATGGGCTTGGTTTTGTTGTAGTTTTTGACGCCCGGCGGGTATGGGTGCTCGTAAAACCAGGTTTCTACGGTCGACTGGCCTTTGGTGAAGAAAAGCAGGTTGGTTTTGATGCCGGTGTAAGGCGCAAAAACGCCGTTGGGCAGGCGGACGACAGTGTGCAGGTTGCAGGTTTCCAGCAGTTGTTCCTTGATTCTCGTCTTGATGCCTTCGCCGAATAGCGTGCCGTCGGGCAGGACGACGGCGGCGCGGCCACCGTCTTTGAGCAGGTGCATGATGAGGACAAGAAACAGGTCGGCGGTTTCGCGGGTGCGGAAGTTGGCGGGGAAGTTGGTTTCGATGCCGTCTTCTTCCATGCCGCCAAAAGGTGGGTTGGTGATGATGACATCGACCCGGTCACGTGGGCCGTAGTCGCGCAGTGGCCGCGCCAGGGTGTTGTCGTGGCGGACGTTGGTGGGTACGTCGATGCCGTGCAGGATCATGTTGGTGGTGCACAGCAGATGCGGCAACGGCTTTTTCTCGACGCCAAAGATTGAGGCTTGCAGTAATTGCTCCTGCTCGACGGTCTGCACATGATTTTTGCGCACGGTTTCGATGGCGCACGTGAGAAAGCCGCCGGTGCCGCAAGCCGGGTCGAGAATCTTCTCGCCGAGTTGCGGGGCGACCATGTCGACCATGAACTGGGTGACCGGGCGCGGGGTGTAGTACTCGCCCGCATTGCCAGCATTTTGCAGGTCACGCAGGATTTGTTCGTAGAGATCGCCGAACAAGTGGCGATCCTGCACTTTGTTGAAGTCGATGCCTTCAACGATTTTGTTGATGACTTGCCGGATCAGGTGGCCGGACTTCATATAGTTGTAGGCGTCCTCAAAAACGCTGCGAATGACGAAGCCGCGCGGGTCGTTATGCTGCGGTTGCAGGTCTTTGAGGGTTTTGAAGAGCTGGTTATTGACGAAATCGAGCAGTTCGTCGCCGGTCATGCCTTCCGGGTTGGCCGCCCAGTTGCGCCAGCGCAGCGCTTCGGGGATGGGCGAGCGGTAGTCGTCGTTGAGTAGCTCGTACTCGGTTTCTTTGTCGTCGTAGATTTTGAGGAAAAACATCCAGACCAGCTGGCCTATGCGCTGGGCGTCGCCGTCGACGCCAACATCTTTGCGCATGATGTCCTGAATGGATTTGATGGTGCTGCTGATAGACATGTGAGATTCCGCTTAGCCGTACAGTTGTTGTTCCAGTTCATGCACCGCCAGGAGATAGGCGGATTTGCCACCGAAGGCGTTGATCAGTTCTGGCGCTGTGCCTAAACGCGAGAAGGGGTCAAGGGTCAGGATTTTAATGTCTTCAATGCTCGTGATGCCGGCGTCGGCGTATTTGTCGAGCAAGGCGCTGAGAACGGCGCGGGCTTGGTCGCCATATTGGGTGAAAACGTCGCGTTTCTTGACCTGTTCAGCCCGTTCTTTGCGTGAAAGTGCCGGGCGGTCGAAGGCGATGTGGCAGATCAGGTCAAACGGGTCGAATTCCTTTCCGGTTTTCTTGCCCACTTCTTCCGCCAAGGCTTCAAGGAGCACGCCTTGGGCCTCAAGTTCTTCAAAAAGCGCTTGTTTTTTGTCGGCGCTATGCCAGCGGCGCAGGAAGTCGTCGAGCGATGCGTATTCTTTGCGCACGGCATTACGGGTGAAATCCTTGAGTGATTCAGTAATCAGCTTGCCGTCCGGGCCGTAGTGCTGGACACGCTCGGCGACGACATAAACGCTGACTTCGCCACCGAGGACATATTTGAGGCGTTTTTCGCCGTCGACCGTAACAAGTGTGTCGCCGGGCATTTGCTCACCATTGTTATCTCCCGGCGCGGTTTCGTCGCCGGGTTCATCGGGTGGCACGGGAGGCTCATCCGGCCCCGGCTCGAAAATTTGTACCGGGTCGCCATCAAAGGCGGGGTCAGCAAAAAGCTCGGTGGCCTTTTTGAAGTCCATGATGGTGAACCAGTATTTGCCGAAATCTTCGTTGATGCGCGTGCCACGGCCAATGATTTGCTTGAATTCGGTCATCGACTGGATGCGCTGATCAAGCACGATGAGCTTGCAGGTCTGGGCATCGACGCCGGTGGTCATCAGCTTGCTGGTGGTGGCAATGACTGGATAGCGGCTTTCCGGGTCGATGAAGTTGTCGAGTTCGGCCTTGCCTTCCTGCTCGTCACCGGTGATCCGCATAACGTATTTGCGGTTTTCTTTGACGCGTTCCGGGTTCAGATTGACCAGAGCCTGACGCATGCGTTCGGCGTGGTCGATGTCTTCACAGAAAACGATGGTTTTGGCGAACGGGTCGGTTGCCTTCAGAAATTCGGTAATTTTGCGGGCAACCAGTTCGGTGCGCTTCTCCAGGACGAGGCTGCGGTCAAAATCCTTTTGGTTGTAGATGCGGTCTTCGATCAACTGGCCGTGTTTATCGACTTGTCCTTTGGCGGGGCGCCAGCCTTGCAAATCTCTGTCGATGTCGATACGCACGACTTTGTAGGGGGCGAGAAAGCCGTCATCAATGCCTTGCTTGAGCGAATAGGTATAAACCGGGTCGCCGAAGTAATGGCTGTTGGATACGTCTTTGGTTTCCTTGGGCGTTGCTGTCAGGCCAACCTGGGCGGCTGTCGAGAAATAATCGAGGATCTCACGCCAAGCGGAATCTTCGGCGGCGCTGCCGCGATGGCACTCGTCGATAATGATCAGGTCGAAAAAGTCTGGCGAGAACTGCTTGTAGATGTTTTTCTCTTCTTCGTTGCCGGTCACGGCTTGGTAGAGCGAGAGATAAATCTCGAACGCCTTATTGGCCTGGCGCTTCTCGATCTTGGTCATGGCCGGGCCAAAAGGCTTGAAGTCGTTGCTGCGGGTTTGGTCGACGAGGATGTTGCGGTCAGCCAGAAACAGGATGCGTTTTTTGACCTTCGATTTCCACAGTCGCCAGATGATCTGGAAGGCGGTGTAGGTTTTGCCGGTGCCGGTGGCCATGACCAGCAGAATACGATTTTGACCCCGCGCTACCGCTTCAACCGTGCGATTAACGGCGGTGGCTTGGTAGTAACGTGGCAGACGGCCAGAGCCATCATCGTAGTAGGGCGTTTCAAGCGTCTCAATTGCCTTGCCAGTCAAACCCTTCCAGGCGCAATAGCGCTGCCAGAGTTCGGTCGGGGAAGGAAATTCAGCCAGAGTCAGCTGCGTTTCGGTCGTGGTCGCCTTGCCGGTACGGTCATGAAACAGGAAGCCATCGCCGTTGCTGGAGAAAACGAAGGGGATGTCGAGCGTTTCAGCGTAATCCAGCGCCTGCTGCATGCCGGCGCCGAGGCTATGGTTTTTATCCTTGGCTTCGATCAGGGCGATTGGCTGATTGGGGCGGAAATAAAGGACGTAATCGGCGCGTTTGCCTTTGCCCCGGGTGTGCAACTTGCCGCGAACGATGATTCGCCCTTTGGTGAAGCTGACTTCTTCGCGAATTTGAGTATGCAGATCCCAGCCAGCAGACACTAAGGCCGGGGTGATGAATTTGCTGCAAACGTCGCGTTCGGAGAGCTTGGACATGGCCGCTTATCAGGATTTTTGCGTGGAGTGGGCATGATAAAGGAATTGGCTGGAAGCTAATGTTCGGGTCGCGGGTTAGGGTTGATATTTTCGATTTTCATCGCGCCCCAAAAAATTTGAAAACCCTGGTGCGCCATCGGGAACTTGCATCAGGCTAAACTAGTCTCTCGATCGTTAATTAGCCAACTAGGAGACAATCATGCCCAGCCGTCCCGTACTCGAAATAATCCAGAATCGTGATTTTTTGCTGTCGACGCCAGAAAAGAGTGTGCATGCCGTAGCTGCGCACATGAAAAAGTTTGGCGCGGCGGCCGTGTTGGTCGCCAATGAATCTGATGGTAAGTTGATCGGGATTTGTACCGAACGTGATTTGACTTACAAAGTACTGGCTGAGGGCCTTGACCCGAAAACACCGGTCTCCGAGGTAATGACCCGCGATCCGCAAGGGGTTGGGACTGAAAAAACATTCGGCTATGCCTTGCACTTGATGCATGAAGGCGGCTTCCGGCATATGCCGGTACTTGATCCGGATGGTCACCCTGTGGGTTTGATTTCTTCGCGCGACGCGCTGGGCCTGGAGATTTTAAATTTCCGTAAAGAGCTTGAGCACAAGGAAGCGCTGGCCGAGATTCTCTGATTTTTTAAGGGCCGTTGATTGGGAAAGGGCTGACAGTGCAAGGTGTTTGAGAGTTTTGACGTCAGCCTGCTCCAAGCAGCAAACGAGCTACGCACGCCGGGGTTGGATTTGTTCTTCTCCGGGCTTACCTGGCTTGGTTCATTGTGGGTATTGCTGCCGCTGTGCGAATTGTTGATTTTGAACTGGCGCGGCAGTGACAATTTTGCTGTCTGGACGGTTACAGTCAGCTTGTTGCTGGCCGGGTGCCTGTCTTACGGTCTCAAGATTGGCTTCGGGCGTGCGCGCCCCGATTTGTTCCCCAGCGTTATTTCTCTGCCTGCGGATGCTGCATTCCCCAGTGGGCATTCGGCGCAAGCGGCTGCATTCTTGTTGGCCTTGCTATTGGTCTTGCCCGGGCGGTGGCGTTGGCCGCTGGGCGGACTTTTCCTTGTGTTGCTGCTGGCGGTTGGTTATTCCCGCGTTTACCTGCAAGTGCATTGGCCCAGCGATGTGCTGGGCGGTTATGCTTTGGGGGTGTTTTCGGCGCTCTTGGTGGTGGCCGTGATGCGTTGGTTGGTGCTGCGTTAAGCGAGCAGTTTGCGTTGCAGTAGATATTTTTCCAGGATGTTGAGGCGCACCACCGGGTCTTCCAGTTCCAGCAGCTTTTGTTTGGCGAGATTCTGGATGGGGAGAATTTCGGTGATGCGGTAACTCACCCACTCGGCGTCATCGAGTCGATGTGGCTCGGGAATGCGGTCATTGCCGAGGTCTCTGATGATGCGCTGAAGCAGCGGGAGGAGGCGCTGTTTGTCGGCAGGGAGCGGGCATGGCCCGTTGTGCGGGATGATCTCGACCTTGGCGCTGAGTGATTTGTTGGGGCCGGGTTCCAGGCTCAAAATCCGGAAGCGCTTGCCGCCCAGGGCGGAAATTTGCAGGATGCCGAGTTGCTCCATTTCCCAGTCAGTAATTTCCGCTAGCGTGCCGACAGGATGTGGCTGAACCGCCTCGCCGGTTTCGCTACCTTCGTCGATCAGACAGATGCCAAACGGTTCTGATGTCTTCATGCAATGCGCAGCCATGTCCAGATAACGTTGCTCGAATAGGCGCAGGGGCAGCAGGCTACCGGGAAAGAGGACGGTGTTGAGCGGGAAGAGGGCGATGTTGATAACTTCGATACTGGCGCCCTCGGCTGAGCGAGCGTAGTCGAACCAGCCCATTATTGGCCCCAGCGCTGCATGAGTTGATGTGGAATGGCGAGTTGGTCGAGGATGCGGGCGACGACGAAATCGACCATGTCTGAGACAGTTTTTGGATGCTGATAAAAGCCGGGGTTGGGTGGCAGGATGACAGCACCGGCGCGCGAGAGGCGCAGCATGTTTTCCAGATGAATGGTCGAGAATGGTGATTCACGTGGAACAAGGATCAGTTTGCGTTGTTCCTTGAGCACGACGTCGGCGGCGCGCTCGATCAGATTGTCCGCCAGGCCTTGGGCGATGGCGGCCAGGGTGCCCATGGAGCAGGGGCAAACGACCATGGCATCGGGCGGGTTGGAGCCTGAGGCAACCGGGGCGAACCATTCTTCACGACCAAAAACTGAGAGATTTTCGGGGTTGACCGCAAGGAATTGTTTTAGCAGGGCAATTTTGGCATCGGACGGGCGTGAAGGCAGCTCGAAATCCATTTCCTGCTTGGCGACGATTTGCGCGGCTTGCGAGTAGAGCAATTGCACCTTGCAATCTGCTGCGAGCAGGCATTCGAGCAGGCGCAGGCCGTAGGGCATGCCGGAGGCGCCGGTGAGGGCGAGGCAGATGGTTTTAGGCACAACTTGGCTCCGGTTGGGATGGCAATTCATTGAGCAGTTTAGTGGCGATCAGGCCATTGATGGTTCCAAAAACCAGGGCTGCAAGCGAAAAAATAGGGGTGAGCAAAAATACGCCATCGTGCGGGATCAGCCAAAGTCGGGCCAGCAGGAGTTGGCCGCCAATATGGGCGAAGGCGGCGAAAATGCTCAGGCTGACCGGGCCAAACCAGCGTGCTGGCAGGTGGCGCGTGAGGCCCAGGGTGGCGAGGCTGAAGACGGTGCCAGTGAGCGAGAGAAAAAATCCCGGTGCCAGAAAGTAACCGAGCAGCAAGCTCCCAGCGAGCACGCGCAGGCCACTGACCCAGACTGCGGTCGCCCAGCCGTAGCGCGCCAGCACGACCAGCGTGACGATGTTGGCGAGGCCGGGTTTGACGCCGGGCAGCGGGCTGGGGATGGCGGCATCGACCAGCGACAGGCCGACTGCCGCCGTTGCCAGCCAGGCGATGCGTCGGTCTTCGTCGGTGACTTTGAGTTTAATAACTGATGGAGTCATAAACTTTGGTGCGCCCGGTGATTTGCAGGCTGACGCGATTTGGTGCGCAAATGGCGATCTCGCCCGGGCGCATCAACCAGCCCTGACGCACGCAATATTGGCGTGGCCCGGGGTCGGAAACGACGCGAGCACGGCCTGGTTCAATGGCGATCAGCGTTTGCCCCAACGGGCCGGGGACTGCAAGTTGGCGTTTGGCGCGTAGATCGAGATTGGCAAAAATCTGGCCGTTTTGTCTGACGATGGCACGGTCAGCCAGGCCGCCTTGCCAAAATAGCGGGAAACTGATGCCGACCACCAGCATGCCGAGCAAAATAACCAGCCAGTCTCCGGGCTTGATCAGCGCCAGCCAGGCCACCGTCTACCCGCCGGCCAGCGTCCGATGCCTGACGAGGACGCGGGCTTGTTGTTTGAATTCGCCGGCCAGCCATTCGGCAATGTACACCGAGCGATGCTGGCCGCCGGTGCAGCCGATGGCGACCGTCAGGTAGTTACGATTGTCGCGAATGAAGTTGGGCAGCCATTTGGTGACAAACAGGCGAATGTCGTCACGCATTTCGCAGACATCAGCTTCCGCTTCGAGGAAGTCGACGACGGGTTTATCCTTGCCGGTCAGCAGGCGCAAATCCTTGACGTAGTGCGGGTTGGACAGGCAGCGCACATCAAAGACAAAGTCGGCATCCAGCGGCAGGCCGTGCTTGAAGCCAAAGGATTCAAACATCAGCGTCAGCCCGCTGCCCGGTGTCGATTCAATGAATTGGCGTATCCATTCACGCAGCGCGTTGGCGGAGAGATTGCTGGTATCGATACGGTGACCCAGCATCGAAATTGGCTCAAGCAGGGTATTTTCGGTGCTAATCGCTTCTTCCAGCGTTTGGCCGTGGGCGGCCAGCGGGTGGCGGCGGCGCGATTCGGAGTAGCGCTTGAGCAAGGTTTCTGGGCTGGCATGTAGAAAAATGAAGGTGGCGCGTGTGCCCTCGGTTTTGAGCAGCTCAAGTTTGTCGGTGAGCAATTCAATGCCGTCACCCGAGCGCGCATCGACGGCGACGGCAACTTTGGCAATGCCTTCATCCTTGAGCATGCGCACCAGGACGGTGAGCATCACCACGGGCAAATTGTCGACGCAGTAGTAGCCTGCGTCTTCGAGCAAATGCAGGGCAACCGACTTGCCGGAGCCGGAGAGCCCGCTGATAAGAATTAGATCCATGCGCCGGAGAATAAACAAGGCGACGTCGGCAAGCAAGCTTGGGCATAATATAGATCAACAAGGAGATTCTTATGCCAGCGAAACTTCCCCTCCTCGATTTGCCATTTTTGGCCGAATTGACCGCCCAACGCCGTGATATTCACGCGCATCCCGAGCTTGCCTTTAACGAGAACCGGACTTCTGATCTCGTTGCTGCTGAATTGACGCGCTACGGGCTGGAGGTTCATCGCGGCCTGGCCAAGACTGGTGTGGTTGGCGTGCTGCGCGCCGGCACCTCAAAAAAAATGATTGGCCTGCGCGCTGATATGGATGCGTTGCCGGTGGCTGAGCTGAACGAGTTTCCGCACCATTCGCGCTATCAGGGCAAGATGCACGCCTGCGGCCACGACGGCCATACCGCGACCTTGCTTGGGGCGGCGCGTTATTTGGCAGGCAACCCGGATTTTGACGGCACGGCGGTGTTTATTTTTCAGCCGGCGGAGGAATCTGAGGGCGGCGCAGCGGTGATGATCGAGGATGGGCTGTTCGAGCGCTTCCCGGTGGATGCGGTGTTTGGCCTGCACAACTGGCCGGGGATTCCGGTTGGTGAAATGGCGGTAATGCCCGGCCCGGTGATGGCTGGCACCTGCGCGCTGGAGATTTTTGTGCGCGGCCACGGCTGCCATGCGGCAATGCCTCATCAGGGGATCGATGCGATTGTTGCCGGGGCGCAACTGGTGCAGGCGCTGCAAACGGTGGTTAGCCGCACCTTGCATCCGTGCGACTCGGCGGTGGTCAGCATCACCCAGTTTCATGCTGGGGAAGCGTGGAATGTGATTCCGGAAGAGGTGGTGTTGCGCGGCACGATACGCAGCTTCAAGCCGGAGGTTCAGGAGAGTATCGAGCGCGCCATTGAGCGATTGTGCAGCGGCATTGCGGCGGCCAACGGGGCACAGATCAGCGTGCGTTTTGATCATCGTTATCCGCCTACGGTCAACAGCGAAAATGAGGCAAAATTTTGTCGCGATGTTGCACAGCAGGTGTTTGGAAGTGAGCGAGTGCTAACTGATGTCTTGCCGTCGATGGGGGCCGAAGACTTTGCCTACATGCTGCGCGAGAAGCCGGGGTGTTATGTCTGGCTAGGTAACGGGCCGGGCACTGGCGGTTGTACTTTGCACAACCCGCATTACGATTTCAATGATGAATTGCTGGTGCTGGGAGTGAGCTACTGGGTCAATCTGGTGCGTCGTGCGCTGCCAGCCAGTTAGGTTTTCAGGCCGCATGCTTGTCGACAACGCTCAGAGCCGGGCGCTCGCCAACGCCCTTTCTGAGGGTCAGATAGCGTAGGCAGGAGACGCGGAGAAATGAACTGAAGTTTTCAATTTCACCGCGATAGTCCAGCAATTCATCATAGAGCTTGGTGATCAGTTGATTGGTGTTATAGCCGTCACTGGCGGCAAGTTCGGCAAGAATGTCCCAGAACAGGTTTTCCAGCCGGATCTTGGTGACGTAACCGTGGATACGCAGCGAGCGGGAACGCGACTCGTAGAGCATCGGGTCGGCCTTGACGTAAATTTCGCACATCGAATTCTCCCTTTGCAGGAGGGGCAACGCTGTTGTTGCCCCTTTCGAATATTACAGCTCGATCCGTGTTCCCAGCGCCAGCAGGAATTTGGCCAGCCAGTCGGGGTGTGCCGGCCAGGCCGGGGCGCTGACCAGATTGCCATCAACGTGCGCCTGATCAACCGGGATATCAGCGTAGTTGCCGCCGGCCGCTTTGACCTCCGGCGCGCAGGCTGGGTAGGCGCTGCATGAACGACCACTCAGCACGCCGGCGGCACTCAATAACTGGGCGCCGTGACAGATGGCAGCGATGGGTTTGTTGGCGCCAGCGAAGTGCTGAACGGCGGCGATTACTTTGGGGTTAAGGCGCAGATATTCCGGCGCACGGCCACCGGGGATGACGAGTGCGTCATAGGTAGCGACGTCAATTTCATCAAAAGTCGCGTTTAGCGTGAAATTGTGACCGGGCTTTTCGGAATAGGTTTGGTCGCCTTCAAAATCATGAATTGCCGTACGCACCTGCTCGCCTGCTTTCTTGCCCGGGCAAACGGCGTGTACGCTGTGACCAACCATCAAAAGCGCCTGAAATGGCACCATGGTTTCGTAATCCTCGGTGAAGTCCCCGGTGATCATCAGAATTTTCTTTGCGGCCATGTTTGTCTCCTTTGAGTTGTGTGATGTGACCGCTGGATTCTGGGCAAATTTGCAGAGCGCCGGGTAGCAGTTGGTTACTACACGGCAAATAAT
>JAQTZQ010000124.1 GCA_028687645.1 Rhodocyclaceae bacterium
GCCATGTTGCCGCCCGGTGCTTTCATCCTGCTTGGCTGCATGATCGCCTGGAAAAACTGGGTTAACGCCCGCGCTGCCGAACGCCTGCAACAACGCCCCCCCGAACCGGTTGCGACGGCTGGCTGTCACTAAACTCAAGACTTACGGCGCGGCAACCACACAGTTCTTGCCACGCTGCTTGGCTTCGTAACTGGCCTCATCAGCACGCCGAATAAACTGGCTTTCAGTTTCACCGGCCTGATACGAAGCCAGCCCGACACTCACCGTACAGCGAATTTCCTGGCCATTGTCAGCCAACACAATTTGATCGGCAAAATCCTGACGCAGGCGTTCAGCCAGCCTTCCTGCATCGCCGATTTCTGCCTCAGGCAGAATCAGGACAAATTCCTCGCCACCATACCGATAGGCACTGTCGGTGCGACGCAAGCAATGGCCGATCACTTTGGCCAGCCTTTGCAAGACATTGTCACCCTCCAGATGGCCAAAGTTGTCATTGATTCGCTTGAAATTGTCGCAATCAATAACCAGTAACGAAAGTGGCCGCTGATAGCGTTGCGCGCGCTCCATTTCGGCCTGTAGACGTTCATGCAGGTGACGTGAATTGAACAAGCCGGTCAGAGAGTCGGTAACGCTGAGTTGCTTGTAGCGTTCCTCACTCTCACGTAATGCTTCTTCAGCACGCTTGCGCTCGGTAACATCCTGCAACGTTTCTATTGCCCCGATGATCTTGCCCGATTCATCCCGAATGGCTGCGGCCGTAAAGAATAGCCAGCGCCCACCACTACCAAAATTGGGGAAAAAATCCTCGGCCTCAAAAGCACCTTCGATCAATTCAGAACGCCGAAACTTGCCGTGGTAGAACTGGTCGATATCACCTTCCAGCGCACCATTGACGATCAGGTCGGCCATAATCGGCCGCGCCGACGAATAGAAAGCCCGCCACTGCTCGTTGTTGCCGATCATGTCAAGCGCTGGAACACCGGTCATCACAGCGCAAGCACGGTTCCAGTGAGTGACCCGATGCTGACCGTCGATGACGATGGTCGCCACCGGATTACCTTCGATAATTTGCGAAAGACCGATATTTTCACGCGTGTTGATGAGCACCAGGGGGCTGCCTTTCGTCAGGTAAAATCAAGCAACGCCCACAATATCTCCGAAAATCTCCGGCTTGACAATATTCATTCGCATTTACCGTGAACAAAATCCAGATTGCATCATTTTACCGTCGCCTTGCCGCCAGCAATCCGGCACCGACCACCGAACTCTGTTACGCCTCCCCCTTCCAGTTGCTGATCGCCGTTATCCTCTCGGCACAGGCCACCGATGTTGGCGTCAACAAAGCCACGGCCCGTCTATTCCCCGTCGCACCAACGCCTGACAAAATGCTGGCACTCGGTGTCGAAGGGCTTGCCGAATACATCAAGACAATCGGCCTGTATCGCACCAAGGCCAAAAATGTCATCGCCACCTGTCGCATGCTGCTTGATCTGCACAGCGGCGAAGTGCCGGACAATCGCGAGGCGCTTGAAGCCTTGCCCGGCGTCGGCCGCAAAACCGCCAATGTCATGCTCAACACCGCTTTTGGCCAGCCAACCATCGCCGTGGATACCCATATTTTTCGCCTCGGCAATCGTACCGGTCTGGCTCCCGGCAAGACCGTCGTTGATGTCGAAAACAAGCTGCTGAAGGTGACACCGAATGAGTTCAAGAAGGATGCTCATCACTGGTTGATCCTGCATGGCCGCTATATCTGCAAGGCGCGCAAGCCGGAATGCGAACGCTGCGTGGTTGCCGATCTTTGCCGCTTCAAGGGAAAAACGCCATGAGAGTTGCCAGCGCGCTGGCCGCCGGCACACATCCGCAGCCGGAACTGGCGGCGACGGCGGTCAAATCAGCACTGGCCAAAGCCGGACTGACGCAAGCCGGCCATGTGGTTCTCTTCCTCACGCGCGACTTCCAGCGCCAAGCTCAAGCCGCCCTGCTCGCGGCGGCGCGTGCTGCCGGCTGTATGGAAATCACTGGCTGCACGGCTTACGGACTGATCACCGATGAAGGCTGGCTGCTCGATCAATCCGGTGCCGCTGCCCTGGTCATCGAAGCGCCAACAGCGAGCAATCAAACACTAAGCCAGCACCGCCTATCCTTGACCGGCCACAGCACACTGCCCTACGACTGGCAGCCCCTGCCGGCACGCAGCGGACTACTCGATAGCGAGGCCACTGTCTGGATTCATGGCCGCCCGGTAGCTGGCGGCAGCGCAGAAATTCAGTTGCCGGGCTTTAACAGTCACCTCGCCATTTCTACCGGCTTGCGTCCACTCGGCGAAACCCAGCGTGTCGCTGCCAGCCGCTCCTATGATTTGCTGCAACTCAGCGGTCAAGCGGCGCTTGAGAACCTGCGCCGCCTCCTGCCCGGTGAGCGCCGCCATGAATTGCCGCTACATCGCATCGTTGCGCTGCGCGATACCGGAGAACCGGGCGTGGCCATACTCGCGGCAAACGATGATGGCTCACTGACCATGGCCGAAGCTTTTAAACCGGGCGATCCCTTGCAGTGGGCCATCCGCCAACCACTTAGCGCCGAGCAAGAGATGAACGAGGCGCTCAGTGTTGCGGTCAACGACAAATTCAAGCCAAATTTTGCATTGATGTTCTCCTGCATTGGTCGCGGCCCGCTGTTCTATGGCAATGATGATCGCGACCTGCTAACGTTCAAAGCGCACTTTCCCGACACCCCCTTGATCGGTGCCTACGGCAGCGGCCAAATCGCCGCAACCGCTACCGCCAATCGCTTGTTCCAGAATTCCGTCATGACCTTACTTTACGAGAACACCCATGTTTAATCCCTCCCGCGAGCAGGTTCGCCTGTTTTTCTGCGATGCCTGGCGCAAGCATGTCGAACGCCTGCCGCTCGTTGGTGCAGAAGTTGCTGCTGCCGATATTGCCGCTCGCCACCCGGAATACCAGGCTCTGCTGACCGACAGCACCGGTGCGCTGGAGAAAGAATGGACGCCCGAAGGGGGGCAGATGAACCCCTTTCTCCATCTCTCGCTGCACCTCGCCATCCACGAACAAGTCAGCGTCGACCAACCCGCCGGCATCCGCGCCGCATTTGAAACCTTGCGGGCAAAAATGGATGCCCACGCAGCGGAGCATATACTGCTCGAATGCCTGGGCGAAATCATCTTTGCCGCCCAGAAAACCGCCCAGCCGATGGATGCCGTCGCCTACGTTGACAAAATCCGCCGTGCCGGCAGTCCCCTTTCCATTTAGGATCGTTATGCAAAGACGCAAAATTCTCAAAGGCATTGCCGCTCTCGTGATTGCCGAACGCCTCGGTATGCTGCGTGCCGCCTGGGCCGCCGGTGGCAAACTACCGCCACCCGGAGTTTATAAAATCAAGGGCGAGGTGCGGGTCAATGGCCAATTGGCCAAGGAAGGCACCCCCGTCAAGCCCGGCGACACCATCACCACCGGCGCCCAAAGCGAGGCGATTTACATTATCGGCAACGACGCCTATCTCCAGCGCGACCGCTCAACCGTCAGCATTGCCGCCGACACGCTCAAAGCCGGGCTACGCGTCCTGAGCGGCAGGCTACTCAGCGTATTTGGCAAAGGCGAAAAACGCATAGAGACCAGCACTGCCACCATCGGCATTCGTGGCACGGGTTGTTACATCGAGGCCGAGGAAAAACGTGTCTATTTTTGCCTGTGCTACGGCAAAGCAGAGCTGACATCCCCCAAAATGCCGGGTGTTGTTGAGACAGTGGAAACCGAGCATCACGAACATCCGGTTTACGTACACGCAGACGGCAGCCAGATGATGGTCCCCGCCGCTGTGATCAACCACACGGATGATGAACTGATCCTGCTCGAAAGCCTGCTTGGCCGCCTGCCACCGTTTTATGGGCAGGGCTACAGCAGCTACTAAGCCTCTTCCGACGGCGGCGCCACCTTGATGATTTCTTCAAGCGTCGTCAGACCTTGCGCCACTTTCAAGGCCCCTGAAATACGCAGCGGGCGCATGCCTTCGCGAATCGCCTGCTCGCGCACTTTGGCAACTTCCATCTGTGGGCGGATCAGTTTGCGCACTTCCGGGGAGTTCATCAGGATTTCATAGATCCCCACGCGACCGGAGTAGCCGGTCATCCGGCATTCCAGACAACCGACCGGATGAAACAACTGCGTTGGCTCGCTGGATTTCCACGGGGCGACCAGTGCCCGCCAGCTGTCGCGTTGGTCTTCGGTAATCGGCGCGGCCTTTTTGCAATGCGGACACAAGGTGCGTACCAGCCGTTGCGCCATGATGCCGAGCACCGTCGAGTTGATCAGATAAGCCGGCACACCAAGATCAAGCATGCGGGTCACGGCGGAGGGTGCGTCATTGGTGTGCAGGGTAGACAACACCAAATGCCCGGTCAACGCGGCTTGAACCGCCATTTCGGCCGTTTCCAGATCGCGGATTTCGCCGATCATGATGATGTCCGGGTCCTGTCGCATCAGGGCGCGAACGCCGTCGGCAAAGCCGATATCGATATTGTGCTGGACCTGCATCTGGTTGAATGAGGACTCGACCATCTCGATCGGGTCTTCAATCGTGCACACGTTAACTTCTGGCGTCGCCAATTCCTTGAGCGTGGTGTACAGCGTCGAGGTTTTACCCGAGCCGGTCGGCCCGGTGACCAGCACGATGCCATGCGGTGCACTGCTCATCTGGTGCCAGCGCGTCTGGTCATCTTCGGAAAAACCCAAAGAGCGCAAATCGCGCTGCAACACTTCCGGGTCAAAAATCCGCATCACCAGCTTTTCGCCAAAGGCCGTCGGCAAAGTAGCCAAACGCAACTCAACCTCCTGCCCGGCGGGGGTTCGGGTCTTGATCCGGCCATCCTGCGGGCGGCGTTTTTCGATCACGTCCATACGCCCCAGCAGCTTGATACGGCTGGTCATCGCCGTCATGACCGACATCGGAATCTGATAAACCTGATGCAGCACGCCATCGATACGGAAACGAACGATGCCCAAATCACGCCGTGGTTCAACGTGAATATCCGAAGCGCGCTGATCGAACGCATACTGCCAGAGCCAATCAACAATATGCACGATGTGCTGGTCGTTGGCGTCCAGCGTGCGATTGGTTTTACCCAGATCAACCAGTTGCTCGAAGGTGGATAGCGACGGATTGACGTTGCCCTTTTGCCCGGCCTTCTTGATTGATTTGGCAAGGTTGAAAAACTCGACGAGATAGCGCGCAATATCAGTCGGCGTTGCCATCACTCGGCGAATTTCCTTGCGCAGGATGGGTGCCAGTTCTTTTTCCCATTCCCGCACGAAAGGCTCGGCGGTGGCAATCACCACTTCACGCGTATTGATCGCCACCGGCAAAATGGTGAAGCGACCAGCGTAGGCGCTGGACATCACATCGGCGACGCCGGTGAAATCAATTTTGAGCGGGTCAATGTGGATATATTCCAGCCCGACTTTGCCGGCCAGCCATTCAGTCAGCGACTCCAGCGTAAGCAGCCTTGCCGGCATGAGGGGGTTACGCCATTTTTGATCGGCAATGACCACCAGCGGATGCACCCGGTCACTGTGCAGTTTGCGTTCATCGCGCAGCTTGGTCGCAACATCGGGTTCGACGAGCTTGTCGGCGACCATCAATTCCAGCACTTCGCCCAGTGTCAGGCGGTGTTCAGAGTGGTTCAGTTCATTCATATCGGGAAATATAGCATGTCAAAGCGTAAGCCCTTGTAAGCGGGGCAGCTTCTGTTTGCATTCGCTTACAACTTGCCATTTTCAACGGGTTTGCATGACCTAGAATCAAATCAAACCCAACCACAAGGAGAAAAACCATGAAACCCCGCCTGATAATCACCGCCAGTATGTTGATCGCCTCATTACTCAGTTCGCCCGCCATTGCTCAAGGTAACCCCACCGGCCCCGGTGGCCCCGGAATGCAGCAAGGTGGCCAGATGATGGGGCAACGCGGCCCCGGCGCCCGCGCTCCGCGAGACTGCACGCAAGCACCAAACCCGGAGGCCTGCACCGCTCAGCGTGACGCAAGACTCAAAGCGCGAGAAGCCTGCAAGAACAAAGCCGGCCCGGATCGTAAGCAATGCATGATTGATCAACAGCAGAATTTTGATTGCAGCAAGGCCGCCAACCCACAGCAATGCGAAGCTCGCAAAGTAACGTATAAAGAATGCCAAGGGCAAACCGGCCCGGCTTTCCGCCAATGCGTGCAACAAAAAATGCCCGCTGCTGATTGCACCCAGGCCATCGACCCGCAGCGCTGCGAACTGAATCAGAAGGCTCGCCTTGCCTGCAAAGATAAAATTGGCCCGGAACATAAGCGCTGCCTGCGCGAGCAATTTAGCGTGAAATAGTCAAAGTGCGGCCACACCAGAGCAGGCTTCGGCCTGCTTTTTTTTGGCCCAAAATCCCGGTTGACCGTAACGATTGAAGCCGCCAACCTATTTAGCGCTGGCGCAGCGGCAAAAGCAGATCACTCAAGCCGTTATGGTCGATCTCTTGCATCAATGCCAGCAGGCGGCCAATTTCGCCAGGCGGGAAGCCCTCACGGGCGAACCAATTGAGGTAATTTCCCGGCAAATCGGCGATCAATCGGCCCTTGTACTTGCCAAAGGGCATCTCACGCGTCACCAGCAATTGCAGATCTTCGGGCTTCATCGCTCACCGCCATCATTCAGAAGAACAGCATTGTGCCAAAGACCGGCCTTGGCATATGCTCCGGTCGACCGCGAAAAACCTGCCTTTTTTCATCCCCGGAGTCCGCATGCGCCTGATTCACCTTTTTACCCTCTCCCTGCTGCTCCTGCTCGGCGGCTGCGCCTCACGCGGGATTCCACTGGCCAGCGGCCAATATGAAGACTTAGCCGCCCGCGCACTGTTGAAGCAATCAGCCAAAGCCCACGGCCTCGCGGCTTATCAGCAGATCACTGACCTCAATGTCAGCTACAGCGGCGAATGGTATGGGCTGGTCAGCCGCATTCAACCGGGTTTGATTGATGCCGGCTTTCGTCAGGCCTCGCAGGAACGCACGCTACTCAAAACTCCGCTACTGACCGGGCAAAATCACCAAGGCCCGCAAGGCAGCAAGCAGGTGATTCGCACTGCCGGCAGCGTTCAGGTCTATTACAACGATGCTCCAAGCGCCGATAAAGAGGCATTGGCGGCTGCCGCCCTGGTAGCCGACGCTTACCGCATGTTCCTCACCGGCCCGTTTTATTTTCTCGACAATAATCTGAGTCTGGAGCTGGCCGAAGGCGAGGAGGTTGAAGGTCGCGCCTGCAAAGCCCTGCTCGCGGTGCGCCGCCCGGGCCACGGGCTATCGGCGGAGGATCGCTACCTGCTATTTATTGACAGCGAAAATCATCTGCTGCGCCGGGTTCGTTTTACGATGGAAGGCTTGGAGTCGACCAAAGGGGCAATTGCAGAAGTCGATTTTTTTGATCACCAGACCATCGCTGGCGTGACTTGGCCAACCCGGTTTTTTGAACGTCTGCGCAAACCTATCCCGAATCTACCCGTCCATGACTGGCGGATGACCGGGCTGGATGTCAATCGCGGCCTCAGCGAGGCCGATATTTCGGGTAAAGCCTTTTCCGCCAAAGCCGCAACGCCGGCCAAGGCAATTCAGCCGTCAGCCCATTGATTTGTCGATTTCCGCCAACAAGCGCAGCGCACGCTCACGATTTTTCTTGATCGCCTCCTGACGCGCCTCAACATTGGCCGCTTCTTCAAGCGAGGTCTTGATCAGCAACTCGTGATTGGTCAGGCCGCCCATGGCGGCCTCGATCATCCGCGCGCTTTCAGCGTCGACATCTTTTTCTGTCTTTTCTGCCATCAGATTCTCTTTGGGTGTTGCGGCAAACTGCCGGGGATTACTTGACACCCGGCTTGCGGCCCGGTGCGGGACGCGGAATATACCCTGAAAGCCGGCACTGGAAACCTTCTACCGGTTTACCTTTGACGTAACTGGTCACGCTGCACTTGGAGATATCCCCGCGATCCGAGAGTTCAGTGAGAGAGGCGCGCACAGCGTCCAGCGAAATATTGGTGGCTGCGGCAATATCGAAATCGAGCAGTTGACCGTGCTTCTTAAGGTACTCAAAAACCTTGGTGGTGTGCATCGTGATTCCTTTCAATTGCTTGCGCATGTCGGCGCGAACCAGCGGATTAGGCGACCAAGAAAAAAAGCCCGCTCGCGGCGGGCTAAATCCATTTCTTGGAGGAGATGGAGGAGACAGACCACATTATGCCAATAAAAATGCTGCAACGCAACATATTAATTCATGATTCTCAAAATTCTTTACAAAAAAAGCCCCGCGTCATGCGCGGGGCTTTTGCTTTCGGCCAGGCCGAAAAACTTATTTTGCTTTGGTCATCGAAGCCAGGTTGGCTTGAGCCGTCTCGGCAACCTGCTTGGCCATCGCATTCATGTTGCCAAAAGCGGAGTTGGCAGCAGCAATGGCGCTCTGGATGGCAGCAACAGCACCTTCAGAACCTGCCGGGGCAGATTTGCTGGCCATTTCAACCATGCCAGCCACCGATTTCTGGAATTCGCCAAACTGGGCTTCAACCATCTTGGCCAGTTCTTGTTGGGTTTCGGAGGTGATTTCGTAAACTGAGCGTGAGTAAGCAACAGCTTTTTCAACAGCCGGCTTGGCCAGTGAAGACTGAGCGGCCAGGGCAGCTTGCGGATCTTTGGCGCCAATCACGGACTGGACGCTGGAGGCAGCATCTTCCATGGCAGCGCGGGCGGTATTCAGGTTCAGGGCAGCGATACGCTCGGCAGAAGCCAGGGCGGTGTTGGCAACAGACAACAGTGAATCAACAGTAGCTTTGTTAGCGGCAGCGAATTGCTCAGGATTGATGTTCATGGTTTTTCCTTAGTGTGGTTTGGGTGTGTTCAGAAAACAGTATAACGCAGCTTTTACCAAGTTGGTGCACTGCAACAAAATAACTTTGTATCGTGCCTTTATTCAAAAGTTCCAGAAAAAAATCGCAATCCGTCTTTATTTACAAAACTTCAATCCCGGCCCGAATTTCATCCGCCCTGCCTTGCGCGGCTTCCATGGCTTCCGGACTCATTTTGGCAAGTTGGCGATAGACCATCCCCAGCCTTGGATTGGCTGCCAAACGTTCGCTGTTGCGCGCGAAAAAATCCCAGTACAGCGCATTGAACGGACAGGCCCGCTCGCCGACCCGCGCCTTTTTGTCGTAATGGCAGCCTTTGCAGTAATCGCTCATGCGGTCGATATAGGCGGCGCTCGATACGTAGGGCTTGGTGGCAAGCCTTCCACCATCGGCGAACTGGCTCATGCCGACGGTGTTGGGCAGCTCAACCCATTCAAAGGCATCGATATAAACGCCGAGATACCAGCCATGCACCGCCGCTGGATTGAGCCCGGCGAGCAGCGCAAAGTTGCCGATCACCATCAGGCGCTGAATGTGGTGAGCGTAGGCGTGTTCGAGCGACTGGCCGATGGCGTGCGCCATACAGCGCATTTTGGTCTCGCCGGTCCAGAACCATGACGGCAGCGGCTGCTGGTGATCGAAGTAGTTTTGCGCTTCGTAGCCGGGCATGTTGGCCCAATAGACACCGCGCACGTATTCGCGCCAGCCAAGAATTTGCCGGATAAACCCTTCTGCCGCCGCCAGCGGCACGCGGCCTGACTCATGCGCCGCAACGGCTCTGGCGACAACCTCGCGCGGATTGAGCATTTTGGTGTTCAGTGCAAAGGAGAGCAACGAGTGGAAAAGCCGCCAAGCGCGATAGGTCAGCGCATCCTGAAAATCACCAAAATGCGGTAGCGCCTCATCGATAAAATCATCGAGCTGCCGCAAGGCTTCAGCCCGGTTCAGCGGCCAGAAAAAGCGCTGCGCACTCGGCAGGCCAAAGCTGGCCACGCCCGCCTGCTGAATGCTTTGCCAGAGTGTCGAATGATCGTGCTCGTTGCGCCAGTCGGCAGGTTCGCGCGGCAGGCCGGGCCAGGGCTTGCGGTTGTCGTGGTCGAAATTCCACTGGCCGCCCTGCGGCTTGCCGTTGGCGCTCATCAGCACGCCATGCCGCATCCGCATCTGTCGGTAGAAGTGCTCCATGAGCCATTGCTTGCGCTCGGCAAACAACTGCGCGGCTTCGTCACGGCGGGTGTAGAAATGTTCGCTATCGACCATCCGGCCGGGGATAGCGAGCTGGCGGACGTAGTCAGCAAGTTGCCGGTCGAGCCGCCATTCATCCGGCGCCTGATACTCGAAGGCGCTGGCGGCATGGAGGGCGATCGAGAGATCCAGGTTGGCCAACAATGTTTTATGGTTGGCAGCGTCGTCAATCGCCAGGTAATGCACGCGATGCCCAGCCAGTCGCAGTTGTCGGGCGAAGTCGCGCATGGCGGCAAAAATGGCGATGATTTTCTGCGCGTGGTGCAGTACGTAGTCGGTTTCCTGACGCACCTCCATCAACACGTAAACCATATTGCTATCGGGCTTGGAAAACCAGCTGTGTTCCGGATTCAGTTGGTCGCCGAGGATCAGGCGCAGGGTGGTCATGTTTTTCCTTGGCGATTGCGCCGGCAGCGTTCGGAGCAATATTTAACCTCGGCCCAAACCGCAGCCCATTTTTTGCGCCAAAAATAGGGTCGACCGCAACAAAGGCAGATTTTGCTTGGCAGCAGCGATTTCAGATGGGTCATAAAGTTCAAGCGCTACAAATTAGACAATACTACCTCAAAACCAATTTTGTCCTAGACAAAACAACATTAGCGCCGCACAATACACTTGAAAAAACGGGATTCCCGCACAAGCGCTGAAGAAAGGACATCAGACATCATGACAACAGTACCGGCCACCCTATCCCGCCTCCCGATTACCGTTGCCTGGCTTGGCTATGGTGGTCTGCTTCCTTTCCTGATTTTGACGCCACTCAGTTTGATTGACCAAAAACACGGCTTGATCTGGAGCGATGCCTTGTATGGCTACGGGGCCATCATCGTCAGCTTTATTGGCGCCTTGCACTGGGGCTTTGCCATCGCCTTGCGCGATCTGAGCGACCAGCAACGTTCGCAACTTTATATCTGGAGCGTCATCCCGGCGCTGATCGCATGGCCGGCACTGATGGTTTCGCCGATCCTGGCCGGCCCACTGCT
>JAQTZQ010000125.1 GCA_028687645.1 Rhodocyclaceae bacterium
TTCGTGGGGTCTGCGTGCTGTGCTACGACAACGAGGCGGGTTTCCGTTCGACAAGGTGCACGTCGACTTCATGCTACAAGCGGTGTAGGGCGATTTAAATCGGCTGGGTGATGCCTGCATATTCTCGACCGAATATGGCAACGGCGGCATTTGAAAGGGAGGCTGCAAGTGCATCTCGTGCGCTACGCAGACGAACTTTGTCATTCTGTGCCGAAAAGATGTGGAGGAACCGCTGAAGGTGGCGAAGCATCTACTCGAACGACCGGGATTGATGCTCAATGAAGCCAAGACCCACATCGTCGATGCCACACAAGCGAGCTTTAATTTCCCGGGTTTTACGCTGCTGATGAGTCGAGGGGCAAATACTGGAAAACTGCGCCCGAATGTTCGTCCGGCTAATAAATCGCTGAAGAACGTGAAGAACATCGGAAAGCCGTGTGCGGGAGAACCGCATGCACGGTTTGATGAGGGAGGGCAGGCGAGAGCCTGTTCTCAACTCTAGCGCTGTGCTGGCAGCTATCGTTTTGTTACACCAGCACTTCGATGACTGCGGGATGTCCTAAAAAGCCTTGTGGACTGGCGCTGGCGCCATAGGCGCCGGATTGAAAAATAACGACAAAATCACCGGGCTGGGCAATCGGGAGCGGCACGTTATCAGCCAGCAGATCCAGCGGGGTGCATAGTGGCCCGGCGATGGAGACGATTTCTGTCGCTGCCTGGTTCATTTTGTTGCCGATCGCAAGTGGGTAGTTTTTACGAATCACCTGGCCGAGGTTGCCTGTGGCAGCAAGATGGTGGTTGAGACCACCGTCGACAATCAGGAAGGTTTTGCCGCGTGAAATCTTGCGGTCGACCACCCGGGTTACATAAATTCCTGCTTCGCCGACCAGATAGCGCCCCAGTTCGATGATCAGCGAGGCTTCTGGCATCTCATGTCTTGCACTGGTGGCCAGGTTTTTTAAATTCTCGCTGATGACGGACAAATCGAGTGTTTGCTCCCCAGGGAAATAGGGGATGCCAAATCCGCCTCCCAGATTGAGTGATATAACCGGGCCAGGCGCATTTTTGGCGAGCCGGAGCGCCAGTTCATAGGCGCGTTGTTGGGCTTCACAGATCGCCTCGGCTTTGAGATTTTGCGAGCCGGCAAATATCTGGAAGCCTTCAAAGGCGAGTCCGGCATTTTTGATTGCTGTGAGTAGTGCCGGGACTTGTTCGGCATCTACGCCAAATGGCTTGGCGCCGCCGCCCATCTTCATGCCGGAGCCCTTGAGTTCAAAGTCGGGGTTGATTCTGACCGCTACCCGGGCCGGGAGTTTGAGCGTGCTTGATAGGGCAGACAACTCCCCAACTTCGCGAAAGGATTCGACATTGACGAGAATGCCGGCGGCTACGGCTTGACGCAATTCGCTGTGAGTTTTGCCGGGGCCGGCAAAGCTGATGCCATGGGCGGGTGCGCCGGCGTCGAGGGCAATTTTCAGCTCACCGGTGGAGGCGATATCGATGCCATCTACCCGCCCCTGGATGGCACCGACAAGGGCGGGTAGGGGATTGGCTTTCATCGCATAGTGCAGCTTGATTTCTGCCGGCAGTGCGGCGCGGAGTTCGGCAATTCGGGTAAGGATTTGCTGACGGTTGTAGGCGTAAAAAGGCGTTTGCCCGACGCGTGCTGCCAGTTGGGGGAGCGGGACGCCCGCCACCAAAAGCAGGCCGTCGGTGGCCGTAAAGGGCGGTAGTTGCGCTTGCGTGAGGGGAGGTTTGGGTGAGTGTGACATCGTGGGCGTCCTGTGCGCTTCAAGCAGCGTTTTGTTGAATCCATGCGGTCGACAGCAGTTTTCGGTCGATTTTTCCGTTGGGATTGCGCGGTAGCGGGGCGCTGCGCAGCTCGATACCGGCTGGGACCATATAGGCGGGCATGCGGCTGCGGCATTCGGCGAGCAGCCTGGCAATATCAGGCAATGTGTCTTGGGGGTGCGTCGCAATGACCTGAATGCTTTGTCCCAGTCGCTCATTGGCGACGCCGAAGGCGATGCATTCGCTCACCATCTGGGTGGCATAAAGGATTTCTTCGACTTCGCTAGGGCTCACCCGGTAGCCAGATGTTTTGATCATTTCGTCGCTGCGGCCAATAAAGTAAAGATAGCCCTCCTCATCCATGCGGACATTGTCTCCGGAGAAGACGGCAATCTCCGGCAGAACCAGCCCGGATACGCGGGAAGGAAGCGCTTTGAAACGTTCGGCGGTGGCTTCGGGCTTGTTCCAGTAGCCCATGCTCACCAACGGGCCACGATGAACCAGTTCTCCTGGTTCGTTCGCGGCGCAGTGACTTCCGTCGGCACGCAGCACGAGCAGTTCCACATTGGGGATGGCTTTGCCGATTGAATCCGGGCGGCGGTCGACTTCTGCGGGCGGCAGGTAGCTTGAGCGAAACGCCTCAGTCAGGCCGTACATCAAAAAGGGCTGAGTTTCAGGAAGGTGCTGGCGCAGCGCGAGTAAGGTATCGCGCGGCATGCGTCCGCCGGTGTTGGCAAAATAGCGCAGGTGCCGGGTAATCGATGGTGCCCAGGTCAGTTGCGCAAGCTGGATGTAGAGCGGCGGGACGGCAGTCAGCCCGGTGATTTTTTCGCGCTCGATCACTTTGACGACGTCGCGTGGCAAGAGGTAGTTGAGCAGCACGACCCGGGCGCCAACCAGAAATGCAGTAGTGAGCTGACTGAATCCGGCATCAAAAGACAGTGGGAGGAGCGCGAGCAGGGTGTCACTGGCCGTATTGTCCAAATAGCTGGCAACGCTTTTGGCGCCGGCGACCATGTTGCGATGGGAGAGGACGACCCCTTTGGGTGCGCCGGTGCTGCCCGAGGTATAAAAAATGGCAACCGGGTCGCTATCGATTTGGCGTGGCGGCTCATTTTCAGGCTGCTTGAGAAAGTGTTCCCAATCTCCCGAGGCCGAGTCAACACAAATAACGTGCTGTAAATCCGGGCATTTTGTCAGGCTGCCTGCGAGTTGGTTTCGCCTGTCTTGCGAGGTGATCAATAATCGAACGCCACAGTCGCGCAAAATATAAGCGACCTGATCGGGCTTGAGTAAAGGATTGATGGGGACAAAAATGCATCCGGCGGCCGATGTGCCAAAACAGGCAATGACATTTTCAAAGCGCTTTTCCAGGTAGACCGCAACCCGCTCCCCGAGCGCCAGTCCCAAATTGTGCACCGCGCCAGCAAAACACGTGATCTGGCTGGCCAGCTGAAGATAGGTGAAATGGGTGAGATCGTGCGTTAGCGCCTCGGCTTCTGGCGTGCTTTGCGCGCTGTTGATGACCAATTCGTGAAGTAAAACGGTATCCTTCATGGGGCCGGTATTCTTACCTTGAGCGTAAGCTGAAAATGATGATCCTATAATGCCGCGTCTCGCATAAAAAGTCTTGGAGCAAGTTGTGAATATCCAAAACGAAATCCTCGAAATTCTCGACAGTGTGCTTAGCCTCAAGGGGCGAGCCAGACAGTTTAATACGGCCACACCTTTGCTCGGTGCCTTGCCGGAGCTCGATTCAATGGCCGTGTTGGGCGTAATTACCGCTTTCGAAGAACGCTTCGCTATTGTGGTCGACGATGACGATATCGATGGTGCCACCTTTTCAACGGTGGGTACGTTGGTGAGCTATGTCAGCAGCAAGTTGGGTGACTAAATCACTTTAATGCGCCGCGACGCCTTTTTCCTTCCGTTTGAAACGGGCTACCGCTTTTGTCTTTTCACACCCGCTTGCACGCCGGTTGAAAAGGGTGCGTTGGTTTATCTCCATCCATTTGCCGAGGAATTAAACAGGACTCGCGCAACGGTTGCCCTGCAAACGCGCCGGTTGAGTGAAGCGGGTTATAGCGTTTTTCAGATCGATTTGCTGGGGTGCGGTGATAGTAGCGGCGATTTTGCCGATGCCAGCTGGGAGGCCTGGCAGGAAGACGCACATCAGGCTTTCTTGTGGCTCAGGGCACGCACTCAGGCGCCTATTTGGCTATGGGGATTGCGCGCCGGGTGTTTGCTTGCGGCTGAGATAGCGACAGCCTTGCCGGAGCCGGTCAATTTTCTTTTTTGGCAGCCCATGCTCTCAGGGCAAGCGCAATTTCAACAATTTCTCCGCTTGGCGAGCACGGCAGAAATGTTGGGCGAGGGGCGTAAAGGGGCGGCGGGACGAATCAAGGCTGCATTGAACCAAGGGGAGGCCGTCGAAATAGCCGGCTATTGGCTCTCTCCGGCGCTGGCCGAAGGACTCAGTCAAGCAACCCTAAAGCCGCCTCCGGGCATTGCAAGCCAGCTTAAATGGCTGGAAATCCCGGTCGCAGGGCTGGCCGCTTCACCGGCGAGCCTGGCGTTACTCGATGAATGGCGCGCGGCGGGTTACCAGGTTGAGCACCAAACGGTGTCCACTGGCCAGTTTTGGCAAGCCGTGGCGCCTGAACCTGCTCCGGCCTTGATTCATGCGACGCTAAATCTTATGGAGTGCGGCGCGTGATTTATCGTGAAGAGGCGATTCAATTTGCTTGTTGCGGTGAATCGCTGCTGGGGATTTTGGCGCTCCCTGAGGGTAACCCGGAAACCGGCGTCATCGTGGTTGTCGGCGGGCCACAGTATCGTATCGGCAGTCACCGGCAATTCCTCCTCTTATCCCGAACCCTCGCTGCGGCGGGTTTTGCCTGTTTGCGTTTTGACCAGCGAGGAATGGGCGATAGTTCAGGTGCGGTGCGTGATTTTGAGCAGATTGGTGATGACATTGGTGCCGCAGTTTCAGCACTTTTGGCACGAGCGCCAGGCGTTCGGCGAGTCGTATTGTGGGGCTTGTGCGATGCAGCCTCGGCGATTTTGCTTTACTGTCACGCCACTCGGGATTCCAGGGTGACTGGCTTGGTTCTACTCAACCCCTGGGTGCGTTCAGAAATCAGCCTGGCGCGGGCACAGATCAAACATTATTACGGTCAACGGCTTTTTAGTGCCGAATTTTGGTTCAAGCTGGTCACTGGCAAGTTCGACTGGGGCCAGTCAGCGAACGGTCTTTTAGCGCGGATAAAATTATTGATGGCGGCGGCTGCTTCGCTGTCTGAAGGTGATACCCCTGATTCGTTTCGCGACGTCATGCCACAGGCGCTGCGCGATTTTCCCGGTGAAGTTTTGTTGATTTTGAGTGAGCAGGACACTACCGCCCAGGAGTTTCTCGATTGCGCGGAGCGTGATGCTGCCTGGTCGGGCATCTTGCATCGATCATCCATCCTGCGCTGCGATATTCCCGGGGCAGACCACACCTTTTCCAGCGCCGCTTGGCGCGCGCGGGTCGAGCAGGCAACACTGGCCTGGCTGAAGGGGCCTTAGCCGATGCGCAAAACCCCTTCACTGGTGTTGAAAACCCCCAGCGAATTTTCGGACGAAGCGAAGGGAATATTGGCCAGCGATTTGGCCAGCGATGATGCTTTGGACGTCGGCGCAGACCCTCATTTGCACTTGGCATGGTTTGCGCTGCTGGCTGAGGCAGCAATGCCAGTGGGCGCCAGCTTGTCGTTGCAGGTGCTGACATCCAGCGCTGATGGTGCGCATAGCTATTTGCCGCTGATGATCTTGCCCGATGAAAATGGCAAAATTTTTGGCCTGAGCAATTTTTACACGCCACTTTTTGGATTGACGGATGAGGCGCGTGCGGATGCCTCACTGATCGAGCGACTAGCCGTTGATTTGCGGAAAGGAAGGCCGCGCTACGCGGTGGCGCAGTTTTCTCCCATGGATCCCGAATCGCGTTCTTTTACGCTCCTGAAAAGCAGCTTCAAACGTGCTGGCTGGCAAGTTGATGATTACTTTTGTTTCGTAAACTGGTTCGAACGAATTGTGCCGGGAGATTCGGCGGCGTATTTTCGCCGGCGGCCATCGCAGTTAAAAAATACGATACGGCGTGCCGAACAAAAATTGGGCAATACGCCGGGTTACAAACTGGAGATTTTTCAGCATCCAGATGAGTCGCTGGAGCAAGCAATCGCCGCCTATGTTCAGGTGTACAGCCGCAGTTGGAAGGAGCCCGAACCTTACCCCCAATTTATTCCCGGGCTATGTCGCCTGGCGGCCAACAAGGGCTGGCTGCGATTGGGCGTGATATTTCTGGCCCAAAAGCCGATCGCCGCGCAGCTCTGGCTGGTCGTTGCTGGCAAGGCCCATATTGTCAAACTCGCCTACGATCAGGATCATTCCAAAACCTCCGCCGGTACCGTACTCTCGGCAGCACTTTTTCGCCATGTAATCGACGTTGACCGCGTTGAAGAGATTGATTACCTGATGGGGGATGATCAGTACAAACAAAACTGGATGAATTCGCGCCGGGAGCGGCGGGGCGTGATTGCTTTTAATCTGCGAACTGTTTTCGGGCTTGCGCTGGCTGCGCGCCATGTGACCGGTAAATTCTGGCGTCGATTAAGGCGCTGCGTGTCGTGATTTTTTGCCGTAAAACCCCCCGTAGATCACTGATTTACCGGGGGTTTTGATCGGTTTTACTTTAGCCGCAAGTTCCGACTGCGCCGCATGCTGTACAGAAATCACAACCATCCTTGCGGATCATCGTGTGATTACCGCATTCCGGGCACAGCTTGCCTTGCGTCGGCAGCACTTTGTTGCTGCTGGAATTCTCCGGCGCTTCGAGAATGCCCATTTGTTGCAGCGGGAAACCCTTTTCGTCGAGGATGCCGAGCATCGAATAGCGGTGGATGATCAGGTTGGCAAGGTAGGCGACGGTTGAGGGGTAGGTCTGCTGCTTGCGTGAACCGGGGACGAAGGCCATGAAGTCGCCAAGCGGCTCGGAATAGTCGATTAGCTTACGCAACTTCATGCCGATCCAGGCCGGGTCAAGGACGCGCATGTCGAGTGAGAGGAGCTTGGAGAGGCCATCGAGGGCGCGCGGGTAGTTGCCGGAGAGCCACATCGAGTAGGGGCGGGTGACGCCGTCCGGCAGGGTGATTTCCTTGAGGCCGAGGACGAAGTCTTCGCCGGTTGATGGATTGTTGATGTCCACCGTCCAGGACAGCGTGCCATCGGTGCCTGTTTTCGGCTCCTTGGCGCTGAACAGGGCATCCTTGACCGGGGTCGGGCCTTCGTGCTTGAAGGCGCCAAGTTGCTCGCATCGCCAGGCGATAACTTGGGCCATGGCTGAAACGACTGACGGCACACGCTTGCGCTCGCCGTGCGGCGGCATCGGCATTTCAAAAGCGTCGCCCGGCGTCTTGGCCAGCGCTTCGAGCTTCATTTCCAGCCAGGCGTGGTCTTTGGCACGCATGTCCATCGACAGCGTCTTGGCGACGGCGCCCAAACCGCGTGGTTCAGCCGGGCCGTTGGCCCAGACTTCAAACGGCCAGGCTTTGCCTTCCGGTTCAACGTGGCCGACGAACAGCGCGAACTTGCCGATTGGCGAGTCGAGCATGTAGGTCCAGCACAGGTTGCCTTCCGGCAGGTTCGGGCGGCCCGGCCAGCGCAGGCTGGAGAGCACCGGAGCCGGCAGGTTTTTGATCGACAGACGGCGGTTGGCGTCGGAGACAAAATCTTGCGGAGATTTGGCGTCGACTGCGACCAAAGGAAGTGCAGAGCTAACAGTTTCAGTTTTCGGCGCTTCGGTCGTCACCGAAAGCACCGAGCCGAGTACGCTGTTCGGGCGGTAGGTAGCGAGGCCCTTGAGGCCGGCTTTCCAGGCGCTCATGTAGAGATCCTGGAAGTCTTCGTAGGGGTAATCGGCCGGCACATTAACCGTTTTGGAGATCGAGGTATCGATGTGCGGGGCGACGGCGGCGACCATGTCGGCGTGCGCCTGGGCGGAAATTTCGAGTGCCGTGACAAAGTAGTCGGGCAGTTTGCTGACGTCGCCGCCAGTGTGCTTGTACAAACGCCAGGCGTAGTCTTCGACCGAGTATTCCTTGAGCGTACCGTCCGGCATGCGCTTCTTGCGGTTGTAGGTCCAGGAGAAGGGCGGCTCGATACCGTTCGAGGCGTTGTCGGCGAAGGCCAGCGAAATGGTGCCGGTCGGGGCGATTGACAGCAGGTGCGAGTTACGCAGGCCGTGTTTGCGGATTTCTGCCTTGACGTTGTTTGGCAGACGCGAGGCGAAGTTGCCGCCGGAAAGGTACAACTCGGCGTTGAACAGCGGGAAGGCGCCGCGTTCCTTGGCCAGATCAACCGAGTACAGATAGGCGGCGTCGCGCATGCTCTCGGTGATACGGGTCGCCATGGCGCGGGCTTCCGGCTTGTCGTAGCGCAGGCGCAGCATGGTCAGGGCATCGCCGAGGCCGGTGTAGCCGAGGCCGACACGGCGCTTGTTGGCGGCTTCCTGTTGCTGACGGTCGAGCGGCCAGTGAGTGGCGTCGAGCACGTTGTCGAGCATGCGGGTCGAGATGCGGCAAACTTCTTCGAAGGTGGCAAAATCGAAAGTGGCTTGCTCGGAGAAGGGGTGGCTGATGTATAGCGTCAGGTTGATCGAACCCAGGCAGCAGCAGCCATACGGCGGCAGCGGTTGTTCGGCGCAGGGGTTGGTCGCCTCGATCACTTCGCAGTAATTGAGGTTGTTATCCTTGTTCATGCGGTCAAGGAACAGGATGCCCGGCTCGGCGTGGTCGTAGGTGGATTTCATCACCTGATCCCACAGGTCACGGGCGCGCACCTTGCGGTAAACCCACATGCCGTCGTCACGCTGGTAAGCGCCAGCGGAGCGCAGGTCGCCATTCGGCTCGGCGCGGTGCAACAACTCAACTTCGCCATCGGCATCAACGGCTTCCATGAACGGGTCGGTGACACCGATGGAAATGTTGAAGTTGGAGAGGTCGCCTTTATCCTTGGCGTGGATGAAGATTTCGATATCCGGATGGTCGCAGCGCAGCACGCCCATTTGCGCGCCACGACGGGCGCCGGCAGATTCAACGGTTTCGCAGGAGCGGTCAAAAACGCGCATGTAGGACACCGGGCCGGAAGCGCGTGATTGCGTGCCTTTGACGCGGGCACCCTGCGGACGAATGCTGGAGAAGTCATAACCGACACCACCGCCGCGCCGCATGGTTTCGGCGGCCTGAGCCAGTGCGGTGTAAATGCCCGGCTTACCATCGGTGTTTTCGACGATGGAGTCGCCAACCGGTTGCACGAAGCAGTTGATCAGCGTGGCTTGCAGGTCGGTCCCGGCGGCGGAGTTGATACGGCCAGCCGGAATAAAGCCGTTTTCCTGCGCCCAAAGGAACTTGGCTTCCCAGTGTGCGCGATCCTTTTCCTGCTCGACTTGAGCCAGCGCGTAGGCGACCCGTTTGCGCACGTCGCGAACATTGGTTTCCTTGCCTTTTGCATATTTTTCGATCAGCACTTCGCCCGAAATTTCCTGCTCATGCAGGGGGGCGTACTTGGGCGGTGCAGGGATGTCGGTCAGGGAAAGTTGTTCGGTTACTGGGCTCATCAGCAGCTCCTTTGAGATATGCAGCAGATCTTGTTGCTTGGTCTTGGAATGGCACCAATCTACTATATATAGTGGGTCGCTGCAATATATGAACTACATACAGTGGGTTGGCGCTTTTCTCAAAGCGCTGCGTCATGGTCTGAAAAGCCAGAAAAAACAAAGCCCCGGAACCTTTCGGTGCCGGGGCCGGAGATTTGTAAAAAGTGGTTTACAGGTCGAGCAGGGTCTGCGCGTGATGGGCAATCATCCACTCTTCATTGGTCGGAATGACCAGCAGGTCGACCTGGCTGTCAGCACCAGAAATATGCAATTGGTCAGCATTATTGGCGCTTTCATCCAGGGTTGCGCCGAGCCAGCCCAGTCGGCTACAAACGCGGCGGCGAACTTCGGCGGAATGCTCGCCAATGCCGCCGGTAAAGACCAGTGCATCGAGTCCGCCAATGGCTGCGGCCAGCGAACCAATTTCGCGGATCAGGCGATAGCAATAAAGGTCAATTGCTTCTTCGGCTTCCGGCTGGTCGGAGGCGAGCAGGGTGCGCATGTCCTGGCTGATGCCGGAGACGCCAAGCAGGCCGGATTCCTTGTAAAGCAGACGGGTGAGATCGGCCGAGCCCATGCCTTTGTTGTCCATTAGATAGAGCAGCACGCCGGGGTCAATCGCACCGGTGCGGGTACCCATCATCAGGCCGTCAATGGCGGTGAAGCCCATGGTCGAGGCGATGCTCTTCCGCTCAATCATGGCGCACGCTGAAGAGCCATTGCCAAGGTGGGCGACGATCACGCGGCCATTGGCCTTGGAGGTGTGCTCAGGCAGCACGCGGGCAATGAATTCGTAAGACAGACCGTGGAAGCCATAGCGCTTGACGCCCTCAGCCGATAAGGCGCGTGGAATCGCGAAGGCCTGGGCAACCGGCGGATTGCTGCGGTGGAAGGCGGTGTCAAAACAGGCGACCTGATGCACGCTGGGCAGCAATTTGGCGATGGCTTTGATGCCGTTGAGGTTGTGCGGCTGGTGCAGCGGCGCCAGGGTGATGAATTGTTCGAGGGATTCAACAATCTTACGGTCAACGGCAATTGGGGCCGAAAAAAGTTCGCCGCCATGGACGACGCGATGGCCGACAGCGACCAGTTCACCGGTCTGGTGTTCGCGTATCCAGTTGAGCAAAAAGTCGAGCGCAGCCTGATGCTGGGCTTCCTGTTCGCCGCTCAGGTTGAGGTCGATCTCGTATTTACCCTCAGGGTCTTTGGCGATCAGCTTGGCGCTGGCGCCGATGCCGTCGATCTGGCCGGAGAGCGTGGGTTTATCGGCGAGACCGCCGTTGAGTTTATAGAGCGCAAATTTGATCGATGACGATCCGGCGTTGATGGTGAGAATGCCGCGAGACATGTTAGACAGTTCCTTTCTTGCGAGCTGCGTGGGCAACCAGGGCAGCGATGACGCACGATGCCGTGCGGGTTTCAGCGGTATCGGCGCGACTGGTCAGAATGATGGGGACGCTGGTGCCGAGCACAATGCCGGCAGTGAGTGCGTTGGCGAGGTATTCAAGCTGTTTGGCAACCATGTTGCCGGACTCAAGATCAGGCACGACCAGGATTTCGGCGTGACCGGCCACCGCAGATTTGATGCCCTTGGTTTTAGCGGCAACGATGGACACTGCATTATCAAACGCCAGCGGGCCATCGAGCAGGCCGCCCTTGATCTGGCCGCGATCGG
>JAQTZQ010000009.1 GCA_028687645.1 Rhodocyclaceae bacterium
ATCTCTGCCAGAGCGGATGCGCTGATCTTCCATGAAATAGAGCCGGTTTTTCGCTTTGTAGCGCTGGAATTTCCAAAAAATTACCCCCGCTGGTCACCTGAAGTCAGCAAGCTTGAGCCATTAACACCGGGGCCGGTACAAACTGGTTATCAGGCGCGCCAAGTTCGTGTCGATCAGGGTCAAAAGACCGATTCCATTTTTGAGATTAGCGAAATGATCGCCCCGCGCCGCATTATTTTTCGTGGCATTTCGGCGCCTTACGTTTCAACCTATGAGTTTGATGACCTCAATGCCTCGACCAAACTCATCTTCACTTTTGAGTTGCAAGAGTTAGAGGCGCGTTTGCGTCCCTTTGAAAAGCTCATCCGCATCGCCCTGGCGGATGGCGCAAAGCGCACCGTCAAACGTTTGAAGTTATTGATCGAGCAGGAAATGCTCGATGAAGACTGAGCGCTTGCCAGCCCGACCCGCCGGCCCAACCCAATTCATGGAGCACCCATCATGTTCATAGCCACCAAAGACGAAGGCGTCATTCCTTATGTGTTGACGCAAATT
The DNA here is from genome assembly GCA_028687645.1 of Rhodocyclaceae bacterium. Taxonomy (GTDB): domain Bacteria; phylum Pseudomonadota; class Gammaproteobacteria; order Burkholderiales; family Rhodocyclaceae; genus Azonexus. The sequence continues at coordinate 556 of JAQTZQ010000009.1, forward strand.
CTCGACGCCTGCGTGAATGGCGTGACGCTATCCGACCCTGACTTGCCGGATAGCCCACTGGTTTATGTCAACCGTGTCTTTGAGGAAATGTCTGGCTACACCCAGGAGGAGATGATTGGTCGCAACTGCCGCTTTCTCCAGGGTGATGACCGCAATCAACCGGCCCTGCCAGCGCTGCGCGAAGCCATCTCGCAGCATCAGGCCTGCACGGTGACCTTGCGCAATTACCGAAAGAACGGCGAGCTTTTCCTGAATAAATTATCAATCCGACCCCTCGTTGACCGTGACAACCGAGTGATCTACTACTTGGGTATCCAATACGACCTGAGCCGGCGAGCCGATGCCAGTGGTGAGCCCGACCTCACTCTCCGCCTTGAACGCCCGCTTTGACTTGCCACACCCATGCTTGAGATCAATTCCCTGTCGCGCAGTTTCAATGGCCGAGTGGCGCTGCACAGCACCTCGCTGAGCCTGCGCGACGGTGAATATGTGGCAATTGTCGGCGAGTCCGGGGTCGGCAAATCGACCCTGCTCAACCTGATCGCTGGCCTCGACCGCGCCAATCAGGGCAAGGTTGTGCTCGATGGCGAAGACCTCGCCCGGCTCGATGAAGCGGCGCTAACCCGCTGGCGGCGGCACAAGCTGGGCTTTATTTTTCAGGCTTTTCACATCCTGCCGCATCTGACCCTGCTGCAAAACGTCGTGCTGCCACTCTGGTTACAAGGTACTTCGGGCGCCATTGCCGATGACAACGCCCGCCAGATGCTGGCTGCCGTCGGCCTCGCCGAGCGCGCCACCAGTTGGCCGCATGAGTTGTCCGGCGGCGAATTGCAGCGGGTGGCGATTGCTCGCGCCCTGGTTCATCGCCCGCGACTGGTGCTGGCGGATGAGCCCACCGGCAATCTCGACCCGGCCAATGCCGCCCGCGTGCTCGCCCTGCTCGGCGAGCGCATTCGCGCGGTCGGGGCCATCGGCATTCTGGTCACCCACTCCCGCGAAGCGGCAGCCACAGCGGATCGCATCCTGCATCTCACGCCCGATGGCCTGAGCGAATGACGCTGGCCCCGGTTTTTCTCGGTTCCTTGGTCCGGAGGCGTATGGCGACCTTGTTTTCATTGCTCGCCATCATCCTCGGTGTGGCGCTAGGCATGGCAGTACAGGCAATCCACGAAGCCGCCCTCAATGAATTTGGCCGCGGTGTGCGCGTGCTGGCCGGTGCGGCCGATCTGCGCCTGGTCGGCCCGGCCAGCGGCTTTGATGAAAGATTACTGGAGCAAATCCTGCAGCACCCCGAAATTGTCGTAGCGACGCCCATCGTTGAGGTGGAGGCCAAATTGGCCGGCCACGAACAGTTGCTGAAGATACTGGGCGTCGACATTTTCACGCTGGCCCGCGTTGCGCCGCGCTTGCTGCCGCAGAGCCATGACAAAAGTGATCGCTTTGCGGCGCTGGCTGAAGATTCGATTTTTCTCAGCGCGGCAGCGCAAGAAGCCTACGCCGTCAAGATTGGCGAACAACTGACGGTGCAGGACGGCAGCCGCGCGTTCAAGCTGCGCGTAGCCGGCGATTTGCCGGGCGTGGCCGATGGTCAGCGTCTGGCCGTCATGGACATTGCTGGCGCCCAGCTGGCGTTTGGGCGCATCGGCAAGCTGTCACGGATTGATTTGATTGTCGCCGGCTCCAGCTCACCAGAAAGCCTGCGCAGCAGTTTGCAGGGCAACTTGCCGGCGGGCGTTCTGCTCGAAGCGCCGGAAGCGGCCAGCGAACAATCGGGCAATCTGACCCGTGCCTACCGCGTCAATCTCAGCATGCTGGCGGCAATTGCGCTGTTGACTGGCGCTTTTCTCGTTTTTTCGGCGCAGGCACTATCGGTCGTCAAGCGGCGCAGCGAGTTCGCCTTTTTGCGCGCCCTCGGCCTTGAGCGCGCCACGCTGATCCATCGGTGTCGCGCTCGGTTACGGTTTGGCCTGGGCGGCGCTGCAATTGCTCGGTGGCGATCTCGGCGCTGGCTATTTTTCCGGGCTGCAACCGCAACTGGAATTCAAACCGGCACTGACCGCCTTGTATGTTTTTCTCGGGCTACTGGCCGGGCTGGCGGGCGCTGCCTTACCGGCCCGGCAGGCAGCCGATATTTCGCCGGCGCAAGCCCTCAAATCATCCGGCGATGCATTGTTGATCAGTGGTCATCGGCCACCGTGGCTGGGCTTGTTGGCCCTCGCATTGAGCCTGGCGGCCTGCTTCATTCCGCCGCTGGCCGGTCTGCCGCTGGGTGGCTATGCGGCCATCGCATTTTTGCTGGCTGGCAGCATTTTGCTGCTCCCGGCCACCGCCCATCGCCTGACGCAACCGCTCGCCGAACGCGGCACCTCGGTGGCCTGGCGCTTGGCGGCGGCACGTCTGGTCAGCGCGCCCGGTTACGCCGTGGTCGCCGCTGCCGGCGTTTTGACCAGCGTTGCTTTGGCTGTGGCGATGGCGATCATGGTCGCCTCGTTCCGTGAATCGGTCGATGAATGGCTAGGCCAGTTGCTGCCGGCAGACCTTTACCTGCGCGCTGGCCGCGCCCAAAGCAGCGCTTATATGGGCGAAGGTTTGCAGGCCGCTATCGCGCGCACACCGGGCATCAAGCACCTCGAATTCACCCGCCACGACCAGTTGCGCTTGAGCGAAGGTCAAGCGCCGGTTGCCTTGATCGCCCGGCCGCTCCCGGCGGATGGCAGCGTGTTGCCGCTGGTCGGCCAGGCCAAGTTTTCAAACTTGCCGGCGCTCTGGATCTCGGAGGCGATGGCCGATCAATTCGGCTGGCAGCCGGGGAAAATCGTCAGCCTGCCGCTGGGCGGTGTGGCGCGTGAGTTTCATGTCAATGGTGTCTGGCGTGACTATTCGCGCCAGACCGGTGCGGTGATGATCGATCTTGCGGTCTACCGCCAAATGACCGGCGATTTTCGGGTGAACGACGCCGCCATTACGGTGGATGACCCAAGCACCAGCGAGCAAGTGACTAGCCGGCTGACAGCGCTGGCCGATGGCGACTCACTTGAAGTTGCAAGGCCGGGCGAGATTCGACGCATCAGCCTGCAGATTTTTGACCGAACCTTTGCCGTCACTTACCTGCTCGAAGCGGTCGCCATCGTCATTGGGCTGGCCGGTGTCGCAGCCAGTTTTGCCTCGCTGGCGGCGACCCGGCGCAAGGAGTTTGGCATGCTGCGTCACCTTGGCGTCAGCCGTGCCCAGATCGGCGGGATGCTGGCCCTTGAAGGCGCGCTGGTCGCCAGTATCGGCGTGCTGGGTGGTTTGCTGGCCGGGGCCGGTATTGGCCTGATCCTGATCGAGGTGGTGAACCGCCAGAGTTTTCACTGGAGCATGGATTTGCATGTGCCGTGGGGCGCCTTGCTGCTTTTCGCCAGTAGCCTGATCGCCCTGGCCAGCCTGGCGGCGGTACTGGCCGGGCGTCAGGCCATGCGTCAGGATGCAGTGCTTGCCGTGCGCGAGGACTGGTAAATGCAACGCCGACATTTCCTCATTGCATTAGCCGCCTGGCGCGGCCTCTTGCCCAGCTCCGCTGCGGCGGTCGACTTTGCCCCGGTAGTACCGGGTCGCCGTTTGGTCTTCCCGGACGACTTTGGTGCACATCCTGATTTCAGAACTGAATGGTGGTACGCCACCGGCTGGCTGAAGCGACCGAATGCTCAGCCGCTGGGCTTTCAGATCACCTTTTTTCGCGTGCGAACCGGAATCGGCGAAAGCAACGCCAGCCGCTTTGCCCCACGTCAACTGATGCTCGCCCATGCCGCCATTGCCGACCCGGAATATGGCCGTTTGCGCCACAGCGAACGGACTGCCCGCGTTGGCTTCGGCCACGCCGGCTTTACGCTGGGGCGCAGCGAAGTGTGGATCGGCGACTGGCGCCTGACTCAACAGGAAAACTCGCAAGGCAACCGTTATCAGGCACGCGTTCACGGCGAGGATTTTTCCTACGATCTCGCCTTGGACGCCACCGCCCCACCGTTGCTCAACGGTCGCGATGGCTTCAGCAGCAAGGCGGCTGATCCGCGCCATGCGAGTTATTACTACAGCCGGCCGCAACTGGCGGTGAGCGGGTCGCTGTCGTTGCAGGGCCGTGCTGAAGCAGTCAACGGCCATGCCTGGCTCGATCACGAATGGTCGAGCGAACTGCTGCCCGACGGGGCGCAAGGCTGGGATTGGGTCGGCATCAATCTCGCCGACGGCAGCGCACTGATGGCCTTTCGCTTGCGCGATACCAGTGGCAACCGGCAGTGGGCGGCGGCTTCGTTACGGTCAACCGGAAAAATCGATCAAATTTTTACCCCGCAAGAAGTCAATTTCTCCCCGCTGCGCCGCTGGCGCTCACCGCGCACCGGCATTGAATACCCCGTCGCCTGGCGGCTGCAAATTGGCCAACGCGTGTTCGAGCTCAGCCCGCTGCTTGATGATCAGGAGCTGGATAGTCGCCGCTCGGTGGGCACGGTGTATTGGGAAGGTGCCATTCGCGTCAGCGAAAACGGCCAGCCAGCCGGTGAGGGTTACCTTGAACTGGCCGGCTATGGCGAGAAAATTCGGGTTGGCTAAAAGAAGGCAAGGAAGCTCAGCTAAAATGCATTGGCATTACACCCAAGCCGGGAGCCGGTGTGCTATCGGCTGTGCTTGCCGCCACCAAGGATTGAGATATGCCTGAACTAAACTTCAAGGGTAAAGAATTTGTCTACAACCATCATCTGGCGGTACCGCATCGTCCGCTGCTGCCTGATCCTGATAAATCGGTCGGTGCGGCACGACTCGATGGCAATCTGATTATCCATGGCGACAACCTGCACGCCTTGAAGTCACTAATGCCGATGTATGCCGGGAAAGTCGATTGTGTGTTTATTGACCCGCCATACAACACGGGTAATGAAAACTGGTGCTACAACGACAACGTTAATAGCCCAATGATGCAGCAATGGCTCAGCGAGAACCCGATTGGGATTGAGGATGGCCTGCGGCACGACAAATGGTGCGCAATGATGTGGCCACGTTTGCGATTGCTGCATGAACTCTTAGGCGAGGCAGGAAGCCTGTGGGTAACGTTGGACGACAATGAAATACATCATGCCAGAGCAATGCTTGACAGCATTTTTGGTAACCAGAACTTTGTGGCGACCTGTATCTGGAGAAAGAACTACGCCCCGAAGAGTAGTGCCCGCCATTTTTCAGAAGATCACGACTATGTCTTGGTTTATGCCAAAGACGCAGCCAATTGGACGCCTAATCTACTTGCCCGCACTGATGCACAAAACGCTGTTTATCGAGATACCGGCGACGCTAGAGGTGCTTGGCGCCCAAATAATCTGGCCGCGAGAAATTACTACAGCAAAGGCTCGTACTCAATAACATGCCCAAGCGGTCGAGTTATTTCCGGTCCGCCATCTGGGTCTTATTGGCGGGTTTCTGAGGAAAAATTTTGGGACATGGATCGCAATGGGCGAATCTGGTGGGGTGAAGACGGCAACAATATTCCAGCACCCAAGATATTTCTTTCTGAAGTCAAAGCAGGGAGAGTTCCCCAAACCTTCTGGGATTGGACAGAAGTTGGACATACGCAGGACGCCAAAAAAGAATTAATTTCTGTTCTCAACTTTGGAAATTCTGAAGATGTTTTCGTGACACCAAAGCCGGTAAGGCTTTTGGAGCGAATTGTCGAGCTTGCCACTACCGAGCACTCGATTATTCTTGATTCATTTGCTGGGTCAGGGACAACAGCCTATGCCGCGCTCTCGGCCAATACAAAAGATGGCGGCGACCGTAAGTTCATACTCGTTGAGTGCGAAGACTATGCTGACCACCTCACAGCAGAGCGAATACGTCGAGTCATCGCGGGGTACGATTTTCAAGGAACTCAACGCGAAGAGCTCTTAAAAAAATCCCTAACCTTCACCGACCTAAAAAAAGCCGACAAACTCCTGGACCAAATCGCCAGTTTCGAAAATCTCGAAAGCCACCGTTTCGACAAAATCGAGAAAAAGCTGAAGGACGGCATTCTGTTAGTCGAAGGTATCAAGACAATCACCGACCGCACCCCAGGCTTGGGCGGCAGTTTCACTTATTGCACCTTGGGCGAAGCGCTTGACATGGACAGGATGCTAACCGGGGAGTCTCTGCCCAGCTTCGACGACTTGGGCGCCTTACTTTTCCACATGGCAACCAACGAGGCAAAGCCGGTGGCCGGTGCGCTCGAAACGGTTGCGGGTTGCGGCTATCTGGGCGAGTCGGCCACTTTCCACATCTGGCTGATTTACCAAGCTGATCTGGATTTCCTCAAATCCCGCGAGGCTGCCTTGACCTTGGCTAAGGCAAAATCATTGGCCGAAGCCAAGCCCGATAAGCGGCATCTGGTCTTTGCACCCGCCAAGTTCGTTTCGCAAAAACTGATGGATGAGGCCAAGTTGCCAGTAGAGTTTGCCCCGCTACCATGGGCTTTGTACCGGGTTGAACGCAAATAGTCGTTTTATAAGGATTTCACCATGCAAGCCATTCGTTTTGAAGCCACCGTCGGGAATGACCACGTTATTCATATTCCCGCACCTGAATTGCCAGCCGGCACACTGGCCGAGGTCATTGTGCTGGTGCACAGTCGCCCGGAGCCGCAGCACGCCGACGTCACACAATATTTTGGCCAGTTTGTGCGCTTCGATAGCCTGACTGAGCTCAATCAGCACATGGATACCCTCCGGGAGGATTAAGCATGTGGTCCCCCGATAGTATTGCGGGTAAATCAGTTTACTTGGATGCAAATGTTCTTATTTACGCCTTTGAGAGTACCTTGCCCCCTTTTGGGCGCTTATCTCCGCTGGTTGATGTTTTCAAATCGTTTGAGGCAGAAAAATCCTGGGCGCGGACCAGCCTCCTGACGCGTGCGGAGGTGCTAGTTCACCCGCTCCGTCACAAAAACGAAGCACTGCTTAACCTTTACAGCACTTTGCTTGCGGGTAACACATTCATTGCGATTGATGCCATTTCTGCAGCCATCGTGAATCGTGCCGCCAAGTTACGTGCTGACGGTGGCTTGCGCCTGGCTGATGCGGTGCATTTGGCTTCCGCACTTGAGTCTGGATGCGATGGATTCCTGACTGCGGACAAGCGCCTACTGGCTTATGGCAGTCAGCAAATCGACGTATTCCCTTTAGACGAATTGACAAAATCTTGACGACGCTTCGCGATCTGGACTATCAAAGCCGCGTACTAACAAGGCTGGACGACTATCTGGCTGAACTTTCGGCGCAAAAGAGGAAGGCTGACAAAATATGGGCAGCCAATGCTGAAGAAACCGATCCAGACCTGATCCGGCCTGTACCGGATTTTCCGTTGAAGACGTGGGATGCCTTGAAGTCAGCCGGAAAAATACCCGAGTCACGGCAGGGGATTCCTTATTCCTCCCGCCTCGATGGTATTGGCCGAGCCATACCGAATATCGTTTTCAAAGTGCCGACGGGTGGCGGCAAAACATTGTTGGCGGTGGCTTCTTTGGCCAAGATTTTTGGGCGGTATTTGGGTCGCCATCAGGGTTTCGTACTCTGGATTGTGCCAAATGAGGCGATCTATGCGCAGACCAAGCGCCAACTGATTGACCGTCAGCACCCTTACCGGCAGATGCTCGATGTGCTTTCGGGCAATGCGGTACGAATCCTGGAAAAGGACGATCAGATTGATGCGCGCGACGTTGAAAGCAACCTTTGCGTGATGTTGTTGATGCTGCAATCCTCAAACCGTGAGAACAAAGATTCGCTGAAGATGTTCCGTGACCGAGGCGACGTGCACGGGTTTTTCCCTCCCGAAGGCGATCAAGCGGCGCATGCCGAAGCGGTCAGGCAAACGTCGAATCTTGATATCTATGACTTGGAAGGTGCGGCGTATGCCTGGCCGCAGGTCAAGGATTCTTTGGGCAATGCCTTGCGCCTGATTCGCCCGGTGGTGGTCATGGATGAGGGGCATAAGGCGGTTTCTGATCTGGCCTTTGCCACGCTTTATGGCTTTAACCCTTGTTTTGTGCTGGAGCTAACGGCGACACCGAAAGATGTTGCCGCATCCGCCGGCAAAAACCCAAAGCCCGCGCGTTACTCCAATGTATTGGTGGAAGTCAAAGGCATTGATCTTGACCGCGAAGGCATGATCAAGATGCCGCTCAATCTCGATGCGAGAGAGGCAGCCGATTGGCGTAATACGCTGGCAGCCGCAGTGAACCGCCTACGTGGGCTGGACGATGCTGCCCGGCAGCTGCAAGCGAATTGTGGCCGCTATATTCGTCCGATTTTATTGGTTCAGGTGGAACGCACCGGGATCGACCAAAGAGATGGGACACACGTTCATGCGCTGGATGCCAAGGAATGGCTGATGACGGTGGGCGGCTTGGATGAGGCCGAAATCGCCATCAAAACAGCGGATACCAATGACCTTGCCGCCCCTGAAAATCTGGATTTGTTGAGCCCAACCAACCGAGTCAGGGTCATTATTACCAAACAGGCCTTGCAGGAGGGCTGGGATTGCCCCTTTGCCTATGTACTTTGTGCCTTGGCGGCGAGCGCCAACCTTTCGGCCATGACGCAATTGGTTGGGCGCATTCTCCGCCAGCCACAGGCGCAGAAGACAGGCGTCGCCTCGCTGGACGAGAGTTATGTCATTACCCACCACGCCAATACTGGCGACGTGGTGAATGCCATCAAAAAGGGCTTGGAAGAGGATGGCATGGGCGATCTGGTCAAGGAGATTCGCACCAGCGATCCTAACGCGCCAGCCGGGGCGCGCCCAGTACCAAGACGAAACACATTCGCCCGGACTGAAATCTATTTGCCGCTGGTGCTGCATGTAGCCGACGGCGAAATACGAGAACTGGATTACGAGCAAGACATTTTGTATGACCTCGACTGGCAGGGGCTGGATGTTTCTCCGTTGGTGGCGAAGATCCCGGATAACGCAGCAAGCGCTGAAAATCAGATGCGGCGCATCCGCTTGACTGACGGTGACGACGAACGGATTGTGGCCGAGGCCCTCAATGCCACGCAGGAAACGCAGGTTTTCGATAGGCCTTACGCGGTTCGAATGGTTTCTGACATTGTGCCGAATGCGTGGCTGTCGCGTGAAATTGTGGGCAGCGTGATTGCCGGCCTTGAGGCTCGCGGGTTTAACCGGGCAAAACTAGGCAAACTCTCGGGTTTGATTGTCGAAGCTTTGCGTATGTGGCTCGGCGAACTGCGCAGCGCCAAGGGAGAAAGCTTATTTAGAAGCAAAGTGGCCAGTGGGCGGATTCAGTTTCGCTTGCGCACTGATAGCCACAATTGGCGGATGCCGTTTGAGGCTGAAACCTACCAGCCGCAGGGGGCACCTCAACTGATTGGCCAGCAGGGTAATTCTCTGGACAAAAGCTTGTTTTCACCGATCTACCAGGGCGATTTTTCCAGCCAGGACGAGCGCGATATTGCGGTTTATCTGGATGGCAATAACGCCCTGACATGGTGGCACCGTAACGTTGCCCGCTCACACTACGCAGTGCAAGGTTGGCGCCGCGAGAAGATTTATCCCGATTTTATTTTTGCATCTCAGCGTGATACAGACAAAGAGCGGATGGTGGTACTGGAAATGAAAGGCAAACACCTTGCCGGTAACGACGATACCGAATACAAGGCAGCCGTTTTACGCTTGATGAGCGAAGCCTTTGCGGTCGAGCAGGTTACGCACGTAGGCGAGCTTGCAATGGTCGTTAGCGACGGTAGAACGGTTGAATGTGATCTGGTGCTGATGCCTGAATGGCCGACCCGATTACCTACTTTTATTGGCTGAACGTGCTCAGCACAATGATGCCGCTCCAAAGACGTCGCTGATACTCGTCAAGATCCATCATCCTTTTTTAATATTGATGGGAAACATAGAGGTTTTCACTTGTCGAATCCGCACTATTCGGAGTGCATCACATGCTAAAAATGACTTTAAAAACCTTTTACATCGCTTGTCTGCTAGTCGGCACCGGGGTCGCGGTTGCCGCTTTGGCGACTCGCCAGGCGCCGGCTGAACCGCCGACGCCGGCCTATTGCACGGAGGGTGGCAACTGGCTGTCGCTCGGCACGATACCGCCCAAGCCAACCAGCATTCAGGAAATTGTCGCCAATGCCACCAAACAGGATGTGGTGCTGCTCGGCGAGCAACACGACCTTGAAGACCATCACCGCTGGCAGCTGCAAATGCTCTCCGCCCTGCACGCGCAGCGCCCGGAGATGGTCATCGGTTTCGAGATGTTCCCGCGCCGGGTTCAGCCGGTGCTCGATCAGTGGGTGGCCGGTTCGCTGACTGTGCCAGAGTTTTTGAAGCAGGTGGAATGGGACAAGGTGTGGAGCTTCCCGCCGCACATTTACATGCCTTTATTTGAGTTTGCGCGGATCAACAAAATCCCCATGCGGGCGCTCAATGTGGATAAAAAGCTGACGCGCCAGGTGGCCGAGAAAGGTTGGGAGAATGTCCCGGAAGAAGCGCGCGAAGGCATAGGCCGCCCGGCGCCGGCGCTTCCTGAATACCTTGAATTTTTGCGTGAGATTTATCAAATGCACGAAAAAAATTCGCACGCCCATGGCGGCAAAAAGGCGCCATCTGCAGACGCCGGCTTCAAGGGCTTCGTTGATAGCCAACTGACCTGGGATCGTGCCATGGCTGAGGCGCTGAGTCTGGAAGTCAGTCAGGATGGCCGCAAAAACCCGACACTGGTGGTCGGCATCATGGGCAGCGGTCACATTCGTTATGGCCATGGCGTGCCGCACCAACTTGGCTACCTGGGCGTGCCCAAAGTCGCCAGCCTGCTGCCGGTTTCTTTGGCCGGCGAATGCCGCCATCTTGAACCCGGCCTCGCTAGCGCAGTGTTCACCTTGCCCAATAAGCCAATACCGCCAAGCGAACCACCGCGCCTGGGTGTGGCGCTGGAAGATGCAACGCAAGGCGTGAAAATCAGCGCCGTGACCGCCGGCAGTCTGGCCGAAAAAACCGGACTACGCGCCGGTGACCGGATTATTGAAATCGCCGGACGCCCAGCCAGCGGGAGCGGCGATGCGGTCGCAACCATCCGCCGCCAGCCACCTGGCACTTGGCTCCCGCTGCGCATTGCACGCGGTGACAGCCAGCTTGATCTCGTCATCCAATTCCCCGCCAAACCATGAACCTCTTATATTTTCGCCACCCCGCCGGATTTCTGCTCGGCCTGTTGTTTTGCGCTGCCAGCGCCTTCAGTGCGACTGATCCGGACCTGCTGCTCGACGTTTCGCTTGATCCACAGTCCCGACAATTCAAGGCCAGCGCCGAGTTGCAACTAACGGCACGCAGTTTCCGTTTTCTGCTGCATGAATCCTTGCATGTGACCCGCGCCCTGGTCGGCGATCAAATGGTCACCACAGAACGCAGTGGTGGCCCCAAGGGTTACAAGCAATGGAATATTCACCTGACCAAGGCCAATCAGAAGGTCGTCATCCACTATGAAGGGCAGTTGCCGGCGCTTGAACGCGACCGCGATCACCGCAGCGTACTCGGCGGCATGCCGCCGATGGCCGCCCCCGAGGGCAGTTTTTTATCCTCCGGCAGCGGCTGGTATCCACGCCCGGCTGATTTGTTCTCCTATCGGGTCAAACTCGCCGTTCCTTACGGTCAACGCGCTTTAGTGGCCGGAAAACGCCTTGCCGAAAGCGTCCCGACAGGCGCTGGAGAGAGCTATCGGGCGAGCTTTGAATTCACCCAGCCAAGCGATGGCATCGACCTGATGGCCGGGCCGTGGGTGGTGCGTGAAAAGACCGTCAAGCGTGGTGCCCAACCGCCACTCCACCTGCGCACCTTCTTCCCGGCGGATCTCGACGCCCTCCCCGGCCTGGCGCAAGCCTATCTTGACGACACCGCAACCTACATCGCCCGTTACAGCCGCGACATCGGCGCCTATCCATACAGCGAATTTTCCATCGTCGCCAGCCCGCTGCCCACCGGCTTTGGCATGCCGACGCTGACCTATCTCGGGGCCGAGGTTTTGCGCCTGCCCTTCATCCGCAAAACCTCGCTCGGCCATGAAATTTTGCACAACTGGTGGGGCAACGGCGTTTATGTCGATTACGAGCGCGGCAACTGGTCGGAAGGTTTGACCACCTTCATGGCCGACTACGCTTACAAGGAAGACGAATCGGCTACTGCCGCCAGCGACATGCGCCTCGCCTGGCTACGCGATGCCGCCGTTTTCGCCGGCGAAAAACCCGGCTCATTGCGCGACTTTCGCTCACGCGCCAACGCCGCCGGTGCCACCGTTGGCTACGGTAAGTCAGCGATGGTCTTCGTCATGCTGCGTGATCGGCTGGGCAAAAAGGTGTTTGACCAAGGCATCCGCAACTTCTGGACCGCACAGCGCTTCAAAGTGGCCAGTTGGGACGACTTGCAGGCGGCTTTTGAAAGCGCTTCAGGGGAAAAGCTTGGCAGCCTCTTCGCCCCCTGGCTTGATCAGCAAGCCTTGCCGGCGGTCAGCATTGCCCACGCTGAAAGCAGTCGCAGCGGCAAACAGCACCTACTCAATCTCACCTTCAACAAACAGGATGCCAACCTACCCTTGCGCCTGCCGCTTGAAATCAAGGGTGCCGGCAAACGTCAAACGCATTGGGTAGACCTCGCCGCCAGCAGCAACAGCGCCACGCTCAAGCTTGCCTTTAAACCACAAAGCCTGCGCCTTGACCCGGAAATGCGCGTCTGGCGCCGGCTCGAAGCCAGCCAACTACCGCCGATCCTGCGCCAGTGGATGGCCGCCAAAGCACCGCTGCTGATCAATGTTGCCCGCGCGCCAGAAGCAAATGTTGCGGTCAACGCGCTTTCCGAGCGTATTTTTGAGCTCAGCCCCAAGCCGCTCGCCGCCGACCAGCTCACCACCGCCCTCAAGGGCAAAGCCCCGGTTTTGCTGGCCGGCACGCATGCCGAAATCGATCAAGCTTTGGCCAGCGCCGACCTGCCTGCGCGTCCGGCCAGTTTGCGGGACAAAGGCAGTGCTCAGGTCTGGACCATGGCGGACAAACCCTTCCAGCTAGCCATCATCTCGGCACGCGACGCGGCAGCCCTCAACGCCCTGCAACGCGGACTGCCCCACTACGGCGGGCAAAGCTGGCTAATTTTTGACCAGGGGCGCGCCGTTGGCAAAGGCATCTGGCCGGCCAGCATCCCTGAAATAGCCATCCTCAGTGCCGCCCCCAAGGACAAAAAATGAAACGCAGCGCAACGCTCATCCCTCTGATTTTTGGCCTGTTCTGGACGGCTCCCCTGATGGCTACTGAAGAACCCAATTTTGAATCACTGCGCAAGGAAGACAACCTTGAAATCCGCCGCTATGCGCCCGTAATCATCGCTGAAACCCTCGTCGACGGCGACATGGACAGCGCCTCTAACCAAGGCTTCAGGCGAATTGCTGATTACATTTTTGGCAACAATCAAAAAGCCAGCATTGCCATGACCGTGCCGGTCGTCATCGAAGCTGAAGCCGCGTCAGAAAAAATCGCCATGACCACCCCGGTCAGCATCGAGCCACAGAATGCTGACGGCAGCAAAATGGCCGGCGCGCAGCGCTGGCGCATCCACTTCGTCATGCCCAGCCAATACACCCTCGCCACTCTGCCCAAACCACTCAACCCGCAAGTCCAACTGCGCGAGATTCCGGGCAAGACGTTTGCTGCATTGACCTATTCCGGCATCAACACCGAAAGCACGGTGCAGGAAAAAACCGAGCAATTGCACAACTGGCTCAAGGCGCAAAAACTGGAACTCATCGGCAAACCCCAACTCGCCCGCTACAACCCGCCCTGGACCCTGCCTTTTTTGCGCCGCAACGAGATATTGCAGGAGATCAAAGCCGATTAGGTAGCACTTACCGAACTCCGCCTTTAGCCGGGTGGCTTTTTACCCGGCTTTTTTACGCCGGACACCTGACGGATGCCCGTGAGCGGTTGCGGTCAACCGCGTTTTTCCGTCGATTTTTTCAAGCTCAAACTTCAGCATGCCGGCACTGGTATCTGCGCCCAAACCCAGGAAGAACAGCAGGTCAGGCTGCTATATTATTGTTGCCTGACGGCCTATTGATGCCCAGCCAGACAGTAACAACAAGGCCACCTCGCCGCTTCAATTTAAATTTATTAGCAAAAGCCCATGTTTGTCCTTGACAAAAAATCGTCACACTCACCGCCAGAGACTCGTCCGGCTTTTATTCGCATGCCTGGCCTGCAAACTTTTTTCCTTTGCTGGGTCATGTCAGCCAGTCTCTTGCTGCTCTCTGGATGCGGCAATCTTGCCCGACTAGCGGCAGATATTCGTGAAACCGGGGATCGACTCAGGGTGGTGTCAGGGCGTATTGATGCCCCGGTTTGCAAGGATTGCGAGATTGTTATCGCGGTTTCGGCTGACGATCGGGCGCTGGAAATCCACAACTATCGGGTTTTCGAGCGCTCGGGAAATTTCCGTTTGGCCGCTTTGCGTGACTCAAGGTTTTTAATTGCCTTTCAGGACTTGAATCGTGACTTCTCGTATCAGCCGAACGAGCCAGCGGTCTGGCACAAACTTTCAGAAAGCACCATCAAGGCGGGCGATGTCAGTAACGTCAAAATCATTTTACGTGAGGCCAGCGATCAACCGGTGCCGCCAACCCTGGCACGACTTTTTGACCTGAGAGGAAGTTCTCTCGGCAAAATTGATGTGCGCGTTGGCGAAGTGCTTGGGCTTGATGATGAACACTTCAGCCCTGAATCTGCAAGCATGGGCATGTGGGAGCCGATCGGCTTCATGAAATCTGGTCGAGCCGGGATATTTTTCCTTGAACCTTATGATCCCGCCAAAATCCCGGTGCTTTTTGTTCATGGCATCAATGGCACACCGCGCAGTTTCGCGACCATGATCCAGGGGCTTGATCGCCGGCGCTTTCAGCCCTGGGTTCTCAATTACCCGAGTGGACTAGACTTGCGGGCGCTCGGAGATGGGCTGGTTGGCATCTTGGCGGAGTTGCGCCACCGTTACAAATTCAAAACCATGCATTTCGTGGCGCACAGCATGGGGGGCTTGCTGGTTCGTGAATACTTGGCCGAATGTTCGCGCTCAAACGCCTGCGACTACGCCGGCAACTTCGTTTCGATTTCCACCCCTTTTGGTGGCGTGGCCAGCACTGCGGTATGGATCGACTATGCGCGAGTCGTCATGCCCGTCTGGCGAAACCTTGTGCCGGACGGCCCATTCCTGAGTGAACTTTTCATTCGCCCGCTGCCGACCGGAGTGCGCCAAACCCTGTTGGTCAGCTACAACAACACATCGCGATTAAGTCGCGAAAGCGGGGATGGCGTCATACCGCTTGAAAGCCAGTTAAGAATCGAAGCACAGCGGCAGGCAGTGACCGTACGTGGCTTCAATGAAGATCACGCCAGCATCCTGCAAAACAGAGAGGCTATCGAAGAGATCAATCAGGCACTGCTCGGAAATTTTTAATCACTGGGATTCATGGCTCAAAGTATTACGGTCAACCGCAAAAAACCGCATTTTTTTGCGCAGATCCCGCTGAAAATGCAAGGCAAGGCCGGAACGATCTGGCGCCTCGCAACTCTCATTGATCCACCAACGACGAGCAACTGCTTTGAACCCCACAGTGACCACCACGCTGATCAATGCCGATTTCTCCCAGCAAGTGGTCATGCCGCCCGCCCGCGACAATGACTGGGTTGCATCCCCCTGCGCTGGCGTCTGGCGACATCAATTGGATCGCATCGGTAATGAAATCGCACGCGCCACCAGCATCGTCAGGTATTCGCCCGGTGCGCAGTTCAGCCCGCACACCCATGACGGCGGTGAGGAGTTTCTGGTTTTGCAAGGCACGTTCTCTGACGAAAATGGTGACTATCCAGCCGGCACCTACGTCCGGAATCCGCCGGGCAGCAGACACACACCCTTTACCCGGGATGGCTGCACGATTTTTGCCAAGCTTTGGCAGTTTTCACCCGGCGACAGGCAAGCGGTCAAAATCGATACCTCTGCCACGGAGTGGCGACCCGGCCTGGTGCCGGGCCTTTCAGTCATGCCATTACACGAGTTCGACGGCATCAGCAGTGCGCTGGTTAAATGGGCGCCACACACCCATTTCAGCCCACATGTTCACCCAGGCGGTGAAGAAATTTTGGTGCTGCAGGGTGTATTCCGCGACGAACACGGCGAATATCCCGCTGGCACCTGGCTGCGCAGCCCTCGCTGGAGCAAACATACGCCGTTCACCGGCACCGAGGGCGCCATCATTTATGTCAAAGTTGGGCATCTGGGTGCGCCGTTGTTGCAACCCCGGCCAGCTCAAGTCTTGATTCCTTAGTTGGACGCTGATCGATTTCTCGGAGCAACGCAGGGTTGTTACGGTCAACCCGCTTTCCATGGACTTTTTTACCGCAGCAATAGCGTAGGCACGCTCGTCGCCTTGAGCATTTCCGAAGTTTTACTACCAAACAGCATGCTGCGCAGCGGCGAATGGCTGTAAGCCCCCATCACCAGCAGATCAATGCTGCCAGACGCCAAGGCCTCGGCGATAACCGCTTTCGGGCTTCCTGAGTGGATAATTGCCGTCGCCTCAATCCCGCTGGCGACCAGCGCCTCGACAGCAGCATCGAGCTGCTTCTTGCCCGAACCACCGGCTTCACCGGCCATCAGCAGTTGTAGCGGTAGCCCGCGCAATAAAGGGCTACGAGCCAGCATGTCGACGCCTTTGCGCGTCACGCCGCTACCGTCAAAAGCAAAAAGCACTTTCTTCGGCTCACGGTAAATTTCCGTCACCACCAATACCGGGCGGCTGGCAGAGCGCACCACCCATTCCAGGTGCTTGCCCAGCCCGGCCTTGGTGTCCGTGGCAGAACGCCCTTTGCGGCCAATGATCAACAATCGGCTGCCCTCCTGCTGCTCAGCCAGCGTCTCCTCAATATCGCCATGTCGGAGGCGGCTATCGACGGTACTCGCCCCCCGTTGAACGGCGCGTTCGCGCAGGCTGGAGAGCAGTTTTCGACCTTGCTCGCGGGCCAGTCGGGTACGCGCCTCGTCTTCCTTGGTCAGTTGGTCCATCAGCTTTTCTTGCGCATCCAGGCCAATCGAGCCGCTGTGATCCTGATTGCCGGCGAGTTCCACATGGCGCTCCAGCACATGCAGCAATTCCAGCGGCGCATCAAGGCGGCACGCCGCCCAGGCGGCGTAGTCGGTGACCACGTCGGCCTGCGGCGTCGCGTCAACACAAGCCAGTATTTTTTTATCAATCGTCATGATCAGCCTCCTCAGTGACCCAGCAACATGTCGTCGCCGCCATCCTTGTCGTGGACGGCAAATTTATCCACCATCGTGGCGCTTGCTTCGTTGAGGCCCAAAACTTCGACTTCCGTGCCTTCGCGGCGGAATTTCAGGACGACTTTATCCAGGGCGCTGATGGCGGTGATATCCCAAAAATGGGCGCGGCTGACGTCAATGCGCACCTTGTCCAGCACTTCCTTGTAATCGAAGGCATTGGCGAAGCGCTCGGCCGAGGCAAAGAACACCTGGCCGGCTATCTCGTAGGTGCGTGCCCGGCCATCGTCTTCGGTACGTGATTTGATGCGCAAAATCTGCCCCACCTTGTGGGCGAAGAAGAAGCCGGAAAGCAGGACGCCAGTCAGCACGCCTTTGGCCAGATCGTGCGTGGCAACAGTGACGATAACGGTAGCGATCATGACGACACTGGAGCTTTTCGGATGCTCGCGCAGATTGGTGATCGAAACCCAGTTAAAGGTGCCGATGGAGACCATGATCATCACGGCGACCAGCGCCGCCATGGGAATTTGCTTGACCCAGTCGCCGAGGAAGACAACCAGAATCAGCAGTACGACGCCGGCTACCAGCGTCGACAAGCGGCCACGACCGCCGGATTTGACGTTGATCACCGACTGACCAATCATCGCGCAACCGGCCATGCCGCCGATGAAGCCGGTAGCGATGTTGGCGATGCCCTGGCCGACGCATTCGCGGTTCTTGTCGCTCTTGGTGTCAGTCAAGTCGTCGACAATGGTCGCGGTCATCAGCGATTCCAGCAGCCCGACGACCATCAGGGTCAGCGAATACGGCAGGATGATGAACAAGGTTTCCAGGTTGAACGGCACATTCGGGATCAGGAAGGCTGGCAGGCTGTCCGGCAGTTCGCCCATGTCACCGACGGTGCGGATGTCGAGCCCGAGCGCCATCGAGACCGCTGTCAGCACGACGATGGTGACCAGCGGCGACGGCACGGCGCGGGTGATGTAGGGCAAACCGTAGATGATGGCGAGGCCCGCTGCGGTCATCGCATAAACATGCCAGCTAACGTTGGTCAGTTCCGGCAACTGCGCCATGAAAATCAGGATGGCCAGCGCATTGACGAAACCGGTGACGACCGAGCGCGAGATAAAGCGCATCAATTTGCCCAGTTGCAACCAGCCAGCAACGATCTGCAGGACGCCGGTGAGCACCGTGGCGGCCAGCAGGTAATCGAGGCCGTGTGATTTGACCAGCGTCACCATGACCAGCGCCATGGCCCCCGTTGCCGCCGAAATCATGCCGGGGCGACCGCCAAAGAAGGCAATCAGGGTGGCAATCGAGAACGAGGCATAGAGCCCGACCTTGGGGTCGACGCCAGCGATGATGGAAAAAGCAATCGCCTCGGGAATGAGCGCGAGAGCGACAACCAGACCGGCAAGCAAGTCGTTGCGAACATTGGAAAGCCAGTCCTGCTGGAGTTTGTGTAGTGACATAGTTAGGGTGACTTTGCTTGTAACAAGCGGGAACAAAACGGGGGGCCAACGCCCAACCCTGTCAATGAAAACTCAGGCGGCTAGCCGGCCAGGCGAGGAGAGCTCAGGAACAGGATTGAGCAAACGTGGCAGCACCACAGAGGGCGCAAGCTTGGGTGATGAAAGGCGAGGCACTGACGCCAGCACCAATGTAGCGACTAGCGTCGTGCTTGAGTAACGACAAGCATGCTTGAACCTGACCTACAAAGGGCGCGAATTGTGCACCGCACCATTAAATCCGTCAATCACCTTGTTACGGTCGACCGGGAAAAGACCCCGTTTTTTACGCCTTCAAACTGGCCGGTGTCCCCAGGGCAATCTCAATTTTCTGCCACCGGAATCAGGTCACGATAGGCGTGCCAAGTTGCATGTCCGGCGATCGGGGCGGTGTACACCAGTGCGAGAAAGCCGGTTGCGAAGCCAATGCCGATCAACAAAACCAGTAGTGCCGCCCAGATGAGCATGGCCAGCGGGTTTCGGGCAACGACCGAAAGACTGATCAACATGGCACTGATTGCATCCTTGCCCTGGTCGAACATCAAAGGGACAGCCACAACGCTGATGGCGAAGATGAAGCTGGCAAACAGCGCACCGACAATCAAATAGCTGACTACAAATTCGATATTTTTGAATGCCAACAATTCATTCAAAAAATCATTCGCCGTCGGCAATCCACTGTCGTAGAGAACCGCAAAGACGACCATCGAGGCGCGCGCCCAAATCAAGGTCACCACACCAATCACCAGCGCAAAAATTGAAAGATTGGACATATTGCCCCGCCAGCAACTCAAGGTCGGTCGCAAATGCGGCTCTTCACCACGTTCAATTTGCCTTGATAGCGCATACAGACCAATAGCGATCAAGGGGCCGGCCAGCATGAACGCGCCCATCGCGGTGAGCGTAAGCCAGTAAGCACCGGCATAGAAAAACGCCACCGTCCATCCCATCAAGGCAAAGGCAACGCCGTAAAACATGCTGGAAAACTGGCAACGCAATAAGTCACGACTGCCTTTTTTAACCCAAGAGAATGGCGCGAGAACCCCTACTTTATTGACTGCCGCATAACGTTGAAGCACCTCAGGAGCGGATGTCGCCAGGGTATCGAGTTTTTCGCGCATAAAACCTCCGACCAGCTTTATTGAAACCTACGTATTTTCGACAATGAAAAATTCTGATTGTCTAAGACATTCCTGACACAAAAAAATTCCCCTCTGCCGCGAATTCTCTCAAGCAAACCCAAAAGTCTAGAACGTTGACGCTGCACTGCCCCGCGCTGACAAGAAAACAGGAAGCGGCTGGCTCTGCTTGGCCAGGGTCAGCAAGTGCCGACGAAAAAGGGTTTTGAAGGTGGCGATGGTGTGGTTACCAGGCGTACTGAAGACTCGCGCCTCGGGCAATACGGTTGCCAGCAGCGGCGGGCCGGCGCGCGTCAAAATGTCATTTTCGCCGTAGCCCAACCAGATCGGCACCTGGGTTTTGAAATCCTGCTGGCCGATCCAGCCCCAGATCATCTGCTCCCAGTCATCCGGATCGGCTGCCTCCGGCAACCATTCAGAAACCCCGCCGGCCTGATGAATTTCGCGGTGAATCCCCGGCCAGCCAAGGAAGGGGCTGGTGAGCAAAATGCCGTCGATGTCCTCTGGATGCTCCCGCAGATAGATCAGCGCTCCCAGACCCCCCATTGAAAACCCGGCCAACCAGATCTGCTTGTAACCCTGACGGCGGGCCGGCTCGATCACATCCTCTTTCAATCGCTGAGCAAAGGTTTTTGCCTGGTAGTAACCAAAGTGCGCATTCGGCGCCGTCACATCAAAGGGCAGTCCGAGATGACGAATTTCTTCAATGACGCCCTGTTTCTCAAATTCACGGTTGTCAGCTCCCAGGCCGCGCAACAGAACCAGCAAATTGGGCTGCCTTGTTGCCTCTTCGCGCTGGTAATTGAGCGATTCCAGCGGCGCTTTACCGGTCGCGGCACAGCCCGACAAAAACAGGGAGGCCAGCAGAACCGTCAAGGTGGCCTGCCACCTGCCGAATAAACACGCATCAAATATTTTCATGGTCACCTCTCCTTTTTGCGGTTTTTGCCACGACAACGATTAATCTTGTCGCACCAAAAACACGTATTGTCCTAGACAAAGACACGTCAAAACAAAAAAGAGTTCCCTACTCAGCGGCGAATTTGAATGACATCCGCCAGCAACTGTTACGGTCAACGGCGAAAATGCCTCAATTTTTCACTCGTAAAAAAACCGCCTTGCGGCGGTTTTTAATTGAAACACTGGCTGCTTACTTGGCTGACAGCGCCATCATCAAATCGTTGATGCGCTTCACAAACCCCGCTGGATCATCAAGTTGACCACCTTCTGCCAGCGTTGCCTGTTCAAACAGCAGCGCGGCCCAGTCGTCAAAACGGGCTTCTTCGTACTTGAGGCGCATCACCGCCGGGTGTTGCGGATTGATTTCGAGGATCGGCTTGGCCGACGGCATCGGTTGCCCCGCTGCCTTCATCAGACGTGCCAGATTTCCGGACGGATCATGCTCGTCGGAGACCAGGCAAGATGGTGAATCAGTCAGACGGTAGGTGACGCGAACATCCTTCACCTTGTCGCCCAGCGAAGCCTTGACCTTGTCGATCAACTCCTTGTACTCGTCGGCAGCCTTCTCGGCTTCCTGCTTCTCGGCCTCATCTTCCAGCTTGCCGAGATCGAGGCCGCCCTTGGCGACAGATTGCATCTGCTTGCCGTCGAATTCGGTCAGATGACCAACCACCCACTCATCAACGCGGTCAGAGAGCAACAATACTTCAATGCCCTTCTTGCGGAAAATTTCGAGGTGCGGGCTGTTTTTGGCAGCGTTGAAGGTGTCGGCGGTGACGAAGTAAATCTTCTCCTGACCTTCCTTCATACGGCCAATGTAGTCGGCCAGCGAGACATTTTGCTCGGGCGTGTCGTTGTGCGTTGAGGCAAAACGGATCAGGCCGGCGATCTTGTCCTTGTTGGCATGGTCTTCGCCAACGCCTTCCTTGAGCACCGTGCCAAAAGCTTCCCAGAACTTGGTGTACTTCTCCTTGTCATTCTCAGCCAGATCTTCCAGCATGCCGAGCACCTTACGCGTACAGCCGCTGCGGATGCCGTCGATGTCCTTGCTCTGTTGCAGGATTTCACGCGAGACATTGAGCGGCAGGTCGCTTGAATCGACCACACCGCGCACGAAACGCATGTAAAGCGGCATCAGCTGTTCGGCATCGTCCATGATGAAGACGCGGCGCACGTAGAGCTTGATGCCGTGGCGAGCATTGCGGTCCCACAAATCAAACGGCGCGCGCGACGGGATATAGAGCAGTTGCGTGTATTCCTGCTTGCCTTCGACGCGGGCATGGGTCCACGCCAGCGGGTCTTCAAAATCATGAGCAACGTGCTTGTAAAACTCTTTGTACTGCTCATCAGTGATATCGGACTTGGAACGAACCCACAGCGCGTTGGCCTGGTTGACGGTTTCGTCTTCCTCGGTCATCACCTGCTCGCCCTTTTCCTGATTCCACTCTTCCTTCTGCATCACGATAGGCAAAGTGATGTGGTCGGAATACTTGCGGATGATCGATTTCAGCTTCCAGCCGCCGAGGAACTCATCTTCGCCTTCGCGCAGATGCAGGGTAACGTCGGTACCACGGGTCGCTTTTTCAACCATCTCGACGGTGTAATCACCCTCGCCGCCGGACTCCCAGCAGACAGCCTGATTGGCTTCAACGCCGGCACGGCGCGAAACTACAGTGACCTTGTCGGCAATGATGAAGGACGAATAGAAACCGACGCCAAATTGGCCGATCAGATGGGCATCCTTGGCTTGGTCGCCAGTCAGCGCCGAGAAAAATTCGCGGGTGCCGGATTTGGCGATGGTGCCCAAATGCTCGACCGCTTCATCGCGGCTCAAACCAATACCGTTGTCGGATATGGTGATGGTGCGCGCTTCCTTATTGAACGAGACACGGATTTTCAGATCGCCATCATCGCCATACAAGGCATTATTGTTCAGCGCTTCAAAACGCAGCTTGTCGCAAGCATCGGAAGCATTGGAAACCAGCTCGCGCAGAAAAATCTCCTTGTTGCTGTACAAGGAGTGGATCATCAATTGCAGCAGTTGTTTTACTTCAGCCTGGAAGCCCAGGGTTTCGCGATTTGCGTTCGCGGTTGCAGACTCGGACATGCTTTAACTCCCAATCAAACCAAAAAGGTGATTGGGAGATGGGGCCTGCCAACAGGAATTCAAGAGGGGTGAAGCAGCAAATCAAGAAGAATCGCGGATCGCCCGCAGCATTTCTGCATCCAGCACTTGCGTATCAGTACCGGCGCAGCTAAGCACCTGTATTTCTTCAAAATCCGGCTGACAGCCCAAAGCCTCCATCGTTTTGGCTGTCGCCCTGCCGTCACGCTGGGCTTTTAACTGAGCCAGCAACACATCTTGTTCACCCAGGGGGATTTTCAGCTCTTCCGGCAATTCGGCGCCCAATTCGATCAAGACGCGTATCACCTCGGTTCGACCACCCCGCACTGCCATATTGAGCGGAGATGTTTGAATACTGTTATCAGGCAAATTGACTTTGGCGCCACGCCCGGCCAACTCACGCACGATATCGACGTGCCCCATGAAACAGGCAATGCCCATGGCCAATCCAGGATCACCACCCCCGTCGTCGAGTTCAACCGCTATGCCGGCATCAAGCAAAACCCTCACTTCAGCCAGACGGCCGCTACGAATTGCCTTGATTAGATCGAGTTGGCTAGCCATGCATTTCTCTCACTGAGTAAGACTACCGATTCAACAACATTATGAAGAAAACCGAACAGCCTAATCAATACTGCGGTAGACCACTTCAAGGATATCGATTTCACGAATTCCCAGTGGGCTTTGAAAACGGATGCTGTCACCTTCGCGCGCCTTGATCAAGGCTCTGGCCAGCGGTGAAATCCAGCTGATACGTCCACGCCCGGGATCCATTTCATCGACGCCGACAATGGTATAAGTGTTCTCAGACCCATCGGCATCAGCAATCGTTACTTGCGCACCAAAAAATATTTGGTCGTTCTCACCCTGACGCAAAGGATCGACGATTTCGGCATTATCCAGGCGCTTGGACAAGAAACGAATGCGGCGGTCAATTTCGCGCAGGCGACGCTTGCCGTAAATGTAATCGCCATTCTCGGAACGGTCACCGTTGGAAGCCGCCCAGGAAACCACCTCAACCATACGCGGACGCTCGCGCTTGACCAGTTCTTCCAGTTCGCTTCTCAGCCGTGCATGCCCGGCCGGGGTAATGTAGTTGCGCGTACCAGCGGGGAGTTGAAGCGAGGGTGACAACGTATCTTCATCATCATCGCTATCGCTCTCCCGAACGAACGCCTTATTCATCAATAACCGATGCTGTAATTCGCCACGTCTACGCGAATCAGGTCGCGGCCCAAAATGGCAGCAGTAGCGCGAGCAAACTTGATCGCCCACTCCGGACTCTCGCGGAAGCGACCTTGCCCGGCATATTTGGCAACACTAAGAATACGGTCGACGGCGAGAATCTTGCCTGTTGGCGTGGCAACATCACACTCCAGCGCGTCAAACTCACGACCAAACCACTGGCGCGCATCCTCGGCAGCACTCCCACCTGAGGCGACTTCGCCCAATCTAAAATCGAATTCCTGATCCTTGCCAAAGGATACGATGACCTGATGTTGCATTCCGCTCTCCTCCTTGATCGTTGTTCAAGTTATTCTAGCAAAACCTCACGCAAGCAACGGAACCATGATGGCCCTCAGCCCATTGAACGAAGAAGAAATTGCCCAGCTACAAGCTCAGCTTCATGAGCTGAATGCGGAGCATCGCGATTTAGACCAGGTCATTGCGCATTTGACGGATGTTCCACCGCCGGATGAGTTGCTGGTGCGCCGCCTGAAAAAGCGCAAGCTGGCGCTCAAGGATCGCATTTTGCAGCTGGAAGAAATGCTGGTGCCGGACATCCCGGCCTGAGCCAGTATCCCCAATGAACCATCACCGCGTTTTGATTACGGCAGCATCATGCCGCGAATCATGAAGAAGAATATCGCCGCCATGAGCGCTGAAGCCGGCACGGTGATCAGCCAGGCAGCAGCAATGCGGTAGAGCGCCGATCGTTTAACCAGCTCCTTCTTGTACACGCTCTTCAGATCCTTGCGCTCCTTTTTGGACAAGTGACTGTCAAGAACCGCTTGTTGGTTGGCCTTCAGTTCCAGAAGCATGGCGCCCTTGGTCGCAAAATCCGCCGCCCGGAATTTTTCCAGGTACGCGTCGACAACCGCCCGGTCTTCATCCTGATGGTGATTCTCTATGGTGTCGATCATCCGACCGTAGTTCGCCTTGAGGAACTCGCGCAAGAAACCAACACCAAACACGCCCCCCACAGCGATATGCGTGGAACTTACCGGAAGCCCTAACTGGCTGGCGATAATCACGGTAATGGCAGCCGCCATAGCGATACAGAAAGCACGCATCTGGTCGAGTTCGGTGATCCCCGAGCCTACGGTCTTGATCAGCTTGGGGCCATACAGCGCCAGACCCAATACGATACCGATCGCCCCCACCATCATCACCCAAAGGGGGATTGAAGCTTTGGAAGTAGCTGCCCCCTTAAGGATTGCGTCGTTGATGCCGGCGAGCGGGCCGATTGCGTTGGCCACATCATTGGCACCATGGGCGAAGCTAAGCAGGGCAGCGGAAAAAATCAGCGGTACGACAAAGAGGCTGTTGACGCCCTGCTTGTCGTTACGCAGCCTGTTCAGAACGGCGCTTACTCGGTTGAGCGTAAAAAAATAGGCAAAAATCGCAACGCCGAAGCCGATCATTGCGGCCGTACCAAAGCCAACCTTCCAGATTTTATTCAGACCTTTCATGACCAGATAGGTCGTGAATGCCCAAGCCATAAACGCGACCAGAATCGGGACCATTTTTTTCGCGGCTGCCACCATGTCGGACTGGTAGGTAATAGTACGCTTGATGAGATAGAGAAACGCGGCCGCGATACTTCCCCCCATTAAGGGTGAAATCACCCAGCTGGCCGCGATCGCACCCATTTGGTCCCAGTTGACCATCTCCCACCCCCCAGCTGCGATACCGGCACCGAGAACACCGCCGACGATGGAATGGGTAGTCGACACCGGCGCCCCGGAGGCCGTAGCCAGATTCAACCAGATTGCGCCTGCAAGCAGTGCCGCCATCATCAACCAGACAAATATTTCCGGATTGGCTGCGGCGTCAGGCGAGATGATGCCACTCTTGATCGTGCCTACCACGTCACCACCGGCAATCAAGGCACCAGCTGCCTCAAAGATGGCTGCTATGATGACTGCGCCGGACAGCGTCAGCGCCTTGGAGCCCACCGCCGGGCCAACGTTGTTGGCAACATCGTTGGCCCCAATGTTGAGCGCCATATACCCGCCGATGATTGCGGCCACCACCAGCAAAAAACTGACTTCGCCGCCGCGCATGGTAAGGAAAATAATGATGCCGGCGATAAAGAGTACCGAGATACCCAGCCGCAACAATTCCTGGCGATTCTTGTCACCGGCATTGACCATCAAGATAGAACGCTCAAGACCCATGATTTCTCCGGGAGGTGAAATGGATGTCTCCAGCGTGCTGCGGTGCTTGCGCGCCAAGCAATGCAGACTGTGCCGCCCTGCCTTCAACAATCATTGCTGCGTGCGCGTGAAACAAGTCAAAATATTTGCCCTCTTTGGGCATCAAACGACCGAACATGACAGTTCCGTGAATTTTTTGTGACAATCGTCATTCTACTACCGGCCCGCCTCAATCGCTGGCAGCCGCTAAAATGGGCGCCATGATCCGCACGCAATTGGCCGATGATGCCTTCGGCGACCGCTTTGATTTGAAATCCCTGCCGCTGCCGCGACGGGCTGCCGGTTATGCAGTGCAGCGCCTGAATACCGACACCCTGCTCGACCGTGCGAGCGCTGAGTTTTTACCCGTCCGCTCGCCCTTGCTTAGCGGGCTGTTCGCCAGTTTTGACGAAGCCCACGCCGCCGCCAGCGGCTGGGTTAACGCACACGGCCTCAACCCCGATGGACATGGCCTGGCCATCGTTCCCGCCAATTTCGACCCGGTTTTGCAACGCCATGTGCTGATTTATGGCGTTCTGCGCGGTCAACCGTAAATTCACCCCTATTTTTGGAGACGCCCATGGCCCTACGCCCACTTGGAAACAGCGCTTTACAAGTACCCGACATCTGCCTCGGCACCATGACTTTCGGCGAGCAAACCGGCGAGGCTGACGCCCACGCACAACTTGATTACGCGCTGAGTGAAGGCATCAATTTCATCGACACCGCCGAAATGTATCCCGTGCCACCGCGCGCCGAAACCTGCGGGGCGACTGAAACCATCGTCGGCAACTGGCTGGCCCGTCAGCCGCGCGACAAGATCATTATCGCCACCAAAGTCGCCGGCCCGGCGCGCAGCATGAACTGGATCCGCAAGGGGCCGCTGGCCATGGATCGCGCCAATATCCGCACCGCCGTGGAAGGCTCGCTCAAACGCCTGCAAACCGATTACATCGACCTCTACCAACTGCACTGGCCGGAGCGCAATCAGGCGATGTTCGGCCAATGGCAATTTGCCCCGAGCAACGAACGCGAGGTGACGCCAATACGCGAACAGTTGGAAGCACTGGCCGAGTTGGTACGCGAGGGCAAAGTGCGGCAGATCGCGATCTCCAACGAACACCCGTGGGGCATCATGCAATTTACCCGGCTGGCGGAAGAGCACGGCCTGCCCCGCATCGCATCTACGCAAAACGCCTACAGTCTGCTCAACCGCACGTTTGAAACTGGCCTGACTGAAGTCTGCTATCGCGAAAATGTCGGCCTGCTCGCCTACTCGGCCCTGGCGTTTGGCCATCTCACCGGCAAATACCTGAGCAACCCGGCAGCCGCTGGCCGCATCACACTATGGCCGGCTTTTGGCCAGCGCTATACCAAGCCCAACGTTGCCCCGGCGGTTGCCGCTTATGTTGCCCTTGCCGCGCGCCATGGCCTGACACCAACGCAACTGGCACTCGGTTTCGTCCATTCACGCTGGTTCGTCAGCAGCACCATTATCGGCGCCTCATCGCTGGCACAACTCAAGGAAACCTTGCCGGCGACCCGGACACCAATCGCCAAAGAAATCCTGACAGAAATCGACGCCATTCACCTTCAATACACCAACCCGGCGCCATGAAAGACTCTTTGTTTGCCGCCCTGAGTGCAGCCCTTGCGGCTGAAAAAATCGAGCAAAAAACGGCGTTGACCGTAACACTTTCCGAAAACTGGGCTGCTGGGCGATTGCTGGTCGATATCCCGGCCAACCCGCAGCTCATTTGTGGTCGCCCGGCCAAACCTGAACTGGTCGCCCCCGGCCAGGTGCAACAACGCAACCCGCAAAGCCCCGAAGGCCGCGCCCGGCTGCTGCATGCCATTGTTCACATCGAATTTTCAGCGATCAATCTGGCGCTTGATCACGCGGCGCGCTTCCCGGGCATGCCGACCCAGTATTACGCCGACTGGATTGGCGTTGCCGCCGAGGAGGCCTACCACTTCCGCATCCTGCGCGAGCGCTTGCAAAGCCTGGGCCATGATTACGGCGATTTCCCCGCCCATGCCGGGCTGTGGGAGATGGCCGAAAAAACGGCCGGCGACGTGCTGGCGCGCATGGCCCTGGTGCCGCGCCTGCTCGAAGCGCGCGGGCTGGATGCGACGCCACCGATACAACGCAAGCTGGAACAGGTCGGCGACCATGAATCAGCTCGTCTTCTCGATATCATCCTGCGCGATGAAATCGGCCACGTCGGGCTGGGCGACCAATGGTTCCGCCGACTTTGCGCCGAGCGCGGGCTAGATGCTGAAAATACATTTCGCCAACTGCTGATTGACTTCAAAGCCCCGTGGCCGAGCGCGCCGATGAACGAAAGCGCCCGCCTCGCAGCCGGCTTCACGCTCGCCGAACTGGCGGCGCTGCGCAAAAAGGAGTAAACTAATCGAATCAATGCGTTGATGAAGCGCCCGCAGGTCTTTCGAAGCAGCCCCCGTCGTTCTTGTTTGCAGGTTCACCACATTGATTCGCCCCCGGCATGGCTGCATCGGGGAACTCAGGCCGCCCGACCACTCGGGCCTACCCGTCGCAAGCCATAACAAAGCCTAATAGCGACGATGAAAGGAACAGCATGTCAACCACAGAGGCCACCAACGCTCTGAGCTTTGCCGATCTCGGTTTAAGCGATTCACTTCTCAAAACGCTCAAGGATGTCGGTTACGAAACCCCGTCGCCAATTCAGGCCGCGTGTATCCCCATCCTACTTGAGGGACGCGACCTGATCGGTCAGGCACAAACCGGCACCGGCAAAACCGCCGCCTTCGCCCTGCCACTGATGGAACAGATCGACCTGAAAATCAGCAAGCCGCAAGCGCTGGTTCTCACCCCGACGCGCGAACTGGCGATCCAGGTTGCCGAGGCGCTGCAAAGCTACGCCAAGAACCTGCCCGGCTTCCATGTGCTGCCGATTTACGGCGGCCAAAGCTACACCATCCAGCTCAAGCAACTGTCACGCGGCGCCCATATTGTCGTCGGCACGCCGGGTCGCGTCATGGACCACATCGAGCGTAAAACGCTCAACCTCGACCACCTGAAAACCATGGTTCTCGACGAAGCCGACGAAATGTTACGCATGGGCTTCATCGACGACGTCGAGTGGATTCTTGAGCGCACCCCGGCCCAGCACCAGACCGCCCTGTTCTCCGCCACGATGCCGGAACAAATCCGCCGTGTTGCCCAGAAATATCTGGTCGAGCCGCGCGAAATCAAAATCAAATCAGCAACCGCCACCGTTGCGGCGATCCGTCAGGTTTACTGGCAGGTTTCCGGCATGCACAAGCTGGATGCGCTGACCCGTATCCTCGAAGTAGAAGACAATTTTGACGCCGCGATCATCTTCGTGCGCACCAAAAACGCCACCGTTGAACTTGCCGACAAGCTCTCCGCCCGTGGTTACGCTGCCGCAGCCTTGAATGGCGACCTCAACCAGCAGATGCGCGAACGCGTCATCGAGCAATTGAAGTCCGGCGCCCTCGATATTGTGGTTGCGACCGACGTCGCCGCGCGCGGCATCGACGTGCCGCGCGTCAGTCACGTTGTTAACTACGACATTCCGTACGATACCGAAGCCTACGTGCACCGTATCGGCCGTACTGGCCGTGCTGGTCGCACCGGCAACGCCATTCTGTTCGTCGCCCCGCGCGAAGTCAGCATGTTGCGCAGCATTGAACGCGCTACCCGCCAGCCGATTGCCCCGCTCACCCTGCCGAGCCGCGCCGATGTGACCAACAAGCGCGTCGCCGATTTCAAGGCCAGCGTGGCCGAGGTATTGAATGCTGAAGGCCTCGATTTCTTCTCCAACATCGTTTCGCAGATTGCTGAAGAGCAAAATGTCAGCGCCGAAGAAGTTGCGGCTGCTTTGGCGATGATGTGTCAAAAGGGCAAACCGCTTCAAATCCCTGGTGAAGACCCCGTCGCCCGCCCCTTGCCTGCCGCTGACAGCCGTCGCCCGGGTACTTTTGGCGAACGTGACCGCAAGCCGCGCTCGGAAGACCGTAGCGACAGCCGTCCGCGTTTTGATGACCGCCCAAGCAAACCGCGCTTTGAAGGTGGTGACAGCCGCCCGCGCTCCGAAGACAAGCCGCGTCGTGCCATGGCCCCGTCGAGCGATATGATTACTTACCGCATTGATGTGGGCCGCGATCATGGCGTTCAGGTCAAGGACATCGTCGGCGCCATCGCCAACGAAGCCGGCATCGAAAGCCGCTTTATTGGCCGTATCGGTCTCTATGACGAATCGAGCACCGTCGAGCTACCCGCCGGCATGCCCGCCGAAGCCGCCAACGCCCTGAAACGTACCCGCGTGCGCGGCATACCGATCAACATGCGCCCGGATGAAGGTCGCCCGGACGGCGCTTCTGATGGCGAGCGCAAGTTCAAGAAAAAGCCGAGCAGCTACTGATTTTCAAGTAGCCTCAACGAGCCACGGAGCAGTCCGTGGCTTTTTTTCGTCCACCTTTTCGTCCTCAAAGCCAGGCGAGACATAGCGAAAAAATTGGCGCTTTTCTGGCTTCGTCATATACTTGCCGCGCTTTAGGTGCCTTGCCTCACGTTTGTGGGGCGGGTGAAACGGGAAGCCGGTGACGTTCGAGCCAACAGCTCAACCATTCCGGCGCAGCCCCCGCTGCTGTAAGCCTGACGAATTTGCCCTACGCCACTGTGTCCGCACGGGAAGGTTGGTAAAGGAGGATGAAGGCGAGCCAGAAGACCGGCCTAAATCAAATGCTGTGCCAATCCCCGGGGTGACGGGAGCGGTTCTGTTGATTTGCGCCGGCGATTTTCCGTCTACGGCCCTTCTTCCGATCTGCATTCTCATTCCCCCATGGCTTGGCATTTGGTTATTTCTCGCTGTGGGAGAGAAAAATGCACATCATGGAAGGCTTCCTTCCTGTCGAGCACGCTATTGGCTGGACGCTGGCCTCTGCCTCCTTTGTTGCCTGGGGTTTGCATGCCATTAAAAAACGCATCGACGAACAGCCGGAGCAGCGCATGTTGCTCGGTGTCGCCGCCGCATTCTCTTTCGTGCTGTCGGCCCTCAAGCTGCCCTCGGTCACCGGCAGTTGTTCGCACCCGACCGGCACCGGCCTCGGTGCACTGCTGTTCGGCCCGGTGGCAATGGCGCCGATTGGTGCTGTGGTGCTGCTTTTTCAGGCCCTGTTGCTGGCCCACGGCGGGCTGACGACGCTTGGCGCCAACCTGTTTTCGATGGCCATCGTCGGCCCCTTTGTCGCGGCCGGTATTTTCCGTCTGGCGCGTGGCCTCAAGCGGTCTTTTGCGCTCAGTGTATTTCTCGCTACCAGCCTGGCGGACCTGATGACTTATGTGACGACCTCGGCGCAACTGGCCTGGGCCTTCCCTGATCCGCTCGGTGGCTTTAGCGCTTCGTTTGCCAAGTTTGCGACAATTTTCGCGATCACCCAGATTCCTCTGGCAATCAGCGAAGGCTTGCTCACCGTGGTCATCTTCAATGCCCTCGCCCGCTTCAATCCGCAGGAATTGCGCGACATGAAGTTGCTGCCAGCAAACGAGGTGCGCGCATGAAGCGGCACCAAAACCTGTTGCTCCTGATCGCCGTCGTGCTGCTTGCTGTGCTGCCGCTGTGGCTGGTGCAAAAGCCGGCAGCGGATGCTGACGGCAAACCGGCCGAGATTTTTGCTGGCGCCGACAACAAAGCCAGAGATCTGATCGGCGTCATCGCGCCCGATTACCGACCATGGTTTGAACCACTCCTCGAACCGGCCAGCGGCGAGATATCCTCACTGCTATTCGCCCTGCAGGCCGCGTTGGGCGCCGGCTTCATCGGCTATTACCTCGGCGCAGCGGTGACCCGCGAAAAAATACAGCGCGAAATGGCCAAACAAATGGCGGAACAACAGGAAAAGCCAACCCGTGCTGATTGAGCAGTCGGCTTACAGCAATCGCTGGCGCAGCGTTTCGCCAGCGGCCAAAGGGCTGTTTGCCGCCTGCGGCTTTGTCGCAATTTTTGCCGCCAAATCGCCGTTGACCGCAACACTTGTCGCCGGACTCTTGTTGCTGGTCACCCTGATTGGCGCCGGCATCACGCTCGGCCGCTATTTGCGCGCCGCTGCCCCGGCCCTGTTTTTTCTGGCGATGGGCAGCCTGTCGCTGGCCTTTGCCGTTGATGTCGGCGATAACCGACCGCTGCTGCACCTGGCCCCGAACGGCCTGGCCAAATTGGTTGAAGTCGGTACGCGCTCGCTCGGCGCACTGGCCGCCCTGCTCTTTCTGGTCCTGACAACGCCCTTGGTTGACCTGATCGCCCTGCTCCGTAGCCTCAGAACACCTGAGCTGCTGCTCGAAATTATGGTCCTTTGCTACCGCATGCTTTTTGTCTTTTCCGCAGCTGTGCATGAGACCTGGAACGCGCAATCGGCCCGCCTTGGCTATGCCAGCGCCCGGTTAACCATCCGCTCGCTGGGCGGCCTCACAGCTAATTTGACGCTGCAAGTCTGGCAGCGCGCCCACGCCCTGCATCTGGCGGCCCAGGCACGCAACAACGATGGTCCCTTGCGTTTTCTCGAAGCGAATTTTGCCAATACGGGCCGCGATTGCCGCGTTGCCGGCGTCGCTGGTGCCGGTTTGATCGCCCTTGCCTGGGGACTGGCATGAGCAACACACTGCTCGAACTAAGCCACATCAGCTATCGCTACCCAGATGGCAGCATCGGCCTCGATGACTGTTCGCTGCGCATCGCGCGCGGTAGCCGCAATGTACTGATCGGCGCCAACGGCTCGGGCAAGACTACCCTCTTTCAACACAGCAACGGCCTCTTGCGGGCACAGGCGGGTGTTGTGCGTTATGACGGCAAGGAGATCAACTATGGCCGGGCCGGCCTGCGCGACTTGCGCGGCAAGGTCGGCATGGTTTTCCAGAACCCGGACCACCAGCTATTTTCTGCCAGCGTGCAGGAAGACGTCTCCTTCGGCCCGCTCAATCTCGGGTTGGACATGGCAACGGTACGCCAGCGCGTGGCTTCGTCCTTGCAGACAGTCGGCATGACGGAGCACGCCGACAAGGCGGTGCACAACCTGAGTTTCGGTCAAAAAAAGCGCGTCTGCATTGCCGGCGTCTTGGCCATGGAACCGGAACTGCTGGTGCTCGACGAGCCAATGGCCGGCCTTGATCACGCCATGCAAAAAGAGCTGATGGCGGTACTCGACGGCCTGCACCAACGCGGCATCACGCTGCTGTTGGCCACCCACAATATCGACTTTGCGTATCGCTGGGCCGAGCACATTCACCTGATGGCTGCTGGCCGCTGCACTGCCTCACTGAACGCGGCCGAACTCGGCGAACACGCCACCGCACTTACTGCGGTCGGCCTGCCCTTGCCGGAAGTCATCAAGCTGCATCGCGGGCTGGTCGAGCGCGGCATGGTGCCAGCCACCCCCGCTCCCCGGTGCGCCAACAGCCTGCTCGGCTTGCTGACAACACTGAATATTGCAAAGGAAATCCCATGAAAAATTGCCGCAAATTGCGCGTTGACCATAACACTTTCATTTTATGACCGGAAAAATCTGGTTTGTCGGCGCCGGCCCCGGCGATCCCGACTTGATCACCATCAAGGGGCGCAAGCTGCTGGAAGAATCCGGCGCTGTGCTTTTTGCCGGCTCGCTGGTCGATCAGGCAGCGACGCTGTTTACGCCGGAAGGTTGCGACATCCGCGACTCCAAGGATATGACGCTGGACGAAATGACCGACTGGCTGATTGCTGCGGCCAACCAGCACGAAACCGTCGTCCGCCTGCAGACCGGCGACCCCGGCCTGTACGGTGCGCTGATCGAAATGACCAGGCCGCTGACTGCCGCCGGCATCGAATGGGCCGTCGTGCCCGGCGTGTCCTCAGCCATGGCCTCGATGGCTGCCGCCGGCGAAACGCTGACCCTGCCGGAAGTCACCCAGACGGTGATCTTGACCCGCGTCGCCGGGCGCACCCCAATGCCGCCGGGCGAAGAGCTTGAAGCCCTCGCCGCGCACAAGACAACGCTCTGTATCTACCTGTCGATCACCCTGCTGCACAAGGTGCAGGAAGCGCTGCTCGCCGCCGGCTGGAGCGAAGATTCGCCAATTCTTGTCGTGCAAAAGGCCAGTTGGCCGGGGGCCGAAAAAATCGTGCGCGGCACGATCAAGGACATCAAACGCAAGTGCCAGGACGAGAAAATTGCCAGCCAGGCGATGATCGTCGCCAGCCCGACCCTGGGTGCTGCCGACTGGCCGGACCTGATTCGCTCCAAGCTTTACGACCCGACATTCACCCACCGCTTCCGCAAAGCTACGGAGAAACAGAATGACTAACGCCACCACCATCCTCCTCGTCGGCCACGGTTCACGCGGCCGTGAAGGCAACAAGGAAACCATCAATTTCGCCGCGCAATGGCGCGAACTTCATCCCGAATGGCGGATTGAAGTCTGCTTCATCGAACACGCCGAGGTGTTGCTTGATGACGGACTGGACCGAGCGGCGCGCAATGCTGCAAAGGTGCTGGTCATCCCCTTCATTCTGAATGCCGCCGGCCACGTCAAGATGGAGCTGCCGGCTGCGCTGGAGAGCGCCCGCCAGCGCCACCCGGCGGTTGAATTTGTCGTCACCCGCCACCTCGGCATGGGGCGCGAGATGCTGGTTGTGCTGCAGGGCCAGCTTGATCACCTGATCAAACAGATGGCCGTGCCCGACCCGATGACCACCGGCGTCGTGCTGCTTGGGCGCGGCTCGTCCGACGCCAGCGCCAATGGCGAACTGGCCAAGATGGCGCGCTGGATTTTCGAGGATAACGAACATGAACTGGTCGACCTGGCCTTTACCGGCGTCACCTGGCCACGTCTGGAAACCGTCGTCCAGCGGCAGGTCAGGCTGGGCATGATGCAGATTGCCATCGTCCCGGTGTACCTGTTCACCGGCGTGTTGATCGAGCGTATCCAGGAACAGGTAGCACGCCTGCAGCGGCAGTATCCGCAGATCACCTTCGCCTTGGGCACCCATTTCGGCTTCGACAAAGGGGTGTTCGAGCTGCTCGACGGCAAGGTCGACGGTGAGTTGGCGGAAGGCGGCATGCTCGAATGTGATGGCTGCAAATATCGCGAAGCCGCCGAGGAAGAACATCTGCACGACCACAGCCACACGGCAACGGGAGGCTGCGGCCACAACCATGGGCACGATCACGCCCACCCCCACTGCGAACACGCTCACGCCTGAGCTTAGGGAGAACACCATGACCACCAATACCATCACCGAACAACTGACCGAAGCCGGCCGTGCCATCGAGCACGATTCCTTTGCCGTGATCGACGCCGAAGCCGGCCCGCACAACTACAGCGCCGAGCAATGGCCGCTGGTCCGCCGGATGATCCACGCCAACGCCGATTTTGAATTCAACGGCCTCACCGCCTTCCATCCGGACGCCATGCGCGCCGGTTTTCAGGCCGTGCTCAAGGGCAACACGCCAATCGTTGCCGATGTCGAAATGATCTGCGTCGGCCTCTCCAAGCCACGTTTGCAGCATTTCGGCCTGACCACCCATCACTACATTTCCGACGAGGACGTAATCGCCCAGGCCAAGCTGGAAAACAGCACCCGCGCCGTGCAGGCCATGCGCAAGGCGCAGCGGCTGGGCAGGCTTGATGGCGCGATTGTCGGCATCGGCAACGCACCGACCGCGCTGATCGAACTGGTGCGCCTGATCCGCGAAGAAGGCGTGCGCCCGGCGCTGGTCGTCGCCATGCCGGTCGGCTTTGTTTCGGCAGCTGAATCGAAGGATTTGATGATGACGCTGAATGACGTGCCGTGGGTCGCCATCAAGGGCCGCAAGGGCGGCTCGACGCTGGTCGTCGCCGCCATTCACGCCATGCTGTCGCTGGCCGAAGCTGAACAGAATAAGCTGGCGGTCTGAACGCTGACCAAAAGGAACAAGCATGTATCTACCCAAACACTTTGACCAACCGAGCGTCGATGTCCTGCATCAGCTGATGCAGGCACAACCGCTCGCCACGCTGGTTACGTTGTCTGCCGATGGGCTGAACGCCAATCACCTCCCCTTTCATCTGAGCGCGGATACTGCCCCTTTGGGCACCCTGCGCGGCCACGTGGCACGGGCCAATCCGGTCTGGCGCGAGTCTTCCCAGGAGACGGAAGTGCTGGTGATCTTTCAGGGGCCGGATGCCTACATCACGCCGTCCTGGTATCCGACCAAGGCGGAACACGGCAAAGCCGTGCCGACCTGGAACTACGCCGTCGCCCACGCCTACGGCAAGCTCCGGGTCTGTGACGATGTGGTCTGGTTGCGTAGCCACTTGGCGGCGCTGACCGATCACAACGAAGCCGCTTTTGCCGAGCCCTGGCAAGTCTCCGATGCGCCGGCCGATTACACGGAAAAACTGATGGCGGCAATTGTCGGCATCGAGATTGAAATTACCCGGCTGATGGGAAAATGGAAGGTCAGTCAAAATCAGCCGGCTGAAAACCGGGTGGGCGTCGTGCAAGCTTTGCAGGCCAGCGGTGCGGCCAATGCCTTGGCGATGGCTGCGCTGGTTGAAGGTGCCGGCAATGTCTCCTGATGCTGCTGGCCGGCAATGACTGAAACCAAAGTCCGTAAAGGCGACGGCCGGCGTGAGCGCGGCAACCGTACCGGTTTCACCACCGGCGCCTGCTCGGCGGCGGCGGCCAAGGCAGCGACGCTTGGCCTGCTCAATAGCGAGGTCGCGGATAGCGTTGTCTGCCGTCTGCCGAATGGCAGCGAGGTTACTTTTGCCGTGACCGATGGCTACGTCGAAGAGGTCGCCGGACTAGCCCATGCGGTGATCGTCAAGGATGCCGGCGATGACCCGGATGCCACGCATGGCGCGCACATGACGGCCGATGTTCGCATCCTCAAGCATCGCGCCGGAGAAGTGCTGCTCAAGGGTGGTTTCGGGGTTGGCGTCGTCACCAAGGACGGCCTCGGGCTGGAAGTTGGCGGCCCGGCGATCAACCCGGTGCCGCGCCGCAACATCATCGACAACGTGCGGGCGGTGGCGGGTGAACTGCTCGATCACGATGGGCTGGAAGTGACCATTTCGGTGCCGCTCGGCGATGAAATGGCCAAGAAGACGCTGAATGCCCGACTGGGCATTCTCGGCGGCATTTCCATCCTCGGCACTACCGGCATCGTGCGGCCCTATTCGACTGCCGCTTTCCGCGCCAGCGTCGTGCAGGCGGTGGATGTGGCGGCGAAACAGGGCCAGACCACGGTAATTTTCACCACCGGCGGGCGTACTGAAAAATTCGCCATGCGGCAGTTGCCTGAACTGGATGAATCCTGCTTTGTGCAGATGGGTGACTTTGTGAAGGCGGCTTTCACCTCGGCGGTCAAACGTGAATTCCCCAAGGTTTACGTGGGTGCCATGGTCGGCAAGCTGACCAAAATGTGTCAGGGGTTGTCCGTTACCCACGCCTGGAAGGCCGAGATCGACCGCGACATCCTCGCTGAATCAGCCCAGGAAGTCGGCGCGCCGCCCGATCTGGTGGAAGAAATCCGCGCCGCCGAAACCGCCCGCTTCGCGGCTGAAAAACTGTCAATTTTAGGGTTGACCGTAGCATTCCACCGGGCGCTCGCCGGCAAGGCGATTCGCAGCCTGAAAACCTGTTACCCGGGCAATTACCACCTGAGCATCCTCGTTTGCGATTTCGAGGGGCAGTTTATTTGTCGATTGGATGAAGATGAAGTCCTGTGATGAAAAGAATCGGATGAGCGCGGGACCCATCCCCCCTCCAACTCCCCCCTTGAAGGGGGGAGAGTTAACACCCCCTCCCTTTCAAGGGGAGGGCCGGGGTGGGGATGGGTTAAACCGGACCCTCTCCCCGGTTGCCCTAATCGGCATTCTCGACGACGGCTGGGCCGGGCTTTCCGACAGCGCCCGCCAGCGACTGGCCGGCGCTGATGTCGTGATCGGCGCCGGCCGCACGCTGGCACTGGTCGGCAGTCACCTTGCGCCGACGGCCGAGTTGATCGACATGGATGGCAAGCTCGGGCAGGTGCCGGGCTGGATGCTGGCCGCCCGCGATGCCGGCAAAACGGTGGTCGCGCTGGCCACCGGCGACCCGCTTTGCCACGGGATTGCCTCGTGGCTGACCGGCAAGCTGGGGCGCGATGGCTTCGAGATTTTGCCGGCGGTTTCCACCCTGCAACTGGCTTTTGCCCGTTTCAAGACGCCCTGGCAGGAGATCAAAATTTCGACCTGCCATACCGCTGATGCCGGCGAATGGTTTGTCGGCGCAACGCCGGCCCACGGCCTCTACAAGCTGATGCGGGCGATTGCCCTGAACCCTCGCGTGGCGCTTTTCACCGGCCCGGATAACAACCCGGCCCGACTGGCGCGAGCCTTGATCACGGCCGGCTATGGCGACGAGGTCAAGCTTTCCATCGCTTGCCGTCTGCTGCTGCCCGATGAAGAAGTTTTCACCGGACTTGCTGCGGTCGACGTCGAAAATCGCCTATTTCCCGAGCCTAACGTCGTGCTGGTTGAGCGCAGCGCAACGGCCACGAATCCCAACTTCGCACCCGCTTTCGGCCTGGAAGACCTCGAATATATCCAGCGTTCACCGGAAAAAGGGCTGATTACCAAGCAGGAAGCCCGTGCCTTGTCGTTGGCCAAGCTGCGCCTCAAGCCCGACGCCATCGTCTGGGATATCGGTGCCGGCTCCGGTTCGGTCGGCCTCGAATGCGCCCGCCTCGCCCCGCACGGCCATGTTTGGGCAATCGAGAAAAACGAGGGCGATGCAGCCAATGCGCGGGCCAACGCGGCCCGTTTCCGCATCGGCAATTACACGCTGTACGAAGGCAAGGCCCCGGCCCAACTCGACACCTGGCCGGACCCGGATGCCGTATTCATCGGCGGCTCGGGCGGCGAACTGGGCGAATTGATCCGCTTGATCCTCGCCCGCCTGAAACCGGCTGGCCGACTGGTGATGAATTTCGTCACCATTGAAAACCTGGCCGGCGCAACTGCCGCCCTAAAAGAGGCCGGCGCGGTCTGGGATGTCGTCCAGCTCCAGGCCAGCCGCAGCCAACCCATTCTCGACATGCACCGACTGGCCGCCCAGAACCCGGTGTGGATTGTGACCGCAAGCAAGGAAAACGTATGAAGCCTTATGGAAAATTGATCGGCGCCTCGCTCGGCCCCGGCGACCCGGAACTGATTACCCGGCGCAGCTGGGCCGTGCTGCAATCCGGCGCGCGCTGGCTGTATCCCGTGAAAAAGGCCGAGGAATCGTCCTACGCCTTATCGATTGTCGAACGCGGCGGCTTGGCGATTCCGGTCGATGCCGAACAACTGGTTTTCCCGATGACACGCGATGCCGACATTCTGGCCAAAGCGTGGACGCGCGCCGCTGCGCGCACGGTCGAACTGCTCGCCGAAGGCCGCGACCTGGTTTTCCTGGTCGAAGGCGATGCTTCCACCTTCGCCACCTTCGGCCATCTCGCCCGCGTCGTCCGTGAGCTGGTGCCGAACATTGAAGTCGAGACCATTCCCGGCGTTTCCTCCTTCGCCGCCGCTGCCGCCAGCACCGGCATTACGCTGGCCGAGGAGGACGAAACACTGGCGGTGATTCCCGCCAACTACGGGGTGGGCGTGATCGATCACCTGCTCGACGAGTTCGACACGCTGGTCCTGCTCAAGGTCAAGCCGCAGGTCGATGAGGTGATCGAACTACTGGCGCGGCGCGATCTGCTCGCCACCTCGGTTTTCATCGAAAAAGTTGGCGCGCCGGATGAACGCATCGTCCGCGACGTGGCCAGCCTGCAGGGTGAAAAGGTCAATTACCTGTCGCTGATGCTGGTCCAGAACCCCAAGCGCGTGCGCGGCGAACTGCGGCGCGGTTGCCGCAAACGCAAGGAAGCGGCTGAATCGTAGATTGTTACGACCACAGAAGCTACGGCTGGCCCTAGGGTCAACCGCAAAAAACACCCAAAAATTAAAACGGACCCCAAGCCCATGAAAATCGCAGTCGTTTCAATTACCAAACACGGCATCGCGCTGGCCGGCAAAGTGGTTGCCGCCCTGCCCGGTGCCCAGCTATTCACGCCAGA
The DNA here is from genome assembly GCA_028687645.1 of Rhodocyclaceae bacterium. Taxonomy (GTDB): domain Bacteria; phylum Pseudomonadota; class Gammaproteobacteria; order Burkholderiales; family Rhodocyclaceae; genus Azonexus. The sequence goes on from JAQTZQ010000009.1 coordinate 41,147, forward strand.
AAAGTTCCGCACTGAAGCCGAAACCGCCGCGCCCGGTGCGGCCAACTGCTACGAAGGCAAGGTGGGCGATCAAGTGCCGGCCCTGTTCGCCGCCTTCGACGGCATCGTCGCCATTGTTTCGCTCGGCGCCGTCGTCCGTCTGATCGCGCCGCATCTCGGCAAGAAGGAAACCGATCCGGCGGTCGTCGTCATCGACGAAGCCGGCAAGTTCGTCATCCCCATGCTCTCCGGCCATCTCGGCGGGGCCAATTCGCTCTCCGGCCATCTCGCCACGGCGCTCGGTGCGACGCCGGTATTGACCACCGCTTCCGACGCCCGTCAAACGCTGGCGGTCGATCTGCTCGGCCGCGAGCTGGGCTGGAAATTCGAGGCAACGCACGACGAAATCGTTCGCTGCAGCGCCGCCGTCGTGAATGACGAAGCGGTCGCGCTGGTTCAGGAAGCCGGCAGCGAGGACTGGTGGAGCGACCACGCCAATGGGCGGAGCGGCCCGCTGGCGGCGAATATTCAGCGCTTTGCGCGGCTGGAGGAGGTGGAGTGCGACAAATTCGCCGCCGTGCTGTGGATCAGCCAGCGCGATATGCCGGCTGATTTCGCCGCCCAACTGGCCGGCAAGCGGGTGATTTATCGCCCTTCGGACAAGGCATGAAAATCGCCCTTGGCCTCGGCTGCGACCGGGGCACGCCGGCGGCAACCATTGCCCAATGCATCAATGAAGCGCTGGCCGCCTGCGGTGCGACGCTTTCCGATGTCTGGGCGGTGGCCAGTATCGATCTCAAGGCCAACGAAAGCGGTCTGTTGCACGTGATCGAGGAAAACGGCTGGCCGTGCCTTTTTTACTCCGCGACGGCACTTGCTGCGGTCGACGTGCCAAATCCCTCAAAAACCGTCCTCAAATTCACCGGCACGCCGTCGGTTTCCGAAGCGGCGGCTTTGCTGGCGGCGAATGCCGACAAGTCCCATTTGATTCTCGAAAAACACAAGTTGCGCGGCCCGGACGGGCGCAATGCAACTGTTTCCATTGCAAGGATGCCCCATGAACGCCTCAACACTTACACCTGAAACCCTCAAGAAAACCGGAAAAATCATGCTCGTCGGCCTCGGCCCGGGTAGTCAGGATCACCTGACGGCGCGTGCCCGAGCGGCGATTGCCGAGGCCGATACGATCATTGGTTACGTGACTTACATCCGGCTGGTCGCCGATCTGGTGGTTGGCAAGGAAGTGATCAAGAAGTCGATGACCGAGGAACTTGATCGCGCCATCGAATCACTGGAGCGCGCCAGCCAGGGCAAGAAAGTGGCGCTGATTTCTTCGGGCGATGCCGGGGTTTACGGCATGGCCGGGCCAACCTTCGAGGTACTTTTTCAGGCTGGCTGGACGCCGGATTCCGGTATCGAAGTCGAGATCATCCCCGGCGCCTCTGCCCTGAACACCTGCGCCGCGCTGGTCGGTGCGCCGCTGACCCACGACTTCTGCGCCATTTCGCTCTCCGACCTGCTGACGCCGTGGCCGACCATCGCCCGCCGGCTCGATGCCGTCGCCTATGCCGACTTCGTCGTCGCGCTCTACAACCCGAAAAGCGGCCGCCGCACGCAACAGATCGTCGAAGCCCAGCGCCTTTTCCTGCGCCATCGCGATCCGCAGACACCGGTTGCCATCGTCAAATCGGCCTACCGCCCGAAGCAGCGGATCGAATTCACCACGTTGGAGAAAATGAACGAATGCGACATCGGCATGCTGTCCACGGTGCTGATCGGCAATTCCAACACCTTCATCAAACACGGCCTGATGGTGACGCCGCGCGGCTACGCCAACAAATACGCCGTTGAAGATGGCGAGCGCAACACCCACGACGGCGAACAGGCCGGGCGCTCGCTATCGACCGGCCTCAATGGCTGGATGGCGAGCATTCAGGCGAGCGGCAAGAGCGCTGCCGAACTGGCTGTATTACATCGCCTGCCCGAGGACTACATCGCTGCCGTTTTGCTTACCGAGATCGCGGAGGAAGGCGAAGCCAACGAAATCGAAGTTTGAGTAAGGTCGCCAAACCTTAACAGTGTCCCCATCAGCATTCTTGAAATCGACTCCCCAAGACCCCAAAACTTGACAATTTAAACGGCAACGATAATAATTCGCGTTTGCACCAACCGCAACGCCAGCCACCTAAGCACCTGCAGGCAGCCAGCCATTTTCCGACCCTGACTGGAGGCCTTCAATGCAGCAACCGCGCGCCCGCTTTCCCCGGCGAACCATTTCCCTTGTCCTGATTTCCCTTTTTGCCACGGCGAATGTCCTTGCCGAAGAACAGACCCTGCGCGACACAGTGGTAACGGCAACGATGTCCGATCATGAGTCGCGAACCGCGCCAGCGTCGGTCACCGTAATACCCCGCCAGGAGATCGAGGAACGCAATGCGACTGACCTGCTGGATATTGTTCGCGGTGCGCCGGGCGTGACGCTCACCGGGCGCCAGGTGGGTGGCCGCAAGACAATTGCCTTGCGCGGGCTGGAGGGTAAACATACGCTGACGCTGATCGACGGCCGGCGCATTTCGCCTACCGATGATGTGGTTGGTCATTCCGACTATCAGTATGGCTGGCTCCCCGTCTCCGCCATCGAACGGGTAGAAATCATTCGCGGCCCGATGTCCACCCTCTACGGCTCAGAAGCCCTGGGCGGTGTCGTCAATCTGATCACCCGGCAACCCCGCGATCGCTGGATCGGTTCGCTGATGTTATCGGGCAGCCAGTTGACCGGGAGCGATGACGGCGACGGCTGGCAAGGTTCTATCTTTGCCGCCGGGCCGCTTGGTGAGCGCGTTACTTTGCGCGTCAATGCCGAATCATCCAACCGCGACGCCATTGCCGAGAAGGAAGATGAGCGTTACTCCGAGATCGAGGGCCGCAAGGCACAAAACTACGGCATTGGTGGAACAATCAAGCTGACCGATGCGCAAAGTATCGATTTTCAGTGGCAAGGTGGCGATGAAGTCCGGCGCTACGACGATGTGTCATCCGCCGGTAAGTCCTACGAAAATCGCTACGATATCGAGCGTCGGCAGGCAAGCATTGCCTGGAAAGGGGATTTTGGCCAGTGGCGCGCCCAGGCTCGAATGTATAACAGCGAAATCGATATCCAGAACCGGCGTACCAATGGCGTCGCGGCGACCCGTCCACAAAACCTGAAGGACGAGGTGATTGATGGTTTTGCCGCCCTCAAGATGAAAAATCAAGTACTGACCGTCGGCGGTGAGTACCGCGTTGAAACGCTGGAAAATAATGGCTTGATTGGTGGCAAGGACGATGCCACGCACAAGGCGCTGTTCATTCAGGATGAGATTTCACTCAGCGATAACCTGGTGTTGACGGCTGGCCTGCGTGGCGACAATCACGAACGCTTCGGCTTTGAAGCCAGCCCACGCGTCTATCTGGTTTGGGAGGCGACACCCGCACTGGTGATCAAGGGCGGCTACGGCCACGCCTTCAAGGCGCCGACGCTCAAGCAAAGCTCTCCGAGCTATATCGGTGCTGAGGGGCCGCACACCTTCATGGGCAATGCCGATATCCAGCCCGAAAGCTCTGATTCACTCGAAATCGGTGCGGACTGGAAACAGGGGTCGATCAATCTATGGTCAACGCTGTTTCACACCAAAATTGATGATCTGATCACCTATAAATTACTCAAGGTCTCCGGCATTCGCCGCACCTATTTGTACGACAACGTGGATAAAGCGACGATCAACGGCCTGGAGTCGGGCATAGGCTGGATGATCACCCCCGGTCTGAAATGGAATACCAATCTGACCTTCCTCGACACTGAGGATGAAACAACCGACAAGGATCTTGCCTATCGGCCTGAACTGGCGCTCGCCTCCAGCCTCGACTGGCAGGGGGGCAACGGCTGGAGTGCCCGCGGCATGGTCGAGTATTTTGGACAGCAATACGACAACAGCGGAGCACGCCTGCCGTCCTACGCGCTATTGAATGTCAGCGTCGGTAAAAAAATTGGTGAGCACCTCAGCGTGCGCGCCGGAATCAATAACCTGACCGATGTTCGCCTGGCTGAAAAATCGCCCGATTTTGGCTATGCCGAAATTGGCCGAAATATTTACCTGACCCTGCGTACCGACTTTTAACGTCGGCCCGGCGGTGGTGACTTTTCACGGAGCCACTACCGCCGGAAGACCTGCGCTCGCCTTGATGCGCTGCGCAAGCCAGCCGGATTTCTCGCTAGCCATGATTTTTGCTCCATTACTGCAGAACGGACATTTGCCCGTATGAACCTCCTTCGCTTCGCCTGCCTGCTTGGCGCGCTGTGCTTATGCCTGCCCGCGCTGGCTGAAAACATCCTGATCGTCGCCACCACGCCGGTACCCCCCGGCAAGTTCCGGACAATCTCAGAAATTGGTCAAAAATACGGGTTGACCGTGGAAGCCTGTTTTATCGAGCGCCTGAGCCCCGATCAAAGCAGCAATCTGCTGCAAAACCGCGATCTCGTCATTTTCGACACCGCGCGCAGTCACATGCAAGATGCGGTTAAAGGCAAACTGGGCACAGCGCTCGATGGCCTGCAAACCCCGCATCTGTGGATGAAGGCAGAAGGCCCGGCGGGCAGCGGCCTGCCCAAGGATATTGCCACCACGCTACACGCCTACTACACCAACGGTGGCCGAGCCAACTACGAGGGATTTTTCGCCACACTGGCCGCCCAGTTGCGCGGCCAGCCCTTGCCGACAATCGAGGCACCCTTTGTCTTTCCGGAAGAAGCGATCTATCACCCGCAGGCGCCGCTGCGGGTATTTGCCACGGCTGCCGAGTATTTCCAATGGCGCGGCATTCCCCTCGACCAGCGTCCACCGACCATCGCCATCGCCCTGCATCAGATCTACATCGGTGCCGAGCAAACGGCCTTTATTGATGCCCTGGTCGCCCGCATCGAAGCCGCAGGAGCCATCGCCCTGCCCTATTACGCCGGCGTCCTCGGGCCACACAAAAATTTGCTGACCATCGAAGGCAAACCGATTGCCGATGCGGTCATCAATACCCAGATCGTTCTCGACCCCGAGGGGCGGCGCAAGGAACTGAGCGAACTCGGTATTCCGGTCATTCAGGCGCTGGCCTACCGCAAGGGCGACGAAGCCGCCTGGCGCGCCGACCCGCAGGGCGTGCCGCTGATCGATGTGCCGTTTTACCTGGCTCAGGGCGAATATGCCGGCATTGTCGACGCCATCGTTGCCAGCACCCAAGACCGTGCCAGCGGCGACATTGTCGTCATCCCGGAACAAGCTGCCGCTGTCGTCAACAAGGCACTGAATCTGGTCCGCCTACAGCGTTTGCCGAACGCCGAAAAGAAGGTGGCCATGCTGTTCTGGAACTACCCGCCGGGCGAAAAAAATCTTTCCGCGTCATTCATGAACCTCCCCAAAAGCATGGAGGCCACCCTCAAGGCGCTGAAGTCTGCTGGTTACAGCACGACTGGCGAATCAGAAGTCATTCTCATCAACTCGCTGCAACGCCTGCTCGCCCCCTTCTACCGCGATGGCCAGCTCGAAGGCCTGTTGCGCGACGGCCTGGCCGAACGCCTGCCGGTCGCCACCTACAAAGCCTGGCTGCAGCGCCAGCCGCCAGCCGTCCAGAAGGAGTTGCACGAGCGCTGGGGCGATCCGGAAAAATCGGCCATGGTCATCGTCGACCGTGGCGAAGCGGTCTTCGTCATGCCGCGCATGGCCGTCGGCAAGGTCATCTTCAGCCCCCAAGCGCCACGCGGCGAACGCTGGGAAGATAAGGAAAAAGCGCTCTACCACTCGACCAAGGCGGTGCCCTCGCACTTCTACCTCGCCCACTACCTGTGGCTGCGTGAGCAGTTCAAGGCCGACGCGCTGGTGCACTACGGCACGCACGGCTCGCAGGAATGGCTGCCCGGCAAGGAACGCGGCCTGGCGGTCAGCGATTACCCGCTGCTCGCCGTCGGCGACGTACCGGTCGTCTATCCCTACATCGTCGACAATATTGGCGAAGCGCTGCAAGCCAAGCGACGCGGTCGGGCGGTCATCGTCAGCCACCAAACACCGCCCTTCGCCCCGGCCGGGCTGCACGAAACGCTGACCCAGATCCACGACCTGCTGCACCAGTGGATGGCGCAGGACGACGGTGCGGTCAAGGACAAGCTTGCGGTTGACCTGAAAAAGCGGGTCAAAAAGGAACATATTGACCGCGACATGGGCTGGTCTACGACCCGTATTGACCGTGAATTCCGCCCCTTCATCGACGAACTACACAACCACCTGCACGAACTGGCACAGACGGCGCAGCCGCTTGGCCTGCACACCTTCGGCACACCACCGCTGGAAAAACACCGCCTCGGTACCGTGCTGCTGATGCTCGGCAAAGACTTCGGCGAAGCGGCACTGCGTCATGCCGGCGTCAAGGAAGACGACCTCGACGAGTTGTTTGTTGGCGATTACACCAAACTGACCGAATCGCCGCCCTTCCGCCTGCTCGCCGACCTCATCACTGGCAACACTGCCCCGCCAGTCGACCCCAAGCTCGCCGCGCAGCTCGAACAAGGCCGCCGCTGGTATGCCGACCTCGGCGCTCAGGGCGAAATCGCCGGCCTGCTCTCGGCCCTGGCCGGGCAGCATCGACCGACCTCCTACGGCGGCGACCCGATCAAGAACCCGGACGCCCTACCGACCGGGCGCAACCTGTATGGCTTCGACCCCTCGCGGGTGCCGACCCAGCAAGCCTGGGAAGCCGGCAAGGACGCCGCCGAAGCGCTGATCGCCGCGCAGACAGCCAAAACCGGTCGCCCTCCGAAGAAGCTCGCCTTCTCGCTGTGGTCAGTCGAAACCATGCGCCATCAAGGCATCCTCGAAGCGCAGGCGCTGTGGACCATGGGCGTCGAGCCGGTGTGGGACGCCGGCGGCCGGGTCATCGACGTCAAGCTGGTGCCGCGCGAGCAACTTAAACGACCGCGTGTCGACGTCGTGCTCTCGGCCACCGGCCTCTACCGCGATCATTTCCCGAACGCCATGAAGCAGTTGGCCAAGGCCGTGCAACTTGCCGCCCGCGCCATGGAGGCTGACAACCCGCTGTACGCCAACAGCCGGGCCATCGCAGAACGGCTGATCGCTCAGGGCATTCCGGAAAAAGCTGCGCAGAAGGCGGCCGAGACGCGCATTTTCTCGTCCGCATCCGGCAACTACGGCACCGGGCTGGACGACGCCGCGCTGGCTAGCGATACCTGGAAAAGCAAGGGCGAAGCCGACAAAAAGCTGGCCAGACTCTACCTCTCAAAAATGCAATTCGCCTACGGTGCAGACGAAGCCGATTGGGGAGCGCAAGGCGTGGTCACAAACTCGGTCGGCACCGATGGCAAAGCTGGCAGGAATATCAATCTCTACGCCGAGCATCTGAAAGGCACCGAGGGTGCCGTGCTGGCCCGTACCTCCAACCTCTACGGCATGTTGACTACCGACGATCCCTTCCAATATCTCGGTGGCATCGGTGCGGCGGTACGGGCGCTCGACGGCAAAGCGCCCGAGCTCTACATCGCCAACCTGCGCAACAGCGGGAGCGATGGCAAGGGCGGGCGGATCGAGGGCGCTGCCCAGTTCCTCGCCAAAGAGCTGGCCACCCGCAACTTCCACCCCGGCTACATCCAGGGCCTGATGGCCGAAGGCTATGCCGGCACACTGCAAGTGCTCGACGGCATCAACAACTTCACCGGCTGGACCACCGTCTCGCGCGAAATCGTCCGTGACGACCAGTGGCAGGCATTCGTCGATGTTTACGTCCGTGACAAGCACAAACTCGGCCTGAAGAACTGGTTCGAGAAAAACAACCCGCATGCGCTGGCCCAGAGCATCGAGAAAATGCTGGAAATGGCCCGCCATGGCTACTGGCAGGCGGATGCCAAAACGGTCGCTGAACTCAAGCAGCGCTACCGCGATCTGGCCAAACGCTACGACGTCAAGAGCAACAATGCCGCTTTCGAAAAATTTGCTGCCGCCGGTTTTGGCTTGGCCGCCAAACTGCCAGCAGCACCTTCAATCGCGCCGACGCGACCACAGACAGCAGCCGATTTGGTCACGCCGCCTGCGCCACCGGCACCACCCGTGATCAAGGGCATGGTGCTGGAGAAGCTAGACAAGCAAACGCCAGCGCCCCCACCGTTCGCCCTGGCGGGCGGCGCGCTGTTACTGCTGACGACAATGGGTGGTGCCCTGAGCGCGGCGCGCCGACAGCGGAGAAGCGCATGAAGACGCGTCGAAAGCCACTCATTAGCGTGCTGGCCGCATTGCTTGCCACCAGCGTAACAGCTGAAGAAGCCACGACATTACAGACCATCACGGTCACCGCCACTGCTGACGCGGATAGCGAACGCCAAACCGCCGTTGCGCAGAAGACCGTGATAGACCGCGCCGAAATCGAGGCTTTAGGCGGGTTGACCGTCGGCGAGGTAATTCGCAAGCTGCCCGGTATCGAGGCCGGTGCCCATAGCGGCGACGGCGGCACGAGCGCCAACGCGCGCGGCATGGGACGCGACTCGGTGCAATTCCTGGTCGATGGCGAACGCCCTTCGGCCAACGCCCGCTACGCGCTGACCACGGTTAGCCGGCTGCCTTCCGGTGAGCTGGAACGCATCGAAATCCTGCGCGGCGCCTCGGCAGAATTTGGCGGCAGCGCGCCAGTCAGCGTCAATCTGATCATGAAAAAGGCCCGGCCACAAAACTCGACCGCCCTGAAAGCTGCTGCCGGCCTGCGCGGCGATGAGCCAAACGGCCAGTTCACCCTCAGCCAGGGCGGTGGCGACAAAGGGTTTTCGTGGATCGTGCCGCTCACTGTCAACCACCACGCCATGCCACTGGAGAAGGCCACGACTCGCGGTAATTGTCAAACTAGTTGTCGCCTAAAGTTTTGCATTTAGGCTGCTTTTTTGAGCTCTGAAGCCACCTCCCTTTGATCCGGTTTTTTGTCGGTCTGGGGATTGGGATTCAAATGAACCACACC
>JAQTZQ010000010.1 GCA_028687645.1 Rhodocyclaceae bacterium
TAGTAATTGATTACTATCCTACCACAAGAGGCAACTCAAACAAGAGAAAACCCGACGTACTCGTCAATATCTAGCGTCTGCAATGGGCTTAACGTGCTTTATTTTCCGTTTTCTGAGACGTCCCCAAGTACACTCAAGGGAGCGTGGTTTTTTCGCCTATGGCGGACAATCAAAAATCGGCTATGTGCAATCTAGGGTTGGAATTCTAGCCTTACGCCAAACGTGATAGTTCTCCGTTTTGTGCAAAACATGGTTGAAAGTTCAAGCCGGTTTGATATACTGTTTTGTGCAAAACATGGTTGGAGAACCACATGACAGAACAGACAGGCTCGGGCGCATCGCTGGCGGATTTCATCTGGAAAAACGCCGAAGACCTTTGGGGTGATTTCAAGCATACGGATTTCGGCAAGATCATTCTGCCGTTCACCCTGCTGCGTCGATTGGAATGCGTACTGGAGCCGACCCGTGAAGGTGTTCGCGAAAGCCATGCCGCCTTCAAGGATGCCGGGATCGACATTGACCTGATCCTCCGCCAAGCCACTCGCTACCCGTTCTACAACACGTCCGAATACGCGTTGAGCAATATGGGGAGCACCAAGACCCGCCAGAATCTCCAAGATTACATCGCACACTTCTCGGACAACGCCCGCATCATCTTCGAGCAGTTCGATTTCTCGAACACCGTCATCCGCTTGGACAAGGCCGGTGTTCTCTTCAAGATTTGCAAGAACTTCGCCGGCATCGATCTCCACCCGGAAGCGGTGCCTGATCGCGTCATGAGCAACATCTACGAGCACCTGATTCGCCGGTTCGGTGCCGAAGTCAATGAAGGGGCCGAGGACTTCATGACGCCTCGCGACGTGGTGCATCTGGCGACGGCGCTTCTGCTTGATCCGGACGATGCCCTGTTCGAATCAAACCCCGGCCTGATCCGCACCTTGTATGACCCAACCTGTGGCACGGGCGGCTTTCTGACCGACGCCATGAACCATGTTGCCGAGTACGGCAATCGCTTCAAGGTGCCGCCTGTTCTTGTTCCTCATGGACAGGAACTTGAACCTGAAACCCATGCCGTCTGCCTCACCAGCATGTTGCTGCGCACCCTCGAATCCGATCCGGGGCGAGACCTGTCGAAGAATATCCGACTGGGTAGCACGCTCTCCAACGACCAGTTTGCCAACGAGCGATTCCACTACGGACTCTCGAATCCGCCCTTCGGCAAGAAGTGGGAGAAGGACGCGACAGCCGTTAACGCCGAGCATAACGACAAGGGTTACGACGGTCGTTTTGGCCCTGGTCTGCCGCGCATCAATGATGGCTCGATGCTGTTCCTGATGCACCTGGCCAGCAAGCTGGAGTTGCCTGAGAACGGCGGTGGCCGGGCTGCTATCGTGTTGTCGGGGTCGCCGTTGTTCAATGGCGGCGCATCGTCAGGAGAATCCGAGATTCGCCGCTGGTTGCTCGAAAACGATCTGGTTGAAGCCATCGTGGCCCTGCCCACTGAAATCTTCTTTCGCACCGGCATTGGTACTTACCTCTGGCTGTTGTCCAACAAGAAGGCGGGTCGCAGGGAAAAGCGCGTGCAACTCATCAATGCCACCGGCTTCTGGACTTCGATCAAGAATGAAGGCAACAAGCGTCGGATCGTGGATGACGAACAGCGCCGCCAGATTGTCGACATCTATGCTGCCGCCGAGAACAACGAAGTCTCGCGGATGATCGATTACCGCACCTTTGGCTATCGCCGGATCAGAGTGTTGCGTCCACTGCGTATGTCTCTGCATATCGAAGAGACTGGCTTGGACAAGCTCAAGGCAGACAAGGTGTGGCTGAAGCTGTCGCCGGAGCATCAAAGCCTATGGGAAGAGGCTCTGCTGGGACAGATTGGCGCGACGCACCCATTTGGATGGGCGGAAACGTTCGCTGCTGATGTTGTGCAATCCTCTCTGGCCGCTGGCAAGGTCGTCAAGGCAGGAAAGACCTTCGGCAAGGCGCTGACCAATGCTTTTGGCAAGCGTGACCCGGACGGTGAGCCGGTTCTGGATGCTGATGGCGAAATCGTCGCCGATCTTGAACTGACCGATTACGAAAACGTGCCGCTGACGGAAAACATCCGGGACTACTTGGCCCGTGAAGTCCTGCCGCATCTGCCGGATGCCTACGTCGACGAAACCTTCCGCGACGATAAGGACAAGGAAATCGGGCGCGTTGGTTACGAGATCAACTTCAACCGTTTTTTTTACCAGTACATGCCGCCGCGCAAGCTGCATGACATCGATGCTGAACTGAAACAGGTTGAGTCTGAAATTGCGGCGCTGCTAGCTGAGGTGGCAACGGAATGATCATCACGCCTTGCTGGACCATAGAGGTTGTTGGAGCCGAATTGGACTGGCATACCTTTGCCCTTCAAACCAAAGACGGTTGTTACCTCTCAGGCAATACCAAACTGGTTGGGCGAGACAAGGCCGTGGCGTTATCTAGCAGGGAGTTGGCGCAAACCCTATGTGATGCGGTTTTGCCGACTATGCGCCGACGCCATGGCGAAGAAGTGGAATTGCAAATCAAGCCTGGGCACCTGCCACAAAAAGGGGCCGGTTTCGATGATGACCTAATCATGGCGCGTATTGCGGAAGGGAATTTTGCTCCGAACAAGCGCCCCTCCGGTTTAGGCTTGTCTCTCGGAAACACCAAACAAGCGCCCAAGCATTATCTATGCACCATTGGCACCAAAACTTGTTCGGTAATTCTGAAAGGAAACGGGAAACCGAAAACGGGAAAGCCGATCACGTTCCGCCTTTCTGAGCCTGGTTCAACCTGGCAAAAGGGAATTGTGGGTGAAATATCCACAGAAGGCTCTTTTCCCGTCACATTGATCTGAGCCGACAAGCAATGAATATCTACGAAATGTACGTTGAGCACTGGAAGCAACCAGGGTTCTGGATTCGCCGGACAACCTGGGGGAATACCATTGCCAAGATCAAGCATGTTGGCGAACTGTCTGGTCGGCCACCGTATTACGGCAATCCAGAAGTCGTTGCCATAGTCTTTGACCTTCACACGGGGGAGGTTAAGGACGAGCATTTTGTGATCGACACTGCCGGGACATACAAAACTTGGCGCTGGGTGCATCCACCCAGTTGGAGTTCGGATGCAACCTTTGACCCGAATGCTGGCCGCGTAATTCTCAACGTGCCATTTGCCGAGAACCGTCGAGCCAGCCGCATCGGTGCCCGGTGGTCGGATTTGCTCGGTGCTTGGTGGATTGCGGAGTTTGATGAGAAGGCGCTTGCCAAGGCAAAAGACCTTGGCTTCATGGAGCCAGTGGCCCCATTGATTTTCTTCTCCGCACTCTATGAGCAAAGGCAAATAGCCAAGGACGCTGGGGCAAAATGGGAAGGCGGCAAGAAACAATGGTCATTGCCAGTCACTAATCATGAAGCCATAGCTAAGCTACGAGAGGCTGGGTTTCAGGAAGTGTTGTCGCATGATGACTGAAGCTACTGTGCTGGCCACCTTGATTACCCAAAACGGGGAAGTCGATTCGATCTTTTTGCCGGAAGACGATGAAAGCCGTCTGCGCCAACTTCAGGGGGTCGTTGGCGGCTACATCGAGGCCGTTTCCCTGCCTGGCGAGCGTTGCATGGTCATCAACGAAAACGGCAAAGATGGCCCGCACATGATCAACCACACAGCAACAGCTATTGCCCATGAGGCAGAAGCCATCATGTCCAGCGACTACATCGCTGGGGTTGCCGTCATTCTTCCTGCCGAGATGCTGCAATGACCAAGAAACCTATCCAGAACAGCATTGTTCGCTCATCGGCTGCGGAATATCTAACCTTTGTCGCCGCCAGCGGCCAAGGGAACGTCGAAGCCATCTATGCCAACGAAAACGTGTGGCTCACCCAGAAGATGATGGCCTTGCTCTACGACGTGGATGTGAGAACCATCAACTATCACCTGAAAACGGTGTTTGCCGACAGTGAATTGGACGCAAATTCAGTTATCCAAAATTTTCGGATAACTGCCGCTGACGGCAAGAGCTATGACACCAAGCATTACAACCTAGCGGCCATCATCGCGGTTGGCTACAAGGTCAATTCCGAACGCGCCGTGCAGTTCCGGAAATGGGCGACCACCATCGTTGAGTCCTTCACCATCAAGGGTTTTGCGATGGATGATGAGCGCCTGAAGAACGACGGTTCGGTGCTTACCAAGCAGTATTTCGAAGAGCAGTTGCAGCGCATTCGGGAAATCCGGCTCTCCGAGCGCAAGTTCTACCAGAAAATCACCGACATCTACGCCACAGCGATTGATTACGACGGCAAGGCACAGGCAACCCAGCGTTTCTTCGCCACGGTGCAAAACAAGCTGCATTGGGCCATCCACGGGAAGACAGCAGCAGAGGTTATCCACAACCGTGCCGATGCTTCCAAAGACCACATGGGTCTGACCTCCTGGAAGGATGCTCCCACTGGCAAGATTCAAAAATTCGATGTGGCGGTTGCCAAGAACTATCTCTTCGAGAGCGAAATGGCGCAGTTGCAGCGTTTGGTGTCGGCCTACCTGGATGTGGCCGAGGACATGGCGATTCGCCAAATTCCGATGACCATGCAGGACTGGGAAACGCGCCTGAATCGTTTCATTGAAGCAACCGACCGGGCCGTGTTGCAGGATGCAGGCAAAGTCTCCATGGAAATTGCCAAGGCGCACGCCGAGAGCGAGTTCGAGAAATACCGAGTCATTCAGGATCAGCGGTACGAGTCCGATTTCGACCGTCTGCTGCGGGGTGATGCCGCCCAGGAAGGAAACGACGAATGAGCCACTACAAGCCTTACCCGGCCTATCGGGATTCCGGCGTGGAATGGATTGGACAGGTGCCGGAGCATTGGCGCGTTAGCGCAGTAAAGAGGGAGTTCAATACCCAACTTGGAAAAATGCTTCAGCCAGAGCAAAAGAATCCTTTGGACATTCCCGTTCCTTACCATAAAGCGGTTTCGGTCCAATGGGAAAGGGTTGCTGATATTCCGCCAGAAATAATGTGGGCATCCCCTGTAGAGCTAGAACAATACCGTGTTCGCAAAGGCGATTTGCTGATTTGCGAAGGAGGAGATGTCGGTCGTGCTGCCATATTTGAAGGTGAAGATTTCGAGCCGGTAATCATCCAAAATTCCATTCACCGGATTCGTGCCAAAAACGGCAACGACAACGAGCTACTGCTTCGTGTGATGCAAACCGTAAAACGGTCAGGATGGTTTGATGTCCTTTGCAGCAAGGCCACGATTGTTCATTTCACTTCCGAAAAGCTGGGTGATTTGGCTTTTCCGGTGGCCCCACTGGATGAGCGCAAAGCAATCATCTCCACAGTTAGGCACGAAACCAACCGCATCGACGCCCTGATCACCAAGAAAACCCGCTTCATCGAACTCCTGAAGGAAAAGCGGCACGCCCTCATCGATCATGCCGTCATCAAGGGTTTGAATTCTGATACCCCGCTGCGGGATTCTGATGTTGAATGGCTAGGTGAAATTCCTGCACATTGGGCAGTGCGGCGCATGGCGAGCATTTTCCGTGAGGCAATTCGTCCGGGTGATCCTGACTTGCCTATCCTCTCTATCTCGATTCACGACGGCATCACAGATAACGAGGTAGCCCCTGAAAATCGGGAACGCCGCGTCTCACAGATCGAAGACCGCACCAAATACAAGCGTGTAGCCCCAAACGATCTGGCCTACAACATGATGCGTGCCTGGCAGGGAGCGTTTGGCGCTGTCACCGTAAATGGTCTGGTCAGCCCTGCCTACGTGGTTGCCGAGCCGATGATTGAATTCCGCACGGCCTATATCGAAAACCTGTTGCGCACACCGATGGCGATTGAGGAAATGCGCCGCTATTCACGGGGCATCGCCGATTTCCGGATGCGCCTGTACTGGGATTACTTCCGCGACCTGAAGGTTTGTCTCCCTCCGTTGGAAGAACAGGACAAGATTCTTGAGATGATCACCCGCGAAACATCGCGCATTGATCTTCTCACCGAAAAAACCCAGCGCAGCATCGATCTACTGAAGGAACGCCGCGCTGCCTTCATTACCGCCGCCGTAACCGGCCAAATCGACCTCCGGGAGTCCGCATGAGCGACACCGCACACCAAGAAAAGCACTTCGAGAGCTACATCGTTTCCAAGCTGGAGGCACAGGGCTGGAAGGTTGGCGAAACCGCCAAATACGACACCGAACGGGCGTTGTATGCCGACGATCTCATTGCCTGGCTGGAAGCCTCCGGCCAAGGCGAGAAATGGGCCAAACTCAAGAAGGACAACGGCGACCGTGCCCTTGATGTGCTGATGGATCGGCTCGCCAAGGCACTGGAAACGCACGGCACCGTTCAGGTGCTACGTCAGGGCTTCTCCATTGCCGGGTGCGGGCATATCGATCTCACCGAAGCGGCCCCGGAAGACAAGCGCAACGCCGACGTATTGAAGCGCTACGCCGCCAATATTCTGCGCGTGGTGCCACAGCTTCAATACCACCCGTCGCGCAAGCTGGCGATTGATCTGGTGCTGTTCATCAACGGCATTCCAGTGGCGACCATCGAACTCAAGACCGACTTCACCCAGTCGGCAGAAGCAGCCATGGATCAGTACCGCACAGATCGTCTGCCGTTTGACGCAAAGACCAAGCGCCGTGAGCCGCTACTAACTTTCAAGCGCGGTGCGGTTGTCCATTTCGCCATGTCGGATTCGGAAATCCAGATGGCGACCAAGCTCGATGGCGAGAACACATTCTTCCTGCCATTCAACAAGGGCAACGATGGCCACGCAGGCAACCCGGAAGGCGAGAAGAAGGAAGATGGCATCCGCGAATACCCGGTAGCCTACTTATGGGAGGCTGTCTGCCAGCCCGATGCCTGGCTGCGCGTGTTCCACAGTTTCGTCTATGTCGAGAAGAAGGATGTCGTTGACCTGAAGGGCAACTGGTCGAAGAAGGAAACGCTGATCTTCCCGCGCTTCCACCAGTGGTCTGCGGTCAATGAAATGATCGCCGATGCCAAGAAAAACGGCCCTGGCATGGTCTATCTGGCCGATCACAGCGCAGGCTCCGGCAAGACCAGCACGATTTCCTGGACAGCCCACGACCTCGTGAAGTTGCGCCGTGACAATGGCGATTCGATCTTCAGCAGCGTCATCATCGTCACTGACCGCAATGTGCTGGACGGCCAGCTTCAGGATGCCGTCAAACAGATCGACCATCAGTTTGGCGTCATTGCGGCCATCGACAGGCAGAAGTCCTCAAAGTCGAAGAGTCAGCAATTGGCCGATGCCCTGTTGGCAGAAACGCCCATCATCGTCGTGACCATCCAAACCTTCCCCCATGCGATGGAAGCCATCGTCACGGATAAGACCCTCAAGGGGAAGAACTTCGCGGTCATCATCGACGAGGCGCACAATTCCCAGACCGGCACCACGGCGGCGAAGCTCCAGACGGCGCTCGCCATGAGCGGCCAAGGCAAGATGGCATCGCTGACTGTTGAGGAACTGTTGGAGCAGCTTCAGAAGTCACGAGCACGTCCGGACAACATCAGTTACTTCGCTTTCACCGGCACGCCCAAACACTCCACGTTGATGCTCTTTGGCCGTCCTGCCGACCCGACACAGCCGCCGTCCAAGGACAATCTACCCAAAGCCTTTCATCGCTATCCGATGCGTCAGGCAATCGAAGAGGGGTTCATCCTGGATGTCCTGAAGGGCTATGTGCCCTACAAGACGGCCTTCAATCTCGCTAAACAGGTTGAGGACAACAAGCGCGTCAGCGGGAAGGCAGCAAAACGGGCTTTGGCTCAATGGATGTCGCTACACCCAACGAATGTCACGCAGAAGGTGCAGTTCATCATCGAGCACTTCAGCAAGAATGTAGCGCACCGTCTGGATGGCAAGGCTAAGGCAATGGTCGTTACCAGTTCCCGTGCTGCCGCTATCCGCTACAAGAAGGCATTTGACCGCTACATCGCCAAGCATACCGAATATAGCCACATCCATTCGCTGATTGCCTTCTCGGGCAAGATGACCGGCAAGCAGGTGATGCATGGCGACGACGAGCAATTCAAGGATGATATGTTCATCGTCGATGAGAACGAGGAATATACCGAGGAAAGCATGAACCCGGACGTGAAGGGGCAGGACTTGCGCCTAGCTTTTGATCGACCGGAATACCGGGTGATGCTGGTGGCCGATAAATTCCAGACCGGCTTCGACCAGCCCAAGCTAGTAGCTCAGTACGTCGACAAGAAGATCACCAACGATGTCGAAATTGTTCAGACCTTCTCACGTCTCAACCGGATGGCACCGGGCAAGGATGAAGTCTTCATCATCGACTTCGTGAACGACCCGGAAAACGTTCGTCGCGCCTTTGCCATGTACGACGACGGGGCGCAGATTGACGACGTGCAAGACCTCAACGTGGTTTATGAAATCAAGGAACAGCTTGATGGCCAGGGCTTGTACGAGACATCAGACCTCGAAGCCTTCAAGGAAGCTCGCTTCAAGACCATCCGTGACATCACGCATGCTCAGGAGCCGCAGCACAAGGCGCTCTACACGGCGACCGATGGCCCTAAGCGTCTCTTTGAGCAACGCCTGAAAATGCTTCGCGAGGCAATCGCAACTTGGGAGGCGGCATTCGACAAGGCGCACGGCCAAGGTGACCAGGCTGGCATGAAGTCGGCTGATCACCACCGGCAGGAGCATGCGGAGCAAATCAAGACGCTGATGGCCTTCAAAGCTGGCCTTGGTCGTTTCTGCCGTACCTATGCCTACGTGGCCCAGTTGATCGATTTCGGCGACCCGGAACTGGAGAACTTCGCCGCCTTCGCCAAGCTGCTGCAAAAGCGCCTTTCCGGCGAGACGCCCGAGAGCGTTGATTTGAAGGGGCTGGTACTGACCGGCTTTGACATCAAGGGCAAGGACGTTACCCCTGGCGAAGAAGACGATGCGCCCGTCCTCAAGCCTGTCGGGCCGGGCGGTGGTGGTGGTGCAGGCGATACGCCACGCTTCCTCACCGAAATCATCGACAAGCTCAATCATCTCTTTGGAGAGGCTACACCGCTGCGCGATCAAGTGGCATTCGTGAATCAGATTGCGGCCATCGCCCGCGAGAACGATGTCGTGATGGCGCAGGTTGAAAGCAATACGCGGGATCAGGCTATGAAGGGCAATTTGCCTGGCGCGGTTCAGCAAGGTGTGGTTCGTGCCCTGACCAGCCACCAGAAGCTCGCCACGCTGGTATTGAAGTCGGATCGGCAGGCAATGTCGGCGCTGACCGATGTGATTTACGAACTGATCTGCAACCAGCGGAACATCGACCTGGATAGCACAAGTGATTGACCTTCTGAATCTCCCCGGCGTCAAGCCGGTGGACTACTTCTCGAAAAATCGCGGACTCACCGTCGTTGCCGAAGCGCTCGACGGTGATTTACCTTCTTGCCCAGACTGCGCCAAAGCCATGTATCGGCACGGCAAGCGATCCAATATCTTTGCCGACACGCCGATGCAGATGCAGCCGGTGCGGCTAGAAATCTTCCGGCCACGGTTCAGATGCGATAGCTGCGGAAAGATGTTCTCTCCTGAATTGACGTTTCTGGATGAGAAGCGCCGGGCGACCAAGCGACTCGTTGATGCTATCCGGGAACGATGCCTGGACATGACGTTTCACGCACTTGCCGACCAGACAGGATTAGCCGTCAATACCATCAAGAACATCGCGCACGATCTCATTGAAGAGCTAGACCGAACGGTGCGTTACGAGACGCCGGTCATCATGGGGATCGACGAAGTAAGCATTGCAGGCAAGTATCGGTGTGTCATCACGAACTTGGCCACGAACAACGTCTATCAGATGCTGGAGTTGCGCACCCAGGATCATCTGAAGCCATTCTTCAAGAACATGCCAGACCGGGAACGGGTGGAATGGGTTTGCACGGATATGTGGCGTCCGTTCAAACGATCCTTTGCCCAATACCTTCCGAATGCCCGCTTGGTCATCGACAAGTTCCACGTTGTCAAAATGGCCTCCGAAGCGCTGGAAGAAGAGCGTAAGAAGTACCAGGCGACCTTGAGCAAGGAGGAACGTGTCCATGTGAAGAAGTCGATTCGCTGGCTCACGCTGAAGCGCCCCGGCAATCTGAATGCGGGTGAGTTGAAGGCTCTGGCAGCCGTTCGAGAAGCCATTCCGGAACTGGGCAAAGCCTACGACTTCAAGGAAGCCTTCTTCCGGATTTACGACGATCCAGATAAGGTGTCAGCCCAACATGCCTTTGAGGCATGGGAAAACACCCTGCCAGAAGGTGAGCTGGAGATGTTCCACTCCCTCGCCAAGACGGTGCACAACCACTACGACGACATCTTCGCCTACTGGGATTCTCCGGGTCGGATCACCAACGCCTACACGGAATGCCTCAACGGACTGATCAAGCTGTCGAACAGATTGGGGCGCGGGTACAGCTACGAGATCATCCGGGCCAAAACGCTCTATGCGAAACATGCCCGAAAAGTGGGGAGTGGCGTGAGGCTATCGAAGCCTTCGGAATCGCAGATTCCAACCAAGAGCACTACTGAGACAGTTGAGTACGGGCCGCACATTCCAACCTTGGTGGAGCTTGCCGAATCAGGTGGTCTGGACTGAGAAAACAGGACTTTCCAACCTCAGAATGCATATAGCCCGTTATTTCTCAGAATCCGGTTATCGGCGGCTGCCTATCGAGCCAGAACATGCGGTTGCTGTTGAAGATTTGCCCGCGCACCATAACGATCCGTTTGACCGCATTCTTGTCGCCCAGGCGCTCGTCGAGCCAATGCGCCTGATGACCCATGACGCACTGGTGGCGCTCTACAGCGACACGATCATCAAGATTTGAGATTACGAAACTGAAAAGGAAGGAAACCATGAAAAGCCAGACTCCCCCAAGATTTCACAACCATCCCCCAATCGACCAACTTGGCCCACCATCGGAACTTCCATCCGAGCAAACTAGCGGTGTAATTTCTTCCTGCTCACGCCGCCGCCGTGGTCCTTGCGGTTTATTTACCTGATAGCAAGACGACACAAAATCACACCGGCTGCAAATAGCAACATCGGTATAGCGCATTAAAGAGCGCTTTTCGTGGGCAGTATCAGAGTAACGCTTAATGAGTTCCTCGACCCAAGCATAGCTGTGCAAGGTGACAATTTTTAAGCGCTCTTTACCCGTCGCGTGATCGACAAAGCGAATATAGCCGTGGATACTGATCTTGTGACCTGGTGCAGATTTGCTGATCAAATAGCGATAAATAGATATCGAAACAATGTCGTCATCGTGAATTTCAAGGTCTGGACGCATTTTCTTGGTATCACCCACGACAAAAACGCCGCGTTCACTTTTCCGCACTTCATCCACTCGACCAACAACCCGAATCCCGGCCACATTAACTACCAATTCATGCTCGCAGGCGACAAACGACATGGCACGCAAACGCCGGATAAGACCCCGCTTTAAATTCTTAATGTGATCCTCTTTGTATTTTGAGCGGAAAATACCGACAAAAACCAAGAGGCAGAAAACCGCCAAAGCAATATGCACCCACTCACGCAGGGTATAAGCGGCTTCAAACAGAATGGTGGCATCAAATGCAGTGGACAATAGCGAGATTAAAGATTCGCCATCGCCCTCAACACCAAGATCAGCGACGGGTGAGATTTTTTCGATGGATGATTGCATGGGTAATTACTCCTTGTTCGGCTGGACTACGCTTCTCATAACGATGCGAATCTTGAGGCGCTCCTTGTTGAATGAGTTCTGCTTTGCGGCCACATTTTGCAAATGCAACCAGTTCAGTGACGGTAACTTGCTTGTTCATCAAAACCTCCTTTGATTAGAGACAAGTCAATTATCGCAGACATGGCAATATACCTAAGCGAAAAAGGCCACTTAAAGCGGCCTTTGAGATGGATTCAAAATATATTAGCGATTCCACTATCTCGATCATCGTATTCTTTTTCATCAACACCAGAAGGTGCAGGTTGCGATACCGCTAGTGAACCACTTTTAACTTTCTTGGTCTGCCGTTTATCTGCAATTTTGCCAGGCGTATCAAACTTGTTTGTTTTATCATCAACGGCGATCCGGCCACTTGCAACCATAAATCCAAGATAAGCCCAATATTTTAAATTACGAGCGCGATTTCTTAGTGGCAATTTTACTAGCTCGTGAAATACATCTGGCTCCGAAACTTTTGAAACGACAAGATTCAACCGCATCGTTTCAGTCCGCTCAAGTTGGCTCGTATCGTTCATTTAAATTCTCCGGCATTAATATTATTACGCGCCCACGTTTCTCCGATAAGCTGAAATCCACGTACATTCGCGTAAATTCCATCGTGAATAATTTTGATATCATGTTTTGGGAATTCGTTGCGAACAAGATCAGCGAATACATGCGCCCCGCCGCCAACAAGAATAATGTTATCAATACTACCCGCTGGTCCAACGCTTTGAACTAATTTCAACAGTGGGTCAAGGGCGCGTTCTTTAGCTATTTCAAAATAATAATCAATTGGTCTTTTTGAATTCTTCCCAAAAACGCGAATGGGCTTACCGTCCCGAATCGAACGATCAATATTCTCATGCGACCCAATTTCAGATACAGAAGAATCAAAATCAGTTGCGACTTGCTCAGTCACAGCCCGAATAACTTCTGCCATTCCGCCGTTATTTACTGCGTTTGATCTAGCCTCAACTGGCGTGATTCCATCAGCCAACAGCCAATCAAGTGTGTAATAACCAGGGTCGATAATCAAATTCATCTGATCCTGCAATGTCCGAAATTGACCAATCCCTAGACCATAATCGTAGAACCCACCGATAGGCTGAGGGGCAACCAAAACTTTGACAATCGTGCAAGAAAAATCATGGGTGATCCGGTGAGTCCCCGTCATCTTAAGTGCCAAGGCGTCCTTGTACTTTCGCCAAGTTGACATTGGCAAACCAAGTACCAAAACATCAATATGCGGTTGCTGCATTAAATTTAGCGCACCGTAGGTCAGCGCACGATAAGTATCTGATAGGCAGTAATCTTCTTTCAATACGCGACCGCTTTCATTTCCGAACTGCGCTTTCTGGGCATCAGGACCGACTTCGTATTCGTCGCTGTCAATCAAGACTCGCACAGTGTCACGCTGCTTCATAAAACCGCTTGCTATCGACTCATCTTGACTTTTCATGCAGCGCGGGGCAAACGATGGAAAAAGCGCCGCACGAATTGTGTTTTTTGAGTAATTTCGATTACTGATGAATTTCGTATTCCCGTAGCCCACGTCGATTGAGCGAATTACTGTTTGTTCCATATAAAACCTCCATTGAAAATATAGATTTTGCTCCAAGCATGGCCACTAATTACTTGAAGATCAGCGCAATAAATGCGGTGACTAAAAACAATAAGGTGTCGCCAATGACGCCAATTTACAGAGCAGTCGCGATTGCCTAAGCGATTTTTTCAAGACGTGACATGAGCGACACTTAATCAGGGTTGATCGATGAGATGTCGATGTGAGACGTGTTGCGAAAGTCACGTTTTTGGTGGGAACGGATAAATCACCAGATCAAAACGTGACGCGCTTGCCACGTTCCGCATGAGATTGCCAAAATAGAAGAATTAGACGTGTCATTGCCGACGTGTCGCCTATATCGCGCTCCACGCACCTGTTTTGCGTGTTTCTGGGATGTTTATTCTATTGCCTGGTGGTCATTGATCCAGGTTTTTGGCCCGATATTGGGTGAGTTTTCGGGGTTCGGGGCGGGCGATCGGAGTGAGAAAAATCAACTGAGTAAAAATATTAATTAAGGAGAGTGTTGAGACAACGCAGCAGCATCAAGCAATCGAGACGACGTTTTCAAAAGACTCACTAGATGACGCAAAATTGTGACGCATAAAACGCTTGACGCGAATGCCGTTTTCGCACTACGATGATCACACTTCACAAGTCGTCGGGTTTACTCGACGCACAGCGCAGCCGTCCTGCGCATCTCAACTTTCCCCTCTGAAAAAATGGGGGTCTCAACAAAGCCGGTTGCGGTTTTCAAAGTACGAATTCCAAGAGGTAGTAGCTTGTGTGTATCTGAAGGCATCATTGACCTTCAGCGTCCAGTGGTTCCGATCCCTTCGTTTAAGTCTGTTACTGATGAAAAGTCAGGGGCTTCTACGATGCGTGTTCAAAAATCCCGTGGCGAGAACTGATGTTGTCCTGCCGTGCTGAGTCTTTGACTGCATTACAGCGTGGGGTGATGATCTGAAAGAGCTATCAAGCTGCAAACTCATTTCAAAGCAATGCGAAAGTTTCAAAATTAAGCGTCTTAATCTCTGCGGAGAAGCTAAAAACGTGATGCAAATTGTGCGTCGGTTTTTGAGCTGTGACAGCTCGTGAAGTCTTTTGTGGTGGCAGCAAAAGAACAGAACACACGTATCTATAAAAGTTTGACGAAGACTTAACTTCGTGCTCTGTCTAGTTTTATCTCTGCGGGGATAAAAGGGCGGGCTACAGGTCGTAATTGGTTTGCGATCTAATCGACGGGATTCAAAATCCTGTTGCGATTTTTCGTTTCTGTCGCAGAAATGCAGACAAATCGAAAGTATGAAACATTTTTAAGAGTGCCATTTTTCTGTGTTGCAAGATGAGCGTTTGACGAAAAACGCCATCAATTTTGCGTTACGAATTCGCCGGTTTGAAGACATGAGCGCCGAACCGGCGATTAAATTCCCTTAGCTTTTCCTCTGAATTCCATAGTATGTATCCATCAGAAATTTCATTGATGGGTGACTACGATGAGCAGGAATTTGGAATTATTCAGCCAGAAGTTCAAAGCATCTACTCCGTTTAATGGGGTGTATGTTGGCCGTGTAATAGGCGAAGAAACCAAAAGCCGAAAGCGATTTCTGATTGATGGGGTTGTATCCCCTGCGCTTCCCCTTCAAATGAATGGAACTCGCCGCCGTGGCTATCGCGTGGGTGAGGTCATTGAAGTTCCCGGCCATGCTGTGAAGCCCACTGAGGCAATGGGGACTGATTACGAGTCTTCGGTTCGCAATCAACTGGTCGAGTGTGCCAACAAGTCAAAGGCGTTGGCTGATGCCTATTTAAAAGTTCTGAATGAACTTCAGTCTGGCGAATTTTTCAGCGCCTGAAACAAACCCCATTATTTTTGCAAAGCTTTTCTCCGATGGTGATGAGATTCCCCTTGGAGAAAAGTCGCGCTCATTTTTTGGTGAGCGTTTGCTGTTGATCGCTTCACCTAAGAGAAATGACTTATATGAAATGATGGCCTCGACACTTTTCCTCGATTTGAATCAACGCATCGAATTGAAATTCGCAACGAGAGATTGGTAGCCGATGAATAATCGCTTAGGTTAAAAGGCCATTTCTCTACAATTCACCTATCGACAACACGGCATCAATTACCAGAAAGAGGGGAATCAAGATGGCAAACTTTACCGGCTCTGCACGCAGCAATTATTTCCGAGTGAAAGACGTTGAGAACTTTAAATCATGGGCGCTCAATATTTCTAACATTGGCTTCTGGGAAAAGGAAGGCACCTTCGCAATTTATTCCGATGATCCAGATACGGGCTGCTGGCCGTCAAGCGCATTAAACCCCGAAACAGATGACCACGAAGAAATAGATCTGGTGGCTGAGTTGGCTGATCATCTTCAAGATGGCGAAGTGGCGGTTTTGATGCAGGCTGGTGCTGAGAAGCTTCGCTATATCGGAGCCTATGCCACGGCGGTCAATCACAAAGGCGAAACGGTCGATGTCTCCCTTAACCAGATTTATCAATTGGCGATGGATAAGTTTGGTGTTGATCCCTCCCGAGCAGAGTATTAATTCGCCGCATCAAATCCAAAAGCCAAAACAACGAGGACATAAAAAATGCTCACCTATCTCTACCGGAAGATCACACAGCATCGCGGTTCGCCTCGTTTTTGGCTGGAAGGAAAACAAGCCTCCCGTGGTGGCTTTGAGCCCGGCGTTCGTTATACCGTCACTGCAAATCCGGATAAGAAAATGGTTATCCTATCTGTGATGGATGCGGGACAACGCATGGTTTCCTCCAAAGAAAAAGGCGGGAATCGAATCCCCGTCATCGACATTAATTCCCGCGAAGTTCTCCAAGTCTTTGATGGCTTTGAAACCGTGCGAGTGATCATTCGCCACCAGCGGATATTCATTCTGCCCGGTGTTGTTGAAATCAAGCGGCGAGATCGCCTTGAACGTCTGACTAAGAAAATGGAAACCGGGGAATCAATATCGGTTGGTTCAATTTCCCACGGAATCGGCGTCCTCTCCCATGCGCTACACACCGGCCTCAAAGAAGGGGGCATTAATTCCACCATGGCATTCGCCAACGATATTCGGGAAGAACTGCTCGACCAGTCATTTACAGCAAACAACGCATGGGACGGTAATACCCAACTTCTGTCGGCACCCATGCAAGAACTCGCCCTTGATGGATGGGCAATCGCCCAAATGCCACAAGTTGACATTCTCGAAGGTGGCCTGCCATGTTCTGGTGCCTCAGTCGCTGGCCGAGCGAAGCGCGGCACTGAATGTGCAGAAGCGCACTCTGAAGTTGGGGCGCTCATTGTTCCCTTCATCCAACTAATCCAAGCCACAAATGCATGTGTCGTATTGCTGGAAAATGTCCCGCCCTATCAATCAAGCGCATCCATGTGGATACTGCGAAATTCCCTGCGCGATCTTGGTTACGACGTGCACGAAACCATACTGGACGCCGCCGACCATAACGAACTCGAACACAGAAAACGATTGTGCATGGTCGCTGTTACTCGCGGGATGGCCTTCGACTTTGCGGAATTGGAAAAGCCCATTCTTGCCGAGCGCAAGCTTGGTGAAGTCCTTGACCAGTTTCCCGAAGACGATGCCTGCTGGAGCAGCTTCGATTACCTGAAACGGCATCAAGAGAAACATGCCGCACTTGGCAATGGATTTCAGATGCAGATTTTTAACGGTGAGTCAGATCACGTTGGCACCATCACCAAAGGTTACGCCAAGATACGCTCAACCGATCCGAAGATTGCCCACCCAAGCAATCCAGAATTGATGCGCCAACTTACGCCGGCCGAACATGCACGTTGCAAAGGCATCCCTGATGAACTGGTGACCGGCATGGGCAAAACGATAGCCCACGAAGGCTTGGGCCAAAGCATCTGCTATGCGCCATTTAAGGCGGTGGGCCGACTACTGGCACGGACACTGCAGAAGCCGATCGACTATTGCACCAAGACCATCGTGCCAGACCTGCTGGCTGCGGCATAAACCACGAAGGGAATTTTTGATGATCAGCAACAAAACAGTTTCGCAATCCAACCAGGAAAACCGGTCAAACACTCAGAAGCCGTGCGCGTGGGGGATTTTCTATTTCGGCGGCAAGAACGCCGGGAAGCTGTATTCGCAGATCGACACTGAAGAAGACGCGAAGCGCTACATCGCCGACCTGCACCAGTCGAACGATCGGGACACATTTCGGGCTGCCGCGCTCTTCACCAACCCAATCCCCACCGACGCATTGCGTAATAGCAAGATGCAAGATGCGGTTCGGAAGGTGCTAAAACACCACCATCTTCTCGGCGAGAAACCGGGGGATGGCGTCATCGAAGCCGACCTAATTTATGCGGTGCTCGACAACCTGCACCGTGGCAGCAAGTAATCCGACGATTACATTTTCGCACTCAGATTCTGAGCGAAAACAGCGACAAAATCAGATCAAAAATATCGCTTAGGCAAACCGTTGCAATCCCTAAAATTCATCTATCGCACCAGATCAGGTGCTGGCTTTTAAGGGGATTGACGTGGCGAAGACGAGTGAGCTGGTGGGTGTTGCATTGGACTGGGCAGTGGCGAAGTGTGAAGGCCGTCAATGGCCCGACCCTGCGGCGAAATACCTTGGGGAGCAATACTTCAAGCCGTCCACCGACTGGGCGTTTGGTGGCCCAATCATCGAGCGAGAAGGCATCGACATACAGCAAGTTTTTGGCGGTGGGTGCGAAGGTTCATTTTCACAACCTATTGGGTGGCAAGCTAAGCGCCATACAAATGGC
Organism: Rhodocyclaceae bacterium; assembly: GCA_028687645.1. Taxonomy (GTDB): domain Bacteria; phylum Pseudomonadota; class Gammaproteobacteria; order Burkholderiales; family Rhodocyclaceae; genus Azonexus. The sequence continues at coordinate 18,140 of JAQTZQ010000010.1, forward strand.
GGGGTAATCAACCCGCGTGGGTTCATCGCTCAAACCCCGCTAATCGCCGCCATGCGCTGCTATTGCCAAGCCAAGCTTGGTGATGAAGTCGATGTCCCAGAAGAAATCTTGGGATTAGCAGTGCAGGCAGAATCATTGATCCGACCATAGTTGCGGCCTGATGCCGGAAAGGATTTGGAAGTGAGTGCATTACAGATAAAGTTTGAGGCTTGGGCCCATCGTAACGGTTTTGATTTGTCGAAGCATGAGGCGGGCACCTATAAGTCGGCCAAGACGGTTGCGGCCATGCTGGGCTATTTCGCCGGCGCGAGCGGCAAATAGCCGGAAAGGATTGGCGATGGCTATCTCATGCGAGAACCGTAAGCCAGACTGGCGAAAACGCCGCTTGGCCTACTTTGGGACATTTTGAAGATGGACAACAAAAGCATGTTCGAGCAATCGGTGCGATCACTCGCCGCGATTGATGATGCGCTCGGTATTGGTGAAGACGGATGTGGCGACCTGGAACAAACGCTCTATGCAATAGCCGAGTTGAAAGCCCAGGCCGCGAAATCGCACTCAGAATCCGAGCAACCAACGCGCCTTCGTTGCGGCGGTTCAGCCCCGCTCGACATTGAGGCAATTCGCCAGTCACCGCGCCAGTTTTGCGATTTGGAAACGGTCGAGAAGCTATCGGATTACGCGCTGGTTTGCGAACTGCGAATCGCAAGACAGGAAAGACAGATTGCTGAATTAGTCTCTAATCTTGCTGAGCCGTCAGCTTGGATGCTGGAGTGCCAGACACCAGGCGGCGATACGACGTGGCGACTGTCGTGGGGACGCTCAGGCGCTGGAATGTGCAACCGCATTGAAGGGGAAGCTCACGAAATCCCGCTCTATGCTTTGAAGAAAAGGGACGAACCGTGTGGGCAGTGAAGGTCAAAAAATCTTGGCGGAAAAGTGTCCCTTGCGAACCTGGGCTGCATTGGGTTCGCGATGACAAGTGCGAAGTTTGTTAGCAAGGCCGAACGTGGCTTGTGGCATACGCGGGAAGAAGCCCAACGGCAGGTTGTGGAAAGTTGGGAGATTGTTGTCGAGGTGAATGCAGACAGCAATCAAAATCGCACTCGGAATTCGGAAGTCAGCAAATAAAAGCGCCGAAAATCGCTTAGGCAAACTGCTGTAATCCATAAAATTCATGCTTCACCCGCGCCAACACAAGGAACCCCTGTGACCCACGACCAAATTCTCGCAGCAAACCCGAACCTGATCGCCTATCGCATCATGCTCAGCGAAGACGCCGGCGACACCGATTTTCAGATCGCCTTCGACTGCTATGCCGAGGACGACGATCATGCCGAAGAGCAGGCGCTAAACGCATATCCGAACGGCGCAATCCTGACCATCACCCCGTTTGCGGGATTTCCACAACTGGACGCAAATTGATCCCGACCTGCCCCTACTGCGGGATCGCCGCCACCCTTGTTACCGGGGAAGCGATCTACCCACACCGCCCTGATCTGCACAGCCAAAGATTCTGGCAATGCGCCCCATGTGATGCCTATGTCGGATGCCATAAGCCGAACACGAAAATGGGTTATGACGGTACGCAACCGCTTGGCCGCTTGGCTGGTGCCCGACTCCGAAAAGCCAAATCGCAAGCCCATGCCGCGTTTGATCCATTGTGGCGGGACGGGGAGATGGATCGGAACCAAGCCTATGCTTGGCTGGCCGGGGAATTGGGGATTGAACCTGAAGACTGCCACATTGGCGAATTCGACGTGGACACCTGCAAGCGCGTTGTTGCGCTGGTAATCCAACGCGGAAAACAAAAGGAATTGTTTTGAGATACTTTTCTGGTTACTTGGCCACGGAAGAGGGACGCATCCAGTTCGACTTTGCCGTGTCGGATAACGCCACCGAACAAGAGGTCGATGCGCTGGCGCTGGCCGCACTGAGCGAAAAGGCAAGGATCGACTATCTGGAAATCGGAAGCGATTCGACGGTTGGCGCCGGCCCTGCGAAATAGCGATGCTGAAAAAAGCGGTCATCCGCAACGCCGGTCATCCCTGGGACGGAAGGCCGGGATTCGACCTGCTCGAATACCAATGCGATTCGATTTCTGAGTCCGAAGTTTTCGTACAAGCCGCTGAAGCGAAATTCTGGCTCCCCTGGTTAGTGCACGGCACCTGCGAGGACGGCACGTTTGGCGGTGTGCTTTATAAGCCGAGTGGGATTTCGGCTCCCTGGACGGACGATCCTCGCAATCCACATCCGGGAATTTGCTAGGCAGAAGAAGCGGGGGCATTGGGCCGTTGACGGAGTAATGCAATCGCATTACCATAAGACGCCAATTGAATTGTTGCCCGGAGTAAGCCATGCCCGCAGCCCTCGAAGCCGAATCCACCCTTACTGACCGCTATCAGACCACGGTGCCGGAAGCTGTGCGCCGCATCCTCCATCTCGCCAAGCGCGACAAAATACACTACACAATCCGTCCCTGCGGCGAGGTTGTGCTCACTCGCGCCGAACCCTCCGACGACGATGATCCGGTGCTCGGACAGTTCCTGAGCTTTCTGACCCGCGACATTACCAATCATCCTGAACGCTTGCAGGCCGTGGGTGCCGAACTTGTTCAACGATTACAATCGTTGGTCTGTAGCGTGGTAGTCGATCTTGATGCCCCGCTATCGGCGGACGATGAATGAGCGCTGGCAAATCTGCGCTTTTGGTAATCCACGGTTGGGTGGTTTTTGCCCATCCGCTGTTTCTTTCACAGATTGAGTTTTTGGTTCAACAAGTCGAAGCCTTAAAACAGAAAGACCCGGATGGCTACATGAAGAAGAACGCCAGCAAGCGGCTGGCGGCAATCACCAAACTAGCCTTCGATATTATCCCCCAAGACCCTACGCGTCCAGAATATAGGCAAGGTCACTCCCTTGGTGACGACCATAAACATTGGTTCCGAGCTAAGTTCTTCCAGCAGTATCGTTTGTTTTTTCGTTACCACGCGCCAAGTCAGGTGATCGTGCTTGCGTGGGTCAACGACGATGCCACCAAGCGTGCCTATGAGAGCGATCACGATGCTTACAGGGTTTTCCGCAAGATGCTAGAAAGCGGCCATCCTCCCGACAATTGGGAAGAACTGCTTGATGAGTGCCAACAGATCGTCCAATCAGAATTTGCACAATACCGGACTGCATCTGATTATTCTTAGCTTGTGAATTCCAACATCTATTTGCACAAAGCCCTGTTTTTTGAATGCCGGATAGGCAGAAAACCCAAAAAAAACCCGGCCAAACTGCGCCGGGTGAAGTTACAACGAGGGAGGAAAAAACGATCGCAAGCAGTGTTTATTGCTGCGATATGGTTATTCTAGGGAAACCGAACAAACACCTAAGCGATATTTTTCGATTTAAATGCCAATTTTTATTTAAAAAAATATCGCTTAGGTATTCAGCCACCTCTCGTAAACTTTGCCCATTACCAACGCAACGGAGGTTTTGATGAGCGAAGTTTTTGAGCGCGTAATCGCTGAACAGCAGAAACAAATTGATCATCTGCTTGCACGCGAAAAATCCAACATCGCGTCTTTGCAACGCGAATTCGCAATGACCGACAAGCTGACCGAGGCGGCATTCAGCGTCATCGATTTTCCCGACCGCAAGGAGTGCCGCGATCATTTACGGGCGGTGCTCGTCGAGATGGGCTTTTGCCTAACCTGCGAACAGCGCATTTGCCATTGCGAAGATCATGACTATTGATTCCGGACTCAGCAAGGAACAGGAGGCGATGTTCCAGCCAGGTGGCTTCGTCATGCTGCACCCGGACAGCAAGCACCCAGATGCCGGTCGTATTGGGAAAATCATTTCCCGTCGCGGCGTCGATATGGTTGTCGAATTCTTTGCGGACGAACTCATCGGCAAAAGCGAATTCAGCTTGATCCCGCTCGGGCATTGGGGGCCGGTGCCCGATTTTCTGGTTGAGTCGTACGAAATTCGCGCTCAGAAACGCGGCTGGAAAATCGGGGAGCGCGGGATCACGATGTTCAAGAAGCTCGGTTGGGGATATACGCTGGCTTCGATTGGAAACCGATAGCGATGCACCAGATTACGATCCAGAAAACCAAGGCCGGTCTTTTCGATGTGTTGCTCAACGGCCATGCCTACAAAGTCCATAGCGGCCTCACCGAACAGCAAGCCATCCAAACCGCAACAGAAGCACAACGACAGTTTCGGGTAATGCGCCAGCGCAGCACCATAAAACGCAAGGAATAGAAACATTATGCAAGCCATTCGGAATGCCATCGAAACCGCAGCCGGCGACAGCGAATCCTCCGCGCATATCTGGGCCAGCGTCAAAGGCGCAATGCTGGCGCAAGGCATGATCCTGTTCGACAAGCCAGTAACCGTCGCGATGCTCAATCGCCAGATCGAAGAAACTGCCAAGTTTGAGGTGGCGCTGGCTGAGGTCGCTCAGGAATTGAACGAAGCCTTGGGCGACTTTGATCATGCCACCACAAGGGACGATATTGGGCGCACACTCACAGCGTTAGTCGGCGCGGTGCGCCGGTCGGTCAAAATGGCCGAGCAAGCAAACCCGAACTGGCCGCTATACAAAGACCAGGAGCAAGGTGCCCACGACCGATTGTGGGAACACCACATGCTGCGCGGTACCGCGCCGAGCGAAGAAGCGATAATCGCAGCGCGAAAATCAGATGCCGAGGCCCAAAATGGCTGATACCGACCCAAAACTTTCACGCTATGTCCTGAGCAACGCTGAAATCGTTCACGAAAATAGCCATCGGTTTGTGGATACAAGAAAGCTCGGACTGCGGAAAAAAGGCGAATGCTGCCTGGACTGCGGCAACATGCGTCGTGCGGACGGCAAGAATAGCCAATGCAAGGGGGAAACTCAGATCGCGCTCAGGGAAAATTACAGCAACGACGAACTTTTTGCCCGAGCAGAAAATGCCGAAAATCTGATTAAGGAACTGTTGGCCGAAAACGAAGCACTGCGCTCAGAAATGCTGACGCCTCAAGTTTTCCTGCGCCTCGTCGACTGGTTGCGCGAAGAACCAATCCGGTCAGCCACCGCCGCATTCACTGCCGGGATCGAAAGACAGATCGCCTATGCGCTGGAAATGGATGTGTTGCCTGAGATTAAGAGCCTGCGGATCAAGCTGGCGAATTCGGAACAGGAAAACCAGCGCTTGCGTGCGGGCGAGTACATTTGCCTGCGCTGCGGATTGCGCAAAGACGCTGATAAACCAGCCGGGGAGGTGCCGTTTTGAGCGATCCGAAAGAACGGCCAATACTCTTTTCTGCTGAGATGGTTCGCGCCATTTTGGAAGGCCGAAAAACACAGACGCGGCGAGCTATAAAGTTGCGCCACGATGCGGATGTTGTCGTGGTCGATGGGAAAGTCTGGAAACCGGATCGTGTCGATTATGCCGGTTATGTTGACTGTCCTCGCGGCCAGCCAGGCGATCTGCTCTGGGTTCGCGAAACTTGGGCAAACTTCTTGGGCGACGACCATATTTTGTACCGAGCCACAAACGACCCGTCGATCGAACTTGTCGCCACCTGGAAACCGTCAATCCATATGCCGCGCTGGGCCAGCCGAATTCTGCTTCAGATAACGAACGTCCGTGTTGAGCGGCTGCAGGAGATCAGCGAGGCGGATGCTATCGCGGAAGGCGTTGAGCTTTTTGCGACACCAGCGCAGCCCCGACCATCTGAGCAATGTCTGTGGAAGGACTATCTCACGCCGGGATTGTCGGAGCCATCGGCGAAGCGGTCTTATGCGAGTCTTTGGGATTCGATAAACGGCGAAGGTTCCTGGACAAAAAATCCTTGGGTTTGGGTTGTCGAGTTTTCTGTGAACGCCAGTCAATAACCCTCCGCAAATCGAGCGAATTTCGGCTTAGACATTGATACTAATTGCCTAAACTTTGGCTTCAGCACTAATTAATCCAATGCGAGCCAAGATGCCAGATCAAACCTTCATTACCGCCGAGTACAACCGCAACGTCGACCAACTAATTGTCTGGTCAAAAGCGTACTACGAAGACGACGCACCCAAGGTACCCGATGCGGTGTACGACCAATTATTTAGGGAAGTGCAGGGGGTTGAGCGCAGCCACCCGGAGTTGACCCGCCACGATTCACCGACCCTGCGCGTGGGTGGCACTCCCCTCAAATCATTTGAGCCGGTGGTGCATACCGTTCCCATGCTCTCGATTGAAAATGCGCTCAATGCGGAAGAGGCTGCGGCCTTTGCTGGCCGCGTAGCGACTGACCTTGGGAAAGGCCCGGAAGAAGTCTGGTACGCCCTTGAGCCGAAGTACGATGGCCTGTCCTGCAGCCTGATTTATGAGGGTGGTGTGCTGGTGCAGGCAGCGACTCGTGGCGATGGTTTTACAGGTGAGGATGTTACGGCGCAAGTTCGCACCATCCGTAATATTCCACTGATCCTTTCAGCCGCTATTTCTTGCCAAGTTCGGGGTGAGGTGTTGATGACCAAGGCCCAGTTCAACAATCTCAATGAAGAAGCGCTGGCGATGGGTGGCAAGACCTTGGCCAACACCCGAAATGCGGCAGCCGGGAGCCTGCGCCAGCTTGATCCGAAGATGACAGCGAAACGCGGCCTGACCTTTATGGCCTATGGCCTGATTCTCGAAGGTGGCCCAACGCAGCAGTCGGATGCCCTTGCATGGCTGACCCGGCATGGCTTCGCCGTCAGCCCGGAAGCCGGCTTGGTCAAGGGTACTGCTGGCATCCAGCAGGGTTTCGAGAAGATGGCCGACATTCGCGCCTCGCTTCCCTACGACATCGATGGTGTTGTCTTCAAGGCCAATGCCTATGCTGACCAACAAATTCTGGGTTGGAATTCGAGGAGTCCGAGGTTTGCAGTTGCGTTTAAGTTTCCCGCCGAGGAAAAAACCTCGACCTGTACCGACATTGATGTTCAGGTGGGTCGTACTGGTGTGCTTACTCCCGTCGCCCGGTTGCAGCCGGTGGCCGTGGGTGGCGTGACCGTCAGTAATGTAACGCTCCACAACCTCGATCAAGTGCGCCTCAAGGACGTGCGTATTGGCGATACAGTGATTGTTCGCCGTGCGGGAGATGTCATTCCCGAAGTCGTGTCCAGTATCGCCAGCATGAGGCCCGATAGCGGTCTGGTGGAATGGGAAATGCCAACCCATTGCCCCGCTTGCGGTTCCCCTGTGATGACGGTCAATGCGGCGCACCTCTGCACGGGCGGCGTGTCTTGTCCTGACCAGAAGCTCTACCGGATTGCCCATTACGCATCCAGGCTTTGTATGGACATTGACGGACTGGGCGAAAATCGCGTTCAGCAGTTGATCGAGGCAGGCCTGATTGATTCCATGTCTGATCTCTATGCGCTGACCCCGGCGCAGATTGCACCACTTGAAGGTATGGGTGCGAAATCGGCCAAGAAGCTGGTTGATGCAATTCAGGGCAGCAAGGGACGGGCGCTGGCCAACTTCATTCAAGCGCTTGGAGTGGAAGATGTAGGCGAGGGCACAGCCAAGCGTCTGGCTCGTAGCTTTGGCGCATTCGATGCGATTCTGGCGGCAACAGAAGAACAGTTGCTGGCTGTGACCGACATTGGCCCGACGACGGCAGCCTCCATTCTCGGCGCATTTTCCGACCCGCATTTTGGCACGGAGATTCGCAAGTTGGCCGAACTGGTTCAACCGGCCCCGGCCCCCTTGGTTGCCGAAGGCCCGTTATCAGGGAAATCCATCGCAGTGACCGGCACGCTGCCAACCCTGTCCCGCGATGAAGCCAAATCCATTATTGAAAGTCTGGGTGGGAAAGCGGCAGATTCTGTTTCCAAAAAAACCTTTGCTCTGGTAGCGGGTGATGCTGCCGGTAGCAAGCTGGCCAAGGCTCAGTCGCTCGGTATCCCTGTCTATGATGAGGCTTGGTTACTGAGCCTGGATGCAGGCACAGCGAAAGAAGAGAAGGTTCGCCCGGAGGCAGTTGAGGCGCAACGCATTCAGTCCGAGCAGGCGGCGACCCCGCGCCCGACGTGGGATACCCGCACTGAACAGACTTTTCCTGCTGAGTTGATTGCATCCATGCGTGCGGCTGGATTACCGGTAGGCGGGGAAGGGGATGACGCGGGTGAAATCGTCTGCATTCTCTCAGTTGGCGATTTGCCATCCGCCCTGGTCGCATGCCCGAACGGTGCCGTCTATCGTTTCGAGCCTCCGGTATTCGAGGAAGGATTCTGGCGCTTTGCCGTGGCCAATTATTACCTCGTCACCGGAAATATGGCGGATCGGAAAAAGATCGCGGAGATGACAGGTGTGCCCACTCCAGAGATCAAGGGCAAAACCCTGAGCCGGGCAAAGGAAGAGGCAGGGAGCGGGCTGTCGTTGGACGGGTTGCTTGATCGCTTGGGGATCAAGAAAGAACCGGGTAATGCTCAGCCGGAGCAGGCCAGCCTGTTCTAAAATCACTTATCCACCGGAGATTTTGATGAATTTCAAAAACGGTGATCTCGCAGTCATTGTTAGCGGCCCTTGGAAGGAAGCCATCGGGCGAGTCGTCAAGATTATCTGGCGGTGCAGGGAACACTACGGGAAAGGCGTTTCCGCTGATGGGCTGGATTATTGGTTGGATGGTGGTGCGCCTATCTATCTTGTTAGGCCGGTGAACGGAATTGCCATGCCTGCTGGGCTGCATACTGGAGAAATTCTTTATCGTCTGAAGCGCCGGCCCTATTGCGGTGTCTGGATGAGGCCGCTAGTACGATCAGAGGTTGCCGCAAGCGTCGCGTCAGAAACAATCCCAACAAACCTCGAATTCGCACTTCGGTTTCAATCTTGTCGTGCGACAGAAATCGAGCCGAATATTTGATGGGCGGGAAAGCGCTATCCTGCGGATCGGTCAGGCTGCCGAAATCGCAATACGAAACGCTGGCCAGCCGGTGTATCGAGACGCTACAGCGCCGGTTTCCCGGTCGGAAAATGGCAGCGCTCGGCTCGTACAAATCAAAGCCGGATTTTGGCGATTGCGATTTGCTGATCGAAGGCGGGGAAGGTTATAACGCTGTCGCCGCTGCCGAGGCGCTGGGTGCCGTCGAAGTGGTGCGCAACGGCCCCGTCACTTCGGTCGGCGTCTTGGTTTCCAGTGCGCTTGGCAAAATAGAAGGGAATATTTTCCAGGTCGATCTGATCAGCATCGACCCAGAAGCCTTCCATTTTGCAAAGTCGTATTTTGGGCACGGCGATACCGGCAACCTGCTGGGAAGGATTTTCCACGCGGCGGGAATGGCGCTTCGGCATGATGGTTTGTTCTATTACGTGCGCTTCGGCGACCACAAATTTCGCGAGATTTTGTTGACCAGGGACTTTTCGGAAGCCTTGCGGGTGATGGATTTCGACCCAAGCGTGCTGGATCGCGGATTCGATACACCGGAGGATATTTTCCGTTACGTCGCCGCTTCCAAATTTTTCAATGTGGCGATATTCCTTCTCGAAAATCGTAACGCGAGATCGCGAGTGCGCGACAAAAAACGACCGTTATACACGCAGTTTTTGCAGTGGTATGAGTCCCAGGTGGGTCACGCGGCGTTTGCGTATCCGCAAGACAAGGGGGAATGGCTGCCGCGCATCTCGGCCCACTTCCCGGGCTTCGCGCCTGCGTACCAGCAGGCGCATGCCGATATGGCCGAGCTGAAGGCCGTCAAAGGAAAATTCAATGGCGAATGGGTGGCGGCGATCACCGGATTGCGGGGAAAAGAATTGGGTGTGCTGATGCGCCGGTTTTCCCAGTCGTTCGACTCAGCGGAGGCGATGCGCTCGTACATCGTGTCGCACGACAAGATTGAAATCGAAGTGCGAATTCGAGGTTTATTGGATCAGTGAAATTGACCCCGTTCGGCATCGGGCAAAGTCTGAAATCACTTAGGCAACCACCCAAAGCCGGTAAATTGTCTCCATTGGCACCGAATGTGTGCCGTCACCAACGAGGACAAAATGCTCAAAATCGACCGCTCCGCAAATGGATGGGAACTGTATTCCAAGGCCACGGCCAAGGATGTTCACGAACTCAACCGCGCCGCCAATAAGGCCGTTCTCGATACCCTGGTCGAAATGCAAACTGAAGGCGTTAGCATCACTGCAGCGCTGAACACGGCGCTCGGCACAGCGCGTGAGGTGTTTTATAAGCATGCCGAAATTGGCGCATACGACACCGAAGCGTTGTTGGCCTTGGAGTACGAAGTAACTCGGCAATTTACGATCAAATAGGCCGGCGTATGCCAGAAAAGAAGCCCAAAGAGCCAAACCTAACGCAAACAGCGATTCTGGAACGCACCGGCTGGACAAAAACGCTGCTGCTCAAACTTTTGGGGGAGCCCGATCTTCGCAAGAAGATTCACGGGCGTACCCAGTTGGCCTGCCTGTACCGGGAAGTCCGGGTACTCGAAGCCGAAGGCTCAGCGGCATTTGCCGCCGCTCAGGACGGCATCCAAAAACGCAAAGCCGCTGGCAAGAAAGCCGTTGAGACCAAAATCGAAAAGCTTATGCTGGCCGTCGCTGAGATGCGCGTTACTGTCCAGCACGTTGGGATCGACAAAGTGCGCCGGGATGCAATCCGTTCGTACAACGATTGGCACTGGGACAGTTGCATGCCTGCATCACTGAAATCTGAGCCAGAATTTCTTGATCGGATTACCGTCAATTACATCCGGCACGAACTCACGGATTACGACTATGCGCTGGAAGAAGTTGCCGGAAAAGTCGGCGTTCAGATCGCCATCGATACTATTCGCGACAAGATATACGCCAGCATTGCTAACGCTTATCCCGTGCTTGCCCAGGAATGCAAAAAGCAATTAGACGCACGACAATAAGGCAATTACTGATGCAAAAAAAATACGACAACCGCGCCATCGCCGCCGAGCTTGCCGCCACCGCGCTTGGCCAGGCGTATTACGGCAATGCGCTATACGTGGCCGTCGACATGCCCGGACTCAGCGAGGACGAACGGCTGTGCCTAAAACGCTGGCTGGATGGTGGGCAGAATCGTGGCGACGGATTCCGCCTCCAAGATATCTCCATCAAAATCGCAAAGGGAATTCGATGACCATCAGATACACCGCCGACGTGTTCTGCAACGGCTGCGGCAACTGGATGCACGGCAAAACCTCAGACAAGCCAACCGGGCTGGCGCGGCCATCGCGGGAGGCGGCTCGGAAAGCCGGCTGGTCGCATAGCAACACCTCGATTGCCAGCGATCTTTGTCCAGAATGCATGCGAAAAGCATCGGCCAAAAAGGACCAAAAAACCGCTTAGGCAAAGCCCCGCACCCGGTAAATTGTCGTTATCGCGGCGATGATGCCGCACCGCACGGGGCAATAAAATGGCAGCGAACATCAAATCGAACTGGGTACCGGTCTTCACCAAATGGCGTCACGGCGGCTGGTACGTTTCCAACCTTCACTACCCAAGCGGCGCATGCGGCTGCGTCAGCAACAACTACCCGGATAAAAAATGGCGCATTGCCTGCGATGACCGCCGCATTGGTGACTTGGGCGAGGAAGGCGATTTCACGTACAAATCGCGTGATGCGGCTGCACGGGCTGAATACGACCTGGTGCAGCGCTTGTTGGCTCCCGGCCAGCGGTACGACCAGCAGGATTTCGAGGCTTCACCGGATAAATATTCCCGTTTTCGCACCGCGAGAATCGCGGAAAAGATGCTCACTTGGCAAGGCCTCGAAGTTGGCCAGGTGGTTCGGATCGAGTTTATGTTCGCGCAGGTCAACGTAGTTGCCGACAAGGCGATCATGCCGGTCTACAAGGTCTGGGCAGTGGATGCTGCGAGCGAGGACGGTTTTGTGATGATGTACGCCCGTGCGTTGATGGATTTTTGTCTTTGAAAAGGGAAGAATTTTGAGAGTCGTTGCCCCATTTAGCGCTGCGCAAGTGCAGCGCCTAAACGAAATCCAGGCCGATGTGCTTTCGGATTACCCAAAATTTCATCCGTTTACCTGCGGAAATCGCGGCGATCACTCCCATGCGCCCGTAAACTCCGTGACTGACGTGTTGGTGGCCACCAGCGCGGGATGGATATGTCCGTACTGCGGAGCGACCCAAGACTGGGCATATTTAGCGATGGCCGAACCTCATCCAAGGGCAGCCGAGTTTCAGGCAAGTATCGACGCCTTGATAAATCGCAACGGAATTTTGGCGAACGAAGCGATGCTTTCGCGTGTTGAGGGAGCCATAGACGCCTACCGCGCCTTGAGTGCAAGCCTAAAGCTGTCCCTGAACCAGTCTGCCGACAATGCGGCAATGCGTGCTTGGGAAGCGACGGAAGTGATGCTGGAGTGCCTGAACCGCCGCCGTGTGGTGTTGGAAGGCGTTGAGGGGGACTGTTGATGCCAATGCCAAACATCGTTGCGACAGAGACGCTCACCGCTCGGATTCTAACAATTCGAGGCCAGCGCGTCATGATCGATGCTGATCTCGCCGAACTCTATGGCGTGCCGACAAAGCGTTTGAACGAGCAGTTAAAACGCAACCGTGAACGTTTCCCGGCTGATTTTATGTTTCAGCTCTCCGACGAAGAGAAGGCGGAGGTGGTCGCAAATTGCGACCACCTATCAAAGCTAAAATTTGCTAAGACGTTGCCATTCGCCTTCACCGAGCATGGCGCGATTCAGGCTGCCAATGTACTGAACAGCGATCAGGCAGTGGCAATGGGAATCTATGTTGTGCGGGAGTTTGTTCGCATGCGAGAACTGATTGCCAGCCATCAAGACCTAGCCAAGCGCCTTGCCGACCTTGAAGAAAAAACCGAAGCCTTGGCGCTTCAGCAAGATACGTTCGCGCATAACACTCGCGTCCAGTTGAAGCAGGTTGTCGAAGCAATCCGCCAATTGACGATGCTGCCTGAGCAACCCAAGAGGCCTATCGGCTTCACCGCCAATCACCAAGCCTCTACCGGGGAACCGGGATGCGCAAAAGGTTTTGCTGATTAGATTTGTATTACCAAAGGAAATTTTATGTGGAAAAAGAAGAAACATAAGGCCACGTTGCTGCTGGACGCCATTTGCCAAATTCCGGGCCGGAAAATCATCACAATTTCGGATTCCGAGGACGATTTTGATTTTGATGTCCATGCCGACGGCAGCGTTGGCTATAAGCCAAGTCACCGACACATGCTACTTGCCGCGTTGCGCAATGGTCTCGAAAACGATTGCGGCCTAATCATTCGGCAATTTATCCCGGACTCTGAAGAGCCAGTTGTGATGCCTAACGGCAACACGGTGATGATGCCCTGGAAAGCACTTTACGGTATTCGTTTGGGTGGCGGGAATATCGAAGCGCTGTCAGCGGAGGTGGTTGAACAGTGCTGCACCACGGATAGTTGCACGGGCGATACTTTTGATTCTGAGCCGTTCGTGGTCTACAAGGACTTTGCCGATTATTTGCCAGCATCAGATGCACTGGTTGCATCATGATGATTACGACCATCGAATCCTTAGCGGCGGAAATGCGGCCATTCCACAACGATATTTGCATAGCCCACGATATCGAACTTGGCCGCTTGGTCGGTGTGGTTGAATGTGAGGACGATTTTTATTATTTGGTCCATTTGCTGGGCAAAGAAAAGCCTTCTTATCTCTCGGCGGTTGGCCATTGCATCAGCATAAAAGGGAAATACCCGGACGAACATTACGCCCGTTTGGATAGTGTGTTTGCGTTGAACCGTGCTGTGCCGACGCCGGAGTTTTTGATTTGGACGGAAGATTGATTTCCTCTTTTTTTGGATATAATTGCAATGCTTCCCGAAAAAACCCAAAGCGGTTGCGCCAAACCATTGATTGCAAATTGGTTTTTTGGGTGGCGCGGATCAAACCCAGCCCTGATTCAAAGGGATTAAGACTCATCATCTACATCTTTGATGATGCGCAGGCTAGATCAAACCCAGCCCTGATTCAAAGGGATTAAGACCTTCCCACCCGTGCGGGGTTGGGACGACCGTAGATCAAACCCAGCCCTGATTCAAAGGGATTAAGACTAAAATAAGATAATGATAATGCTGGCGAACATTGATCAAACCCAGCCCTGATTCAAAGGGATTAAGACGGTAATCAAACAATGATTTAAGCGCAAAATAAGATCAAACCCAGCCCTGATTCAAAGGGATTAAGACGACCGACGGTGAGCCGGACAACCGTAATCTAGTCGGATCAAACCCAGCCCTGATTCAAAGGGATTAAGACGTTTTCGATCACTGATTGACCCGACCCGGCGGATCAAACCCAGCCCTGATTCAAAGGGATTAAGACCGTCGACAATGATGTAATCAAACATTGCCGCCGATCAAACCCAGCCCTGATTCAAAGGGATTAAGACCATCTCCCACACGAGGTAGGTGAAGACTGCAACAGATCAAACCCAGCCCTGATTCAAAGGGATTAAGACTTGACGATTGGTGAGACTGCGGGATCAATAAATGATCAAACCCAGCCCTGATTCAAAGGGATTAAGACGGCCTGCGCTTCACGGACTACTGACACAGGAATCGGAGTAACGCCAGCCCTGATTGTCAGCTAGGAAATGGTTTTGAGGTTCGCGCAAAGGACTGAAATAAAGTAAAATTATCAATGCCTTGCAACATAATGGCATCACCCACCGGAAACGGTGGGTGTGGATTGAAACAGGTAAACCAGCTTCTTAGCCAAAATTTCGGCGAGCATCACCCACCGGAAACGGTGGGTGTGGATTGAAACGCCGCCAGGGTGTTTTACTCGCACCTCTGCCAAAGCATCACCCACCGGAAACGGTGGGTGTGGATTGAAACCTCAATGCTGTCAATCCAGCTTGCGACCACTGGCGCATCACCCACCGGAAACGGTGGGTGTGGATTGAAACGCTTATCCACCAGGCAACGTATTCGCCGATGGCGGCATCACCCACCGGAAACGGTGGGTGTGGATTGAAACAATGTTTCCTGGTCGAGATATACAACGCCGCCTTGCATCACCCACCGGAAACGGTGGGTCATCGCCACACACCCGACGATTACGCGCAATAAACCAACCTAACCCCATGCCCAAGCGTTAGCAGCAACCGGCATTGCGCATGGGCCTTGGCTTCAGGCCGGGTCAGCCCGAACGCCTCGTAAACAGGTGCGCCGAAGGGGATAGCACGAATCGGACGCAAGCCGAGCGCCCGCCCAATGCCTTGTGCCGCGTCCTCGCACGCCTTTAGGCGAAGCTCGTGCGGTAGTTCGCCGATCACCTTGGCATCGCGCATTACTGCGTTGCCGGCGCTATCAAGCGCTTCGTAAGGGATGCCGCTATAGCTCATTCAGCACCTTGCTCGCCAGCATCTTCCAGCCGCTGAAAACTAAGCACAACGACTTTTGCGTTATTGTTCGACTTGGAAATCAAATCGACCAGCCTATTGAAATCTTCAGAGCCAGACATTGGCTGATCGAGACCAACTAAGGTATGGCCATGTCCCGTGCAGGGAGTGCATCCCTGGTACATATAAGACACAAAATAGCGATACGGCTTGTCGAATTGATTGGTTTTTACCGCCGAAACCATGACAGGCGCACTTTGCGATTCCGAAGCTCGTTTATAAGCCGCATCTTCCGCGCCGCGAATACAGGATTCCATCGTGGCGGCGGAAGAATAACCAAATAACTCAGCGAAGCTATCCAACATTCCGCGAAACAAGCCCACTTTTTGCGAATAAACCATCAATTCCTCCAAAAAAATTAGTACCGCCAGCCGCGCACAAGCGGCGTAACCCTGCCATCCGCGCCTGCTGTCGCCAAAACGACCCGACAAGCGCCGCGCTTGATCCAGCCGCTGCCTTCCGGACGAAACCGCAGCATCCGAAGTTCCGCCTCGGAAAACCGCCGCCGCGTCGTGGCGTAAATTTTCTCGCTACGATTTCGGCGCAGCATCGCTTTTCGCCGCGTTGATTAGATTTCGCGCCGCCTTTTTCGCACCATGCCGCGCCATAGCGGTCTGCTGGGTGCCGTCGCGCTCGGGCATGGCCAGCACCGCTTCGAGCGCAGCAAGGAGTTCGTCCCGCTGCTTCACCAACAACGCAAGCTTGGCGTCGATTTCGCTCTCGCGCCGCTCTTCATCGCGCATTTCTTGCAGGCAATTGGCGCACAACGAAAGCATGATCTCTTCTTCGGTATCGCAATAGCCGCCGCAATTGCGATGGAATTGGCACTCGATATAATCCTGCATGGCGACCTCAGCTTAGCTTGTATTCGGAAATTAGATCAGCGCAGTGCTTGTTAGCCTGAGCCATCACCTCGGGCGGGTCGCCGCGAATAATTTTGTGGATATCCGCAGCATCCCGCTCGATTGCCGCTTGGTGCATAACGTGCACCGGCTCTCCGCCAAGAACCTTCTCGGCATTGGCCACGCTGGGCATCTCGTATCCAAGGCGCTTGCCAGCCAACACCATGACCGCCTGCATTTGTCCGTAGTTCACTTTCTCCCCTTTAGATGCCGTTTCGATAAGCAATTGTGGCATTTCCGCCTGATTGCCTAAGCGAAATTTTCGCCAACAAGGGAAGTGGAATCGAATTGCAGCCTCGACTTTCGCACTACGATTTTGGTGCCGCTTCGATTATCCAACTGGTTCACCAACCAACTGTTCGGCTTCTGCTTGGGGGATTTCCACGGCAAAGGGCGGTGCAACAGGATCGCTACCAAGACTGCCGCGCTTGTAGTCCTGGGAATCGCGCACCGGCAGACTCAGAACTACTCGGCCGTCATTAAGCGGCCTTGCGATGCTATTGAGAAAGACGCGGCTGCCACGATAATAGCCAAACAGACTGCCATCAACGCCCAGTGCACTCTCCAACGACCACTGCCAAATTTCAAGCAGTTTGCCAACCTCACCCATCTCCTGCGCCGCCTGCTTGCCGCGCAACGTATTTTTCTTGGGCTTTTGAAGCCAAACGCCTTGACCGGCATTCCACTTCGGAACAGTAAACCCTGCCATCGCAATCGGCTGGTCTCGCCAAGCCAAGGCCTCAATATGCACACCAGATCGCAAAATCGCATCAGCGCCATACTTGGCCAAAAGATCGCGCTTTGCTGCCAAGGCATCCTCTTTGGCAATCGCATGGAGTTCCAGTGCCTTCGCGCATTCGCTGGCTGGAAGCAGAAAAAATTTCAGAATTGCCACCGCATGTACCTCAATTATGTTGGAACCAATACCGCACGTTTGCTGATCACACCAGGCCGACTCGAATATCGCTCGCGCCCCGTCATCGCCTCCACGACAACCTCTTTTTTCCCTTTGAATGCCGTTTCGATAAGTAATTGTGGCATTTCCGCCTGATTGCCTAAGCGAATTTTTCACCGCATGATTGCGCATCCTCTACGCTTTGGCCAGACAAGCTTGGGACTGGCGATTGTGCGTCATTTGTACTAACATTGCGAAATTGACGAAAGGATTTCTGATGCCTGCTATCGCAACTTCACTTGTTACCCGATCTTCACGCTTAGGGCTGCGAGCCACACCAGAACAAGAAACGATCCTGCGCCGCGCTGCCGAGGTGGCTCATAAATCATTGACGGATTACATTTTGGATAGCGCATGCCTTGCTGCTGAGCAAACCCTGCTGGACCAGCGCCTATTTATGGTGTCTGGTGGCCAATACCAAGCATTGATCGAATTGCTTGAGCGTCCAGCGCAGCCTAATGATGGCTTGCGGGATTTATTTTCTCGCAAAGCGCCTTGGTCTGTTTGATGAGCCTGAGCAGTCCTGATTCTCTCGCTGCGCGGCATCGACTCGAAAACTTTGATTGTGGAAAACCGGCACTTAACGACTGGCTGATTCGACATGCACGGCAAGCACAAGGCAGTGGATCAGCAAAAACGTTTGTCGTTGCCGATGATGATTGTGTGGTCGGCTATTTTAGTCTGACCGTTGGCCAGGTCGATACGCTGGCCGTTCCTGAGCGTGTCCGCAAAGGGATGGGGCAGTACCCGATCCCCGTGGTTGTCCTTGCTCGTTTGGCGGTTTCGACGCAGCATCAGGGAGAGGGGATAGGCTTTGGCATGTTGCAAGATGCGATTCGCCGTACACTTCTCATTGCCGAGCATGCCGGAATCCGAGGGATGCTAACCCAACCGATTGATGAGGTAGCAGCAAGTTTCTATCGCCGCTTCGGGTTCATCGCGTCCCCCTTGAGCGAACAGCAATTGCTGCTGCTCCTGAAGGACGCCAAGCAAACGTTGGACTAACGCCTAAGCGGAAACCAATACCGCACGATTGCTGATCACACCAGCCCGACTCGAATACCGCTCGCGCCCCGTCATCGCCTCCACGACAACCTCTTTTGCCGTGCCATAAATTCCGCCCAGGAATTTCAACTCGTCGTCCAGTTCGAGCACGCCGTCTTTGTACCATGCCTTCCGGGGCAGGGCGGGATCGTTGCCGTCCGCCCAGCGGTAACCGGCACCTTTGAGATCGTCCTTGCGGTCGTACGGTGAATCAATGGCCCAAACGCGGTAGCTTGGTTTTCTGGCTCGGGCAATGAGATGCGACGACACCGAGTTCCCATCGTGTGCCTCAACTGTCAGGACATGCAGCAGCACTTCGGCATCGACCAGCGCCCGGTGCGCGTCATAGAAAACGCCGCATTGGGTTGCCAGGAATTCCAGCTTCGCTGAGCCGGTACGCATTTCCGTCCACGGCGCGTCCTTGATCGAACACGCCCACCACTTCCCGGTGAAATCCGGGAAACGCAGGTCGAGAAAGCCACGGTCGAACTGAGCATTGTGGGCAACCACCAGATCGGCTTTCGCAATCGCAGCGCGAATTCGATCATCATCGAAATGCTGGCCCACCAGATCAGCATCGCTGATGCCGGTGATTTCCTTGATCGCTTCCGACAAGGGAAATCCGGGGTCTTCAAGGCCTGAATAGCGTTCGATCACGTCGCAGATATCCCCGGTGGCGGCATCGAAGCGTGCCAGGACGAAGCCGATTTCGATGATCTTGTCTTGCGCAGCGGATAGGCCGGTTGTCTCGGTGTCGATCACCATCATCGTGCGGGTCGCCCCTTGCGGCTGGCGGTAACAATCGACCGGGGCAAAGCGGCGAAGTACCCGGAAATCGGGATGGGAATTTAGCGTTTCAAAAGCGGTTGCAATGGGGTCCAAAGGGAAACCTCGTTAAATAATTTGGATTTTGGGTAAAACACGAACGATTGCCATGGTCTGCATGGAGACCGTCAGGAGATCAAACATTTGATCTGTCTAGGTCGATGTTCTGCTGGTTGCAGATCAATTCATAAATCACATCGGTCAGTGCAGACATGGCTTGCCGATCCGACTTCAAGACCAGCGTAGCGAGTTTTTGGTGGCTGGTGAGGGCGCGAACAACGCCTTGCTGAACTGCACCAGGTAGATTGCCCTTCATGGCTTGATCTCGTGTATTGCTTTCAACCTGCGCCATCACCACGTCGTTCTCACGAGCAATGGCTGCGATCTGATTCACGAACGCCACCTGATCGCCCAGCGGCGTAGCCTCGCCAAAGAGATGATTAAGCTTATCGATGATTTCGGTGAGGAAGCGCGGTGTATCGCCTGCGCCACCACCTCCAGGCCCAACAATAGGCTTGAGCAGGGGCGCATCTACTTCTTCAGCGGGAGCGTCATCCTTTCCCTTGATGTCGAAGCCAGACAGCACCAAGCCCTTCAAGTCGACGTTCTCCGGCGTTTCGCCCGAGAGGCGCTTTTGCAGCAGTTTGGCGAAAGCGGCGAAGTTCTCCAGTTCCGGGTCGCCAAAGTCGATCAACTGAGCCACGTAGGCGTAGGTGCGGCAGAAACGGCCCAGGCCCGCCTTGAACGCCATCAGCGCCTTGATTTGCTCGGCGTGCTCTTGCCTGTGATGGTCTGCCGACTTCATGCCTGCCTGATCGCCTTGGCTGTGAGCCTTATCGAATGCCGCCTCCCAGGTTGCGATCGCTTCGCGCAGCATCTTCATGCGTTGGTTGAATAGCCGGGTTGGCCCTTCCGTCGCGGTGTAGAGCGCCTTGTGTTGTGGCTCTTGGGCGTGCGTGATGTCGCGGATGGTTTTGAAACGCGCTTCCTTGAAGGCTTCGAGGTCAGCCGCTTGGTACAAGCCTTGGCAGTCTAGTTGTTCCTTAATTTCATAGACCACGTTGAGGTCTTGCACATCATCAATCTGTGCCCCGTCGTCGTACATGGCAAAGGCGCGGCGCACATTTTCTGGGTCGTTTACGAAGTCGATAATGAAGACTTGATCCTTGCCCGGTGCCATCCGATTCAGGCGAGAGAAGGTCTGAACGATTTCGACATCGTTGGCGATTTTCTTGTCGATATATTGAGCAACCAGTTTAGGCTGATCGAAACCGGTTTGGAACTTGTCAGCCACGAGCATCACGCGATACTCCGGTCGATCAAAGGCAAGGCGTAAATCCTGCCCCTTCACGTCCGGGTTCATGCTTTCCTCGGTGTATTCCTCGTTCTCATCGACGATGAACAGATCATCTTTGAATTGCGCATCGTCACCGTGCATCACTTGTTTGCCCGTGACCTTGCCCGAGAAGGCAATCAAAGAATGGATATAGCCGTACTCGGTATGCTGGGCGATGTAGCGGTCAAACGCTTTCTTGTAGCGAATGGCGGCGGCGCGGGAGCTGGTCACAACCATTGCCTTGGCCTTGCCATCTAGCCGGTGCGCCACGTTCCTGCTGAAGTGCTCGATGATGAACTGCACCTTCTGGGTGACATTGGTTGGGTGCAGCGACATCCATTGAGCCAAAGCTCGTTTTGCAGCCTTTGCGCTGACCCGCTTGTTGTCCTCGATCTGCTTGGCAAGATTAAAAGCGGTCTTGTAGGGGACATAGCCCTTCAAGACATCCAAGATGAACCCCTCTTCGATTGCCTGGCGCATCGAGTAGCGATGGAAGGCTTTCGGCAGATTGTCCTTGGACGGCGGCTGTGTCGGGTCGGCAGGACGGCCAAAGAGCATCAGCGTGGAATGCTTGGGTGTGCCCGTAAAAGCAAAATAGCTGATGTTGTCCGGACGGGCACGAGACTTCTGAAGCTGCTCAAGCAATTCCTCAACGGTCAACGAAGCCATCTTGCCTTGGCCACTCATCGCGAGCGCTGTCTGGAGCTTGGCGGCCGTGGTGCCAGTCTGGGAATTGTGCGCCTCGTCGATGATGACGGCGAAGTTTTTGCCTTTCAGGGTCTTGTCCGTCACGATGGCTTCCATCGCATACGGGAAGGTCTGGATGGTCACCACGATGATGGGGGTACTAGCCAGCAGCGCATCCGCCAACTGCTGACTTTTCGACTTCGAGGATTTTTGACGATCAATGGCAGCGATCACGCCAAACTGGTGGTCGATCTGTTTGACAGCATCCTGAAGCTGGCCGTCCAGTACGTTGCGATCAGTCACGATGATGACGCTGCTGAAGATTGCATCGCCGTTGTCACGGCGCAACTTCAAGAGATCATGCGCCGTCCAGGAAATCGTGCTCGTCTTTCCAGAACCGGCGCTGTGATCGGCCAGATAGACCATACCGGGGCTGTTCTGCTTGGCATCGGCGATCATCTCGTTGACCGCAGACCACTGGTGGAAGCGCGGGAAGATCAGGGTTTCCTTTTTGGACCAGTTGCCTTTCAGGTCAACAACATCCTTCTTCTCGACATAGACAAAGCTATGGAAGACGCGCAGCCAGGCGTCCGGCTTGCAGACATCTTCCCAGAAGTAAGCGACCGGGTATTCACGGGTGCCATCCGCCTTCAGTTTTCCCTCGGGGTTGCCCGCATGGCCATTGTTTCCCTTGTTGAACGGCAAGAAGAAAGT
The DNA here is from genome assembly GCA_028687645.1 of Rhodocyclaceae bacterium. GTDB lineage: Bacteria > Pseudomonadota > Gammaproteobacteria > Burkholderiales > Rhodocyclaceae > Azonexus. The sequence continues at coordinate 40,002 of JAQTZQ010000010.1, forward strand.
GTTCTCGCCGTCGAGCTTGGTCGCCATCTGGATTTCCGAATCCGACATGGCGAAATGGACAACAGCCCCGCGCTTGAAACTCAGCAGCGGTTCCTTGCGTTTGGTTTTTGGGTCGTAGGGCAGGCGGTCGGTGCGGTACTGATCCATGGCGGCTTCTGCCGACTGGGTAAAGTCAGTCTTGAGTTCAATAGTCGCCACCGGAATGCCGTTGATAAACAGCACCAGATCAATCGCCAGCTTGCGTGATGGGTGGTACTGAAGCTGCGGCACCACGCGAAGGATATTGGCGGCATAGCGCTTCAGTACGTCGGCGTTGCGCTTGTCTTCCGGCGCGGCTTCAGAGAGATCGATATGCCCACATCCGGCAATGGAGAAGCCTTGGCGTAACACCTGAACTGTGCCATGTGTTTCCAGCGCCTTCGCCAGCCGATCCATCAGGATGTCGAGGGCACGGTCGCCATTGTCCTTCTTGAGCTTGGCCCATTTCTCACCTTGGCCGGAGGCTTCCAGCCAGGCAATCAAGTCCTCCGCGTACAACGCCCGCTCAGTGTCGTACATGGTAGTTTCGCCAACCTGCCAGCCTTGCGCTTCCATCTGGGCAACGACGTAGCTCTCGAAGTGCTTTTCTTGGTGTGCGGTGTCGCTCATACGGACCCCCGGAGGTCGATTTGGCCGGTGACGGCAGCGGTAATAAAGGCAGCGCGGCGTTCTTTGAGAAGGTTGATGCTGCGCTGGGTTTTTTCGGTGAGGCTGTCGATTCTGCTTACTGACTTATCGAGAAAGTCGGCAATCGACTTTTGCTCATCGAGACTTGGACAGGGCAGTTTTACTTGGCGGAAATTGTTGTAGCTGAGGTCTTGGCCGTCCCGGATGAATGTCGCCGTTGCCTGAAGACCTTGAATGTATGCGCCCGATTTGAACAGGTAGGTAAAAAAGCCAATATGTGCATTCTCGCTGGCTTTTAGCACGACGTATGAAGACCGAACACATCCACGAGCCTTGACCCGCTCAATCCCACCTTCAAAACTCCGCATGCTAATAACGAAATCACCGACTTCAGCATGCTTACGTTGATCAAGATTCTTCACTGCATGCGTTACTTGGCGTTCCTCTAAGCGTTCATATTCTGCCAGCGGAATTACACCGTATTTCTGGGTCGCCGAGAGGTGTTCATCCTCAGCCCATGCTCGCTCTTTGCTTTCTGGGAAAAGACTATTACTGGCTACAAAGTCCCAATATTCTGGAATGTCTCCTAGCCACTCCGCACCCGAATCCTTCATCTTCACACCGGGATCAAGCCCCTTGGTAACAGCATGCGTGATGAGCGCCTGGCGCTTTTCCTTCAGGAGTTCGATGAAGCGGGTTTTCTTGGTGATAAGGGCGTCGATGCGGGTGGTTTCGCGGTGAAGGCCACCGGCAATCGAAACGCACTCAGAAAGCGGCGGCATTGGAATACGCAAAGACCTTAACGCCTCGGTCGACAATTCCTGAAAGGTCGTGCCGTTGCCGCGTAGCCGTAATTCTTCTCTGGCCGCAACTAACGTAGATGCCAAATAATTCGTAGGCACATGCTGTGCGGGAATTAGGGTTCGGCAGCCTTGGTTGATCGTAGAGGGAATTGTTGTTGTTCCAACACTACCAATCGGTGCGCGGGTGCTGAGAACCACGCTTCCTGGTGGGGATAGTTTTACGGCACAACTGTCATAGCCCGCTTGGGTAATATAGCGACGTGGCGCTCCAAGTTTTGACGCGACTTCATTATCGATGTCGGTCGGGGTGTACCACGCAATATCTCCACCCCAGTATTCTGGTTTGCCGCTTTCAGGAGTTGCGCCATTTACCGTGTCCGCAATGACCTTGAGCGGAGTAACCCGCCAATGCTCCGGCACCCGCCCAATCCATTCCACGCCGGAATCCCGGTAGGCCGGGTAAGGCTTGTAGTGGCTCATTCGTTATTACCCCCTTCATTACCCTTACTTGGAGGTAATGGATTACCTTCATTGTCACCGCTTGTTCTCGACCACATAGCGCCAGCGCCGCGCCCAGAACAACCGATAAAACCTAGCTCTTGCTGCTCGCGCAAGACATGGCGAACCATGTCACGGCTGACACCGGGGCAAACTTGCTCCAATTCGCTGATCTTGAATCCACCTTTGTTACGGGAGAGCAATTGGTTGATGCCAGCAACAACCCTCTCACGCTTTTCGCCACGAGGGGCTTTGACCTCGCCAACGCGCTCAATGAAGTCACGGTAAGCCGTTTTCTTGATGGACAGGACGTAGTTAATGTAATGCCACGGGTTATGTTTGCCCTCATGCCAGCCTGTTGAACTCAACTCAAGCGTCTCGTAGTAACGCTCCTTGTTTTGCTCGACCAAGCGCTCCACGCTGATGTAGCGACCGACCTCATAACCCATCTGATAGCTCTGTAACAGCCACAGCAATCGAGAGACACGGCCATTGCCATCCCGGAATGGGTGGATGCACAGGAAATCAAGATTGAAGGCAGCGAGTGCAATCAGCGGGGGCACCCAGCGCTCTTCAAGGCACTGCTGCCAGTCGGCTACCAACGTATCCATAGCCGTCTGTGTTTCTGCCGCAGGAATGGTGCGAAATCGAACACGTTCGGAGCCGTCCGGGTAGCGCTCGATGATGTCGCCATCCCGTTCCTTGTATTTCCCGGCATCCCAGATTTGTCCACGGGTCAGTGCATGTAAACGGCAGATCGTTTCATTAATGATAGGCAGGTGATTGCCTTCCTTGTGGATCAAGGCCAATGCATCACGATAGCCGCGAACTTCTTCTTCGTCCCGGTCGCGAAATAGCGGCCTTGGCGCAACCAGAATATCGCGTACGCGATTCGGATCAATCGTAACGCCTTCAATCCGATTCGATGAGACAGCACTTTCAATAATCGCAGACTCCCGAAGCGCCTTCAGACGCTGCGGTGATTGCTGAGTGTAAAGCGCCTGTTTTCCTCGGAACTCACCCAAGTCATTCAGATACCAAGCGGTGCTGGTTTCAATTGGAAAGCGGTTTAGCGAAAACAGGCGAAGTGTTGAGATCACTTTGCTGCCTCTTGTTCCTTGATCCAATCAGCCTTTCCATATCGATAATCAGGAAACTCGTTTTGCAAGGTCGTTTGTCCAAGAAGAAGTTGCCGCGCCAAGGTTGCCACTTGTGCAAGTTCATCTTCGCTTCTGACTTCCAATGGAACAATCAGGCTAACGCCCGTCGCCCAGTTCAAGCGTTCGCGCTTCCAGGAGGTATTGACCTCCAGATCGATCCCTTCGGCTTCCATGCGCTGACGAACGGCACGCAGATGTTCGTAGTAAGCGTCCTGCTCTGCCGATGGCTGTCGGGAGGTGTAGCTGACGATTTTTTTGCGGGATTTTCCAACCTGCTTGTAGTTGGTTGTTGCTCCGTCAAAAAGCCAATCATCCTGCGGGTCAGGGCCAGCCTGATCCCAGGATTGTGATTCGATGGCGGTACGGTAGATATAACGCGGATGCTGCCACCAAACGATGACTCGCCTACCGTTGAGGATGAAGCCAAAGTCATCCCACCAGGACAGGCTATCGGGCTTGGTTTCGGCGTAGGAGTGCGGGATATACAAGCCACCCTTACTCAATCGCCATGGGTTATTCCGATGATGTTGCCGCTGCATCCGGCTAAAGAGTTCTTGTTTGTGGCTCTTCATTTGAGCCCCCTCCAGTAAGGGTAGTCGCCTACTTGCCTCCAGTGCGGTGCGCTGCCTTTAAGCTCATGAGGGTTGTGCGACCGCCATTCCTTTCCATCCCACCACTGGATGACATTTCCATCGGTGAAATGGCGCTCGTAATACCCAGTAACCCCCGGCGCAGTTTCCCCAGAAAACCACTCGGTCACGCTTGCTGATTGCGGAGCACGCTCATTAGCAATCGCAATCCATGAGGAAGGATCAAGGTTAAATGGTTTGGCTTTCATTCTGTGGCCACCTCAGCAAGAAGCGCAGCAATCTCCGACTCAACCTGCTTCAGTTCCGCATCGATGTCATGCAGCTTGCGCGGCGGCACGTACTGGTAGAAGAAGCGATTGAAGTTGATTTCGTAACCGACAATGCCCACGCCGTTGTCAGTTTTGTCCACGTAGGACTGGTCGATCCAGGCATCGGGAATGTGGGGCAGCACCTCGCGGGCGAAGTAGTCCCGGGTATCCTCAAGGAGCGGTACGTTTTCGTAGTCAGTCAGGCCGCTGTCTGCAACGGTATTCCCGTCCGCATCAATGACTGGCTCACCTTCCGTATCGCGGATACCGAAGGCATTGACCAGCGCCTTGAGGAAGGGCTTGCCAACCTTACCAACGGCAGTATCCCTCTTTACCGCCTCATCCGCGAAGGATTCAGCCCAGGCGAATGGGTGTATTGAGCCGATATGCGGATTTAAGGCTCGCATCCATGCAGTCTGTTGATCGGGCGTGAGCTTGCCCCAGGCCTTCTCGCTTTCAAGGCGGTTCATCGTTTCCGCATTGATGTGAAGCGACATGCGCAACGGACGCAGTACACGGATGCGGCGGTAGCCGAATCGACGATAGTCGAGCATGCGACTGAGTTCGCCACTCTCTGCGGACGAGTACACTTCCACGATTTGTCGCCTCTGATCGTCGCTGATAATTCGGCGCTTGTTGCCCTCGTTTTTGATTGAGGTCCAAAGTCCCGTGGCGTTGATCAGTTGAACCTGATGACGCCGATGTTCCGGCTTCTTGTTGGAGAGAACCCAGAGATAAGTGCCAATGCCGGTGCGGAAGAATATTTCCGTCGGCAGCGCCACAATGGCATCGACCAGATCGTTTTCCAAAAGCCAACGGCGAATTTCGGATTCCCCTGACCCAGCGCCACCGTTAAAAAGGGGGGAGCCTGAAAGAACAATGGTTGCGCGGCCACCTCCCAACTCGGGCAGTTCCAGCTTGTCGGCCAGATGCAGCAGGAATAGCATAGAGCCGTCATTGATGCGGGGCAGGCCAGGGCCAAAGCGACCGTTGTAGCCCTTCTCGGTGTGCTCTGTGTTGACGAACGCAGCGTCTTTCTCCCATTTTTTGCCGAAAGGCGGATTGGAGAGGCCATAGTGAAACCGCTCTCCCGCAAACTGATCATTGGAAAGCGTGCTGCCCAGTCGGATGTTTTTCGATAGGTCGCGGCCCGGATCGGATTCCAGCGTGCGCAGCAACATACTGGCCAGGCAGACGGCGTGAGTTTCCGGCTCAAGCTCTTGTCCATAAGGAACAAGCACAGGAGGAACCTTGGAATGATTGCCGTACTCAGCAACATGGCTCATGGCATCTGTCAGGAATCCGCCCGTGCCACAGGTCGGGTCATATAGGGTACGAATCAGGCCGGGATTGGACTCGAACAGAGCATCGTCCGGGTCAAGCAAAAGCGCAGTGGATAGATGCACCACGTCGCGGGGCGTCATGAAATCCTCGGCACCTTCGTTGACCTCGGCACCAAAGCGGCGGATCAGGTGCTCGTAGAGGTTGCTCATCACGCGATCCGGTACCGCTACCGGATGAAGGTCGATTCCGGCGAAGTTTTTGCAAATCTTGAAGAGTACACCGGCCTTGTCGAGCCGGATGATGGTGTTCGAGAAATCGAACTGCTCGAAAATGATCCTGGCGTTGTCCGAAAAGTGCGCAATGTAATCCTGAAGGTTCTGGCGGGTCTTGGTGCTACCCAAGCTGTCCAAGGCGTATTCGGACGTGTTGTAAAACGGGTAGCGGGTGGCCTGCCGAAGCACCAGATCAAGGTCGATCCCCGCATCCTTGAAAGTGGCGTAGCTTTCGCGGACGCCTTCGCGTGTCGGTTCCAGCACACATTCCAATCGACGCAGCAAGGTAAACGGCAGAATGATCTTGCCGAAATCCGTGTGCTTGAAATCACCCCAAAGGTCTTCGGCGTTTTTCCAGATGAAATCCGCCAGCGATGCGCCTGAGCCTGTCTGTTCTGCCATTTTTTTCCCTGCCCGCTATCGAGCCAAAGTTTGTTGCGATGATGATTGTATTTATGCGAAAAACATTCTGAAGTTTAAGCACGTCCCTCGTCACTGAGCACTTCAAGATCAACGTCAGCCACAGCCCTTTGAGCCCGCATAAAGGAAAGCATCTCGTCTACGGCAGCCACAGCATCTGCATTGTGGTTACTTTCTGCTGGCAAAAGATCGGCCACGGCCTCGCTGTCAATAAACATCAATGTCTTTTTCCAACTCCCGCCGCTCAGCCCTCAGATGCCAGGCAAGAAGGCGCGAAAACACAAAACGACCTGCCGCCATCAGCAGGAAGAAGAAGACAAATTGCGCCCAGAGTTCCACGATCAAGCCGCCAATAACTCAACGGCCAGCGGCATGACTCTTGAATTCAGGGCTTCTCGCGTGACCGGGTAGCACAGGCCGTTGCACATAAAATGAAAAATCTCCCGCGTCTCGCTGGACTTTTCCAAGTGACTGATCAGCCGCATGCGCCGCCAATCCGGCTTGCCGTCGATGGGCAGCACCTTGACCATGTAGCTTTCGCCGATGACCGGATCAAGGCGGGGCAGGGCGAGGCCGATATGAGATGCCGTAATCTGCTCGCCGTCCACATCAACCACGGCAACCGTCTCAAGCATCGGCAAGACGTGGCCGAACTCGAACTCGTGGCGCGATAACCAATCCCGGTGCGCTTCTACCGGATCAGGCCAGCGCCGGAAATTCTCGCCAGTGAGATTGTTGAACACCGTCGAGACAGCATCCGGCAGGCCAGAGATGAGCATTTTCCCGCCGACGATCAGAAAATGGGTGTTGGATGATGCCAATTTGTATCCCCTGAAAAAATTGCTATGACAGAATTCTAGCTGTTCGCCGCCACCGCCTAAGCGATTTTCTGCCGCTGCCGATCGACAGCAACATCAACATCCTCGGGCGCATCCTCCCAATCGACGTGATTTGGGTTTCGCATCGCGAAAATGGCAACATCCTTGGCGCACATCCGAGCACGCAGCCAGGCATAACGCGCCGCGATAGCCTCCAGATCGCTGGGCAGATCGGGTACCGCCTCAGCAAGAAGCGCCTCAGAATCGCACGGGGATTTTGTGCCAGGCACGGACATATCCAGATGGGCAGGATGCGCCATCCAGTGAGTGGCCATATAAGCCTCTTGAGGCTGATAAAAATTCGGCGCGAGATCGTCTATAGGGAGGTCAAACACCTGCTGGCCGGCGAACTCGACGCCACCGGTGTACACCAAAACGCGCTCGTACTCGTCGCGATCCGGCAAGCGATCCAAAAACGAAATCCACGCCGGGTTGGCGGCGGTTTTCGGGCGCTCGGCTGCCGGGACATAGCGTTTTTCGATGCTGGCCAAGAAACTTTCGACGGTGTTTTCCATGATTTTTTTCCTTTAATCGGTTATTGACATCTTGATATTAGCGAGTTCGTTTCAACACCTAAGCGTTATTTGAGCCGCCAATTTCGCCGCAAAAACCGGTTACTTGAAGGCATGGATGAGCGGCGCATCGCTCGCCACATCGAAGACGGAAACGATATGTACGTCGTTCATAACTTTTATGCGTTTTCATAGTACACGCCATAGGCAAGCGTGTTGCCAGGTGCGCGGGACACGTCCAGCAATAGCGAATCATCCTTGGCTAAAACGGGAAAATCTTTCGCGAGCAGCGCCTTCAATTCCTCCCGGCCCTCGCCGATGGTTTTGCCTTCGCTGACCTTTCCCATTTTTTTGATGGCAAGATAAACCGTCAGTGCTTCGTATGACGGTTTTATAAAACCTAACCCACCAAAATAGACCACAAACACGAATAAAGCCGCTTTTAGCGTTTGCCCAAACATAAGGTTTCCCAATCCAATAATGTTGCCATTCGGCGGGAAGGCGGACGCCCAAGCAAAACCGCCCTGTGCCGCCGTCCCGTTATGCCGCTTCTTTCAAATCCTCATCAATCGCGCCAATGTCACCTTTGGAAAGATCAAGCGCCTGTTCGATTTCGCGCTGGCGTACCTGCAACTGCTCAAAGCGATCTTGCTTGTCGAACGGCTTGTTCACCTCGGCATGAATCGCATCGCGGCGGGTGATAGTGCGCTGGCGATGATCCTCTGCCTCGCTAACCATGTGCGCCACTGAACCGGCAGTGGCCAGCGTGAAGAGCTTTCGGGCGGCTTCCGCATTCGAGGTCACCATGCCGACGTTGATTTCGGCGTTGCCGCGCAAGGTATAGGTACGCGCGTTCACGAGGGATTCCATGACAATCGAAAAGTGGCCAATAGAACCCAAGGTGATTCTTTCCCCGAAATTCCGCTGGCCGCGTGTGACTTTGGCAATCGCCAGCGCCATTTCGTTTTCGTCGCGACAGACGATGCCTTGGATGATCGCGGATTGTGCGCTGGTTTGCTGCATCGTGGCCAGGTCACGGTTAAGGTTCTCAACGCGATTTCCAATCTGATCAAGGCGGCTCGGCATGTTTGCCAGTTCCTGTTTATTGCGCCAAATCTGCTGGCCCCACTGCGTTTTCAGGATGGAAAGTTTCGCCAGTTCGGTATCAATCGCGGTCTTTTCCAGCACCATCGGATTGCCGGAAGCCAAGGCTTTCACTTCTGCATAGCTCAGTGCAGCCAGTTCGATATCTTCGGCGCTGCGGATACCGTTATCGCCTTGCATGATTTGGGTCACGAAGCGCAGTTTGCTTTCAAGGCATTGCCAGATATAGGCATCAAAACTCGATTCAGTGGCATAACGATAGATCGCCACGGCGGCGTTCTGGTTGCCCTGGCGCACGATACGGCCTTCGCGCTGCTCAACATCGCTCGGACGCCACGGCGCGTCGAGGTGATGCAAGGCAATCAGGCGGTTCTGAATGTTGGTGCCCACGCCCATTTTCGCGGTACTCCCCAGGACCACCCGCACCACACCATCACGAACCGCTGAAAACAGCGTTTCCTTGGCCGCGTCGGAATCGTAATCGTGGATGAAGGCAATCTGATCAGCCGGAATGCCGCGCAGCATCAGCTTGTCGCGCAAGTCGTTATAGGCACTGAAGCTGCCATCATTGCGCGGTGTCGAAAGATCGCAAAACACCGCTTGGGTACCGAGATTGGCGGCGCTTTCCTGCCAGATGCGGTGCACATTATTGGCACAGGTCGCAATCTTGCTGTCGGTCTCGTCGGCGGCGCTGGCATCCACCAGGCGCATGTCGAGCGCTGCCTTCCGGCCATCGTTGGTAATGGCCAGCATATTGTCCTCGTCGGGCGTTACTGCGCCGTTGCGCACGTCTTCAGCACGCGACACGAGGCTGGCAACAAAGGAGCGCAGCGCCGCTGAAGGTTTGATAACGCAGGTTTCCCGTGCCGCCATCGGTACCGGCAGTTGCAGCATGTCCGCCGTGCGAATGTCGGCCACTTGGCGGAACAAACCCATCAGTTCGGGCAGATTGATAAACCGGGCAAAGCGCGTCTGCATGCGGTAACCGCTACCGTCCGGGGCCAATTCAAGCGCGTTCACCGACTCCCCAAAATTGCCGGCCCACGTATCGAAATGATCCAGATTGGCGGCATCCAGGGCGCGAGGCTGCAAAAAGCGCTGCATCGCGTGCAGTTCGGCCATGCTGTTTGACACCGGCGTACCGGTCATGAACACCACCCCGGCCTTTTGATCGTGCTTGGCCATCACATAGCGCGTTTTCACGAACATATCGAAAGCGCGTTCGGAATTCGTATTGGGCAACCCGGCAATCCGACTCATTTTAGTGAAACGGAATAAATTTTTGAATGCGT
>JAQTZQ010000299.1 GCA_028687645.1 Rhodocyclaceae bacterium
CCACCCCGCCTTCATGCCCCTACCTCCGCGGTCCACTCCAGTAGTTTGGCCTGTAGTTCAGCCTTGCTGGGTAGGCAAAGCTGATATTCCCGAGCGTGGATGTTGGCGTCTTTGGGTAGGGTGATTTCCACCAGCGCTTCGTGCTTTTTCTTGCACAGGACGATGCCGATGCTGGCGTTTTCGTCGGCGGTTTTAACGTGGCGGTCGAAGTAATTGACGTACATCTGCATCTGGCCAAGGTCTTGATGGGTGAGTTTGCCGAGTTTGAGGTCAATCAGCACGTAGCAGCGCAGCAGGCGGTTGTAGAAGACAAGGTCGACAAAGAAATGGTCGTCGTCGAAGCTGAAACGTTTTTGCCGGGCCTCGAACAGGAAGCCTTTGCCGAGCTCAAGCAGGAACTGCTCGATCTGGCTGATGATGGCAGTTTCCAGTTCAGATTCCGAGTAACGGCTTTGTTCGGAGAGACCGAGGAATTCCAGCACCAGTGGTTCCTTCAGGATGTCCTTGGGCTGGGCAATGAGCTGGCCGGCGCGGGCAAGTTCGCGGATGCCTTGCTTGTCGCGGCTCAGCGCAAGACGTTCGTACAGGCCGCTATTGAACTGGCGTTTCAGTTCGCGCAGGGTCCAGTTCTGCTCGCTGGCTTCGATTTCGTAGAAGCTGCGCTCATCACTATTCTTGATGCCGAGCAGGAAAACGTAGTGGGACCAGCTCAGGGAGAAGGGGCGGAAGGGTGAGGATTTTGCAGGCGGGGTTTGCAAAGTCCCCGGCAAGGTAAAACTCTCGCACGCTGCCCGGTCGTTTTCGACGGAGGCCAATTGTCCAGACGCTGTCTGGACAATTGGCGCACGTCCCGAATAGGCAAGGTAGAAACTACGCATATAGGCTACGTTGCTGCGTGCGAATCCTTTGCCAAACTCTTCAGTCAGCCGGTTCGCCAGAGCTGTCAGCAATTCCTTGCCGTAGCTGGCGCGTTCGTCGCCCTGCTGTTCATGCTCAACAATGTGCCGGCCAATCTCGAAATTGGTATGCACCTGCACCAGATCGACGCCTCGGGCGACGGTCTGGCGGGCAGACAGTACGAGTTCACGGATGCGTTCGTAAAGGTGGGCCTCATCCCCGGTGGCGCTCGGTTTCATAGCAGTGCCCTGATCTTGCCCAGCACGTCCGCACTCTCCGCATCCAGCGCGGCGATGTCGTCCATGATCTCCTGCGGGCTGCGGTGGGTGATGGCTTCGCCGCCGTTGGGGTTTTTCACCGACAGGTCATAGCTGGTTTTGTCGATATTTTCACGGTCGACCGTCCAACTTTGCCCGGAATCGGCCAAGGTTTTCTGTAGTTCGATGAATTCGATCAAGTCCTTGTCGTTCAATGGGTTGGTCTTGCCCATGTTGCGGCCAGGGTTGAGCTGGTAGTACCAGACCTGGCGCGTGGGCGTACCCTTTTCAAAGAACAGCACCACGGTTTTGACGCCGGCCCCCTGAAACGTGCCGCCGGGGCAATCGAGGATGGTGTGCAGGTTGCAGCTTTCCAGCAGCAGTTTGCGCAGGCTGACGGAAGCGTTGTCGGAATTGCTGAGGAAGGTGTTCTTGATGACGATGGCGGCGCGGCCACCGGCTTTGAGCATCTTGATGAAGTGCTGCAGGAAGAGGAAGGCGGTTTCGCCGGTGCGGATGGGGAAGTTCTGCTGCACCTCGGCGCGTTCCTTGCCGCCAAAGGGCGGGTTGGCGAGGATCACGTCCATGCGGTCCTTGTCCTGAATGTCAGCCAGGTTTTCCGCCAGGGTGTTGGTGTGCACGATGTTGGGCGCTTCGATGCCATGCAGGATCAGGTTCATGATCGCGATGACGTAGGCCAGGCTTTTCTTTTCCTTGCCGTAGAAGGTGCGGGTCTGCAGGGTGTCGAGGTCGCTGGTGCTGAGATTGGGTTGTTGGCTCAGGTAGTCGTGTGCTTCGCAGAGGAAGCCGGCGGAGCCACAAGCGCCGTCATAAATGCGCTCGCCGATTGTCGGCTGAGTCACCTGAATCATGGCGCGGATCAGCGGGCGCGGGGTGTAGTACTCGCCGCCGTTGCGCCCGGCGTTGCCCATGCGCTTGATCTTTTCTTCGTACAGGGCGGAAAGCTCGTGCTTTTCCACTTGCGAACGGAAGCGCAGTTCGTCGACGTGGTCGATGATGTCGCGCAGGGTGTAGCCGCTGCGGATCTTGTTTTTGATCTCGCCGAAGATTTCGCCAATCTTGTATTCGATGGTGTGCGGGCCGCTGGCGCGCTGCTTGAAACCGTGCAGGTACGGGAAAAGGCGGCGGTCGACGAAGTCGATCAGGTCGTCTCCGGTCAACGCCCGGTTATGGTCCAATTTGCCGCTTTCATCCTTGGGCGCGGCCCAGCTTTCCCAGCGGTAAGGCGTGTCGAGGATGTAGTTGTAGGCCTTGCCTTCGAGCATGGCCTCGGCGGCTTTGTCTTGTTCGAGTCCATCCAGATACTTGAGGAAGAGCAGCCAGGAGGTTTGTTCGGTGTAGTCCAGTTCGGTGGTACAGCCGCTTTCTTTCCAGAGGGCGTCGTCGATATTCTTGAAAGCTTGTTCGAACATGGGGGAGGTTCTTTGTATTTGCTGTACGGAGGCCCGCTAATTTACCTGTAATCAAGTTGGCATGAAATGCGCGCTGGGGCGGGGCGCGATATTTGTTGTTGCTTCTCGCGGTCAACCGCTCGCCCTGAGCAAAAACCCCGGCGTCGGGCCGGGGTTGTGTTT
>JAQTZQ010000126.1 GCA_028687645.1 Rhodocyclaceae bacterium
ACCAGGATTTCGGCGTGACCGGCCACCGCAGATTTGATGCCCTTGGTTTTAGCGGCAACGATGGACACTGCATTATCAAACGCCAGCGGGCCATCGAGCAGGCCGCCCTTGATCTGGCCGCGATCGGCCATTTTGCATAGGGCGGCGGCATCCAAAGTGGATTGAATTTTCGGGTTGACCGTCTCAATCGCCGAAAGAATCGCCACTTTTGGCTCAGGAATGCCCAAAATGTGCGCCAGATCAATGGCGTTCTGGATGATATCGACCTTGTCTTCCAGCGTCGGCTTGATGTTGATTGCCGCGTCGGTAATCAGTAGTGGGCGGTGATAAGTCGGCACATTCATGACAAAAACGTGACTGATGCGGCGTGCGGTGCGCAGGCCGTTGGCGCGTGCGACCACTTCACTCATCAACTCGTCGGTGTGCAGGCTGCCCTTCATCAAGGCTTCGGCATCGCCGGTGCGTACCATCGAAACGGCCAGCGCGGCTGAGTCGTGGCTGTGCCTGGCATTAACGATGCGGATACCGTGCAGGTCAAGCCCGAATTCTTCGGCCAGCGAACGAATCTTGGATTCCGGGCCGACCAAAATCGGTTCGATGATGCCTTCCTGAAAGGCGATCACCGGCCCCCGCAGCGACTCGTAATCACAAGGATGGGCGACGGCGGTCGGGATCGGCTCCAGACCTTTGACGCTGGCCAGCAGGTTTTGATAGCGCTCGTGCTTGTCGTCAATACGGATCGACGGCATGTGCACCTGCTGCAAGTGCGCCACTTTCTCGCTTGGGGCCAGCACTTCAGCGGTGCCGCGCACGACCTGCAAGCCTTCCTGGTTGGTGCACACGCAATCAAGAATAACGTGTTGATTGTGATCGAATTTTTGCTTGGCAGTCACGGTGATGGTGACGGTGTCGCCGATTGTTACCGGGCGGGCAAAATGCAAGGACTGATCAATCAGGATGGTGCCAGGGCCGGGGAACTGGGTGCCGAGCACGGTGGAGATCAGCGAGCCGCTCCACATGCCGTGGGCGATGACTTCGCGGAACATGCCGCTTTCAGAGAAATTCTGATCGACCACGCTGGGGTTGATGTCGCCGGTCAATACGGCAAACAATTTAACGTCTTCAGGCATTAGCGTGCGCGTCAGGCTGGCGCTGTCACCAATGTGGATCTCGTCGTAAATTTTGTTGACCAGATAGCGTTGTTCGTTGCTGTCATTCATCTTGGGGGTCCTCAAGGGCGGGCAATGTAGTTAAGCGCTTTCAAGAGCAAAAGGCCCGAGTGCATCTCGCGTCATCGCCAGGCGATGACGACGGTCACGGGCGGTATTCTCGGCGGGAATATCGATGTTCAATTCCGGATGTAGCTGTAGTAGCCGGTCAATTACCCACTGGTTGGCTTCGTAGGTAAATTCACGCGCGGCCAGCGGTGCGCCGGTAAATGCCTCAACAAACAGGGCAACGGCAGCCGAACGGCTGACACCGTATTCGCAATGCACCATGGTCGAAATCTCGAATGGTGCGGCGTGCAGCGCCTTGACGAAATCGCTGATTTGGGCGGCCATGAGGTGATCGAACATGCCAGGCATCGGCGCCGGCAAAAACTCATCCGCCGGCAGCGCATCAAAAAAGGAAAGACGCAGGACATGCTTGAACAAAGGGTCGAGCTTGGCCTCAGGGGTGCCCGGGTCGGTGATGGAAATCACCGCCATATAGGGATTGCCAGCGAGCGATTCAGCCAGCTCACGGGAGGCAAATAAAACGTGTTTGATGGTCATTGGGGGCTTTAAGTATTTTTTATTGGGTTTGCAGCAAGATCATTCCATGAACACCGGGTCGGAAAAAACCAGGGTGCCATCGAGGCGCATCATCAGGTTGTCGGCTTTCATCAGATCGGGCAAGGCGTCGTACTCGGCCGAAAATTCCTCCAGCGCCTTGAGCGATTCCTGCACCGTATCGTTCCAGCCCATTGGCGTGACGACGAGGTGATGCAAGGCAATGCGCCCCATGTCCTGAGCCAGATTGCGCCAGATCATGCAGGCATCAAAGTAGGAGGTTGAAATCTTGCTTGCCAGATCGCTGGTATCACCGCTGCCTGGCAGTGGGTAGAGCTTTTCCACTTCGACAATGTGAAACGGAAAGCCGCGACTGGAGCGGCCCGCCGTGCCGTGATCGGCAAAAACCACCGGGAAATGTCGCCCGGTTGGACGATCTTCCGCCGTGTAATAGGCGTAGTCGGTCGGCGAGGACAGTATTTTGAAAACACGCGCCTGGCCGTCGACCACATCGCCATCAAGGACAATGGTGCTTTCGCCACGCCCGATTTCCTTCCTGCCATTGAGCAAGGGGTGATCGGGAACCGGATCGGAAATGAACTCGCCGATATCATTCGCCATGAATAACTCCGCTTTAAGTGCCTGAAACGCTCAGCCTACCGCAAGGCGTCCAGCATCGGAACCCTGCGGCAGGTGTGCGGTGCACCATCAGGCGACGATATGCGCTCCGGCATCGACGTAAATGGTTTGGCCGGTCATGCCGGATGAACCCGGCGTGCACAGGAAAGCCGTCAGTGCGCCCACTTCATCGATGGTCACGGTGCGGCCGAGCGGTGCCTTGACGGCATCCGATTCCAGCAACTTGTTGAAGTTGGTGATGCCGGAAGCGGCGCGCGTCATGATCGGGCCAGGCGAGACAGCAAAAACGCGGATGCCTTTGGGGCCAAGGTCGTACGCCATGTAGCGCACCGCTGATTCCAGCGCTGCCTTGATGATGCCCATCACGCCGTAGTTACGCACCACGCGCTCGGCGCCGAGGTAAGACATGGTGATCAGCGAACCGCCTTCGGCCATCAACGGCTCCAGGGCTTTGGCCATGCGCAGGAAGCTGTGGCAGGAGATATTCATGGCGGAGTCAAAGCCGGCTTCGGAGGTGTCGATGACACGACCATGCAGGTCTTCTGCTTCACAGAAAGCCATGGAGTGAATGGCAAAGTCGATTTGTCCGAACTCTGTACCGCACTTCTCAATCACGCTTTCAAGGCTGCCGGGCTGGGTGACATCCAGCTTTTCGAAAATTCGCGCACCCAGGGATTCGGCCAGCGGCTGGGTGTATTTTGCGGTTTTGTCGTTCTGGTAGGTGATGGCAATTTCGGCGCCAAGGTCACGGACTGCGCGGGCGACGGCAAAAGCGATCGACTTGTCGTTGGCGATGCCCGTGATCAGGCCTTTTTTGCCCGCCAGTGGCAGGTGGGAGCCGGTCTGTGCCAGCGAATTCTGTTCGAGATTTGCACTCATGCTGCTCTTCCTTTCAGAAGGTTTGAGATAGTTTTGCGTTTGATGCGGTGCACCAAATCTCATTTTTGCACATCTACGTTGAGAACAGATGACATTGTTTGGCGCAAGGCCACAAAAAAAGCCGGGAAATCCCGGCTTTGTGCGTGCTCCCGAGAAACTCGGGCTTAGAAGGTGTAGTTGTAATTGGCGCGAAAGACGCTTTGGCTGTGGTAGGAGGTAATCCCGGTATTCGGATTGGTGGCTTCGACCTCGGGGGCGATAGTCAGCGAGGCGGCCAGACTGTTGGCCGCATTGATGCGCCAGCCAAAACCCAGGGTGTAGTGGCTTTTCTCGATAGCCGGGAAGAGCGGGTTGAGCGTTGCGTCCGGCACCGGATTGTCGGCGTAGTTGTAACCAAGGCGCAAGGCGACGCCGGGTAATACCATATATTGGCCGCCAACCATGATGACTGTCTGGTTTTCCCAGTTCTGGTGCAGTGTCGATGTCAGTTCCGTACCACCGCCGCTGACCAGCCCTTGAGCCATCGGATTGCCTTGCGCACCATCGGCGGTAAAGCGCATGGAAAAATCCTTCATCGCACTGGCCCAGCGCAAAAATTTGATGTCGGAGACCAGCATCAATTCATTGGTCGGCTTCCAAGAAACACCAAAACCATAGGTTTCCGGCCACTGGAAATTCAGCACGCTGATCTTGCCGGTGACCGGCACGGTCATGGTCTGGCCACCCATCACGACGCCCATTTGCACCTTGGCGTTGGAAGCATCGAGGTCGTCAAGATAGGTTTTGGTGTGATAGGTCGCGCCGATCATGAAGTTCTCGGAGACCTTGAAATGGAAGCCGAGTTTGCCGGCAAAGCCTTGACCCTTGGCTGCTCCCGAGAAATCGTTATTGTCCGAAAATTCGTAGCGGGCGTAATTGACGTTGCTGATCTGGCCGGCCTGAATCATGCCGCCCAGGGTGTTAACCAAGCTACCCGAGGCGCTGCCCACCGTGGCGTTGGGCTGGAGCATCTGGCTGAAGGTGCTGCCGTCAATGTCCATTTTGACGTCCATGGTGGCCCACACATAGTCTACCTGGGCGGCAACGCTGATCGCCTCGGTGACTTTGTAGGTGACCGGGAACATCAAGCGGCCAACGCCGACTTCCGAACGAATATCTTCGCCTGACATGGCGGCCGGTGTGCCCATCATCGACATGCCGCCGGCAAACAGATTGGAGCCGGCGCCGTATTCGGTGCCCATGCCACCCTGCGCCAGCACGCCCGCGCCAAAGACCCAGTTGCCGGCGCGTTTGATGAAGGACATCGATGGCATTAAATAGAGATTGCCGCTGGATGCCGATTCGCCAGCCATCGGGTGGCTGGATGACACGTCGGGCATCAGCATCGTAATGCCGACGCCGAGATTGTTGGTGTTGTCCTTTTTCAGCCCCAGGGTTGCTGGGTTGCTCATGATCGCCGAGTTGCTCGCATCATAGGCATAGGAGGCGCCGCCCATGCCGCCGGCAAGGGCACCATAGGCGTCAAGATTCATGCCGTTGGTGGCATAAGCCAGCGGGGCAGCAAACAGGGTGGAAATGAAAACGGAAATAGGGGTTGCAAGGCGGTTCAGTCGCATGGAAAAGAGTCCTTTAAAGTCTTTAAAAGGTCTCCAGTACATTGCCGGAGCAGATTTTTTTGAGAAATCTTTGAGCGATTTCCCTTGGGTTAGCGAACCTTGCCTCCGGATTATGCCATTGATTTTTAGCTTTTTTGGGAACTAAAAAGGCTTTCCGAGAATTTTTTTTGACCGTGTTTTGCGCTGTCGTTTTTCTGGCGCCCGGTTTGCCACACGTCTGGCCTTAACGGGGTTTTGCGAGGCGATTCGTGCTAGGATTTTCGCATCACAAGCTGGTATTCGGGAGGGTGTTGTGGCACTGAACGAAATGCGCGCCGAGACAACGGCGGCGGTGGTTGAACGAGTGGTGGCGCGCTATCGGCGCGATCCGGTCAATATGTTGCAGATCTTGCGCGAGATTCAGGAGGCCTGCGATTGGCTCTCGCCGGACGTGATTGATCTTCTGCAAGCGGCACTCGGGGTGCCGCGCACCAAAATCGAGGGTGTCGCTGGCTTCTACTCATTTTTGTACACCCAGCCGCGCGGCCAGTACCGCATTCTTTTCTCGGACAATATTACCGACCGCATGCTGGGCAACCAGGCGTTGATCAAGCGCTTGTGCGAAAACCTCTGGCTGGAGCCGGGTAAAACCTCGGAAGACGGGCTGGTCAGTATCGACCTCACGTCGTGCACCGGGATGTGCGATCAGGGGCCAGCCTTGTTGATAAATAATCGGGCAATTCCTCGGTTGACCGCAACAATCATCGATGAAATCGCCGAATTGGTCCGCAACTGGACGCCCCTGAGCGAATGGCCGGCAGCCTACTTTGCGGTTGAAAACAATATTCGCCAGGCTGACATTCTGCTCGGCGCCTGCATGAAACCGGGCGAAGGCTTGCGGGCTGCGCGTGAGCGGACCCCGAGTGATGGTTTCAAATCATCCAATATGCGTTCCTGGCGCGAGGGTTTGCCATCCGGCATCAGTGGCCCGTCGGCCATGCTTGATGAAATCAAGCGCGCCAATTTGCGTGGCCGTGGTGGTGCCGGTTTTTCGACGGCCTTGAAATGGGAGGCTTGCCGCAACGCCCAGTTGCAGCCGGGGCATGAGCGTTTTGTCGTGTGTAATGCCGATGAAGGCGAGCCGGGGACGTTCAAGGATCGCGTTCTGCTGACGACGTGTCCCGATCTGGTGATTGAGGGAATGACGGTTGCGGCTTACACCATCGGCGCCAAACGCGGTTTTATCTACCTGCGCGGCGAGTATCGTTATTTATTGGAGCCGCTCAACGCAGTGCTGGAACGGCGACGTAATGAACACTTGCTGGGCAAGGATATCCTCGGTATCGCTGGCGGTGATTTCGATATTGAAATCCATCTCGGTGCCGGTGCCTACATTTGCGGTGAAGAATCCGCATTGATCGAATCGCTGGAGGGCAAGCGCGGCACCCCGCGTAACCGCCCGCCGTTCCCGGTGACCAACGGCTATCTGGATCAGCCGACCATCGTTAATAACGTTGAAACCTATGCCGCTGCAGCTTTGATCGCGCTCAATGGCGGCGACTGGTACGCCGATATCGGCACCCGCCATTCCGCTGGCACCAAGATTTTGTCGGTATCCGGCGATTGCGAGCGCCCCGGGCTTTACGAATATCCGTTCGGCGTCAGCATTCGTCAGGTGCTGGCCGATTGCGGCGCGAGCGATACGCAGGCGGTGCAGGTTAGCGGGCCGTCCGGGGTTTGCCTGGGAGTCGATGAGTTTGATCGGCGGATTGGTTTTGAGGATATTCCGACTGCCGGCGCGTTCATGATTTTTAACCAAAGCCGCGACATGTTTGAAGTGGCACGCAATTTTGTCCATTTCTTCCAGCATGAGAGTTGCGGCTTTTGTACCCCGTGCCGGGTGGGAACTTCGCTGCTCAAGAATCTGATGGATAAATTGCACAACGGCCACGGTTCGCCGTATGACTTTGCGGAAATCGAAAATCTCAGCCAGTTGCTGCAGTCGATGAGTCATTGCGGTCTGGGGCATACCGCCTGTAATCCAGTGCTCGATACCATCGAGAAGTTTCGCCCAGCTTACGACAAGCGGATGGAGCACGATCAGTTTGCCCCGGCTTTTGATCTGGATCGGGCGCTGTCCGAGGCGCGGCAAATGACGGGCCGTGATGACGCCGGGGCGCACCTGCATGCGCCGCGGACAGTATTGGGAGAAGAAGCATGAGCACAAATTTTATGCTGGACGGCCAGAGTATTCCGTTCGAGGACGGCCAAACCATCATTCAGGCGGCGACTCAGGCTGGCGTTTATATTCCGCACCTGTGCTATCACCCGGAATTCAAGCCGCATGGTTCGTGCAAGCTGTGCACCGTCAAGGTCAATGGGCGCCAGACGGCGTCGTGCACCATGCGCGCCTCAGCCGGGATGGTGGTTGAAAACAATACCGAGGAACTCAATGCCGAGCGCCGGGCGCTGACGCAAATGCTGTTTGTCGAAGGCAATCATTTCTGCCCTTCGTGCGAGAAAAGCGGCAATTGCCAGTTGCAGGCCACTGCCTACCATCTCGGCATGATGTCGCCGCATTATGATCATTTCTTCCCCAATCGCCCGGTCGACGCTTCGCATCCCGATGTATTGCTCGACTTCAATCGTTGCATCCTCTGTTCGCTCTGTGTGCGGGCGAGCCGCGATGTCGATAAGAAAAACGTCTTTGCCCTCTCCGGGCGCGGGATCAAAACGCATTTGATCGTCAATGCTGCTTCGGGGCATTTGGCGGACACCAATTTCACAATTGACGACAAGGCCGCCAAAGTTTGCCCGGTGGGCGTCATTCTCCACAAACGCAATGGATTTGCCGTACCGATCGGCGAGCGCACCTACGACAAGGCACCGATTGGTGCGCAAGTCGAAGCCGTGACGGAGGGCGTCTGACATGAATGCCCCCGTCAAGAAAAAACTCAAGGTTGCGACGACCTCGCTGGCTGGCTGTTTTGGCTGCCATATGTCCTTTCTCGATATTGATGAGCGCCTATTTACGCTGCTCGAACACATCGAATTTGACCGCTCACCGCTCACCGATATCAAACACTGCAGCCCGGATTGCGACATCGGCATTATTGAAGGCGGTTTGTGCAACGCCGAAAACGTCCATGTCCTGCGCGAGTTTCGCGCCAATTGCAAAATCCTCATCGCCCTCGGTGCCTGTGCGATCAACGGCGGTTTGCCGGCGCAACGTAACCATTTGCCGCTGACGACGATTCTGGAAGAGGTCTATCACACCAGCCCGGGGTTGGCCAACGGTCTGATTCCCAATGACATCGAGTTGCCGCTGCCCTTGAATCAGGTGCACCCGATCCATGAAGTCGTCAAGATCGACTACTTCATCCCCGGTTGCCCGCCCTCCGGCGATGCGATCTGGAAAGTGTTGACCGACCTGCTGGCCGGCCGCGAGCCCGAATTGGGCCACGGCTTAATGCATTACGATTGAGAGCGCATCATGACTTTTGAACTTGAAACCGCCGAACACCCGGACCGTCTGCGTCGCGTTGCCATTGATCCTGTGTCACGCGTTGAAGGCCACGGCAAGGTAACAATCCTCCTCGACGAGCACAACAAAGTGCATCAGGTGCGCCTGCACATCGTCGAATTTCGCGGTTTTGAAAAATTCATTCAGGGCCGCCCGTACTGGGAAGTGCCGGTCATGGTCCAGCGCCTGTGCGGCATCTGCCCGGTGTCGCACCATCTGGCCGCTTCCAAGGCGATGGATATTATCGTCGGTGCCAAAAAGCTAACACCAATCGCCGAAAAACTGCGCCGCCTGATGCACTACGGCCAAATGCTGCAATCGCACGCGCTGCACTTTTTCCATCTCTGCTCGCCCGATCTGCTCTTTGGTTTTGATAGTGATGTCACCCAGCGCAATATTGTTGGCGTCGCCGCCCAGCATCCCGATATCGCCAAGCGCGGCGTGCTGCTGCGCAAGTTTGGTCAGGAAGTGATTCGCCTCACCTCGGGCAAACGGGTGCATGGCACCGGCGCCGTGCCCGGCGGCATGAACAAGTCGCTGACCATCGCCGAGCGCGATGAACTGCTCAAGGATATTTACCAGATCGTCGCCTGGTCACGCGATGCCGTGCATCTGATCCAGAAAGTGCACAGCCAGGACCCCGGCCTGTACAACAGCTTTGGCACCTTCCGCTCCAATTTCATGTCTATCGTTGGTCACAACGGCGATCTGGATTTCTATCATGGCGCCCTGCGCGCCCGTGACGATAACGGCAAAATCATCTTCGATGGCGTCGATTATCAGCACTACGACCGCTACATTCAGGAAGAGGTCAAACCCTGGACCTACATGAAATTCCCCTTCCTCGCCTCGCTGGGCAAGGAGCATGGCTGGTACAAAGTCGGCCCGCTGGCGCGCGTGCAAAACTGCAATCAGATCTCGACCCCGTTTGCCGAACACGAACGCAAAGCCTTCATCGACTACGCCGGTGGCATGCCAATGCACGCCCCGCTGGCCTACCACTGGACGCGGATGATCGAAATGCTGCACGCCGCCGAAGAAATCAAGAACCTGCTGCATGATGACGACCTGCTCGGTAGCGATCTGATGGTCAAAGGCGAACGCCAGCGCGAAGGCGTTGGGGTCATTGAGGCACCGCGCGGTACGCTGTTCCACCATTATTGTGTGGATGAAAACGATCTGGTGACGATGGCCAACCTGATCGTCTCGACCACCAACAACAATCAGGCCATGAACGAAGCCGTGCGCCACGTCGCCAAGCGCTACCTGCATGGCCGCGAAGTGACCGAAGGTTTGCTCAACCACATCGAGGTTGCAATCCGCGCCTTCGATCCTTGCTTGTCCTGCGCGACGCACGCGCTGGGTAAAATGCCGTTGGAGGTTGAACTGGTCGATGTTGAGGGCCAACAAATCCACGCCATGAGCCGTTCTTGAGCGCACCAGTCGTCATCTTCGCCGTCGGCAATCCCAGTCGTGGCGATGACGCGATTGGGCCGGAACTTTACGGTCGACTGGCAAAATGGCTCGAAAATGAAGACCTGGCCGATCAGTTTGAATTGATCGAAGACTTCCAGTTACAAATCGAACACGCGCTGGACTTACAAGGCCGCCAACTCGCCCTGTTCATCGACGCCGGCGAAAATACCCCCGTACCCTATACCTTCAAACAAATCGCCCCGGCCACAGGCATCGCCCATACCACACACGAACTACCGCCGGAAGCCGTGTTGCAGGTTTATTTGCAGACCGAAGGCAGTGAACCGCCACCTTCATTCGTGCTTTGCGTGAGGGGTGAAAAATTTGAGTTGGGTGAGCCGTTGACCGCAACAGCTTTAAGTTATGTTGACGCAGCTTTTGCTTTATTGATCGAGCTTTGCCGGAAGGCAGTGCAGGTGGAGTGGGCGAAGATTGTTGTCGGATAGGAAGGTGATTTTTCTGCTGTTTTTGCCGTTGACCGTAACAATTGCCTTTGTGGACTTCGTGGGAAGGCAAACCAAATGGCGTAAAATGCCCATGGGCTTACTTGGAAGTTGTCTTCTAAATAAGCATTCAAACCGATCAACATTCAAAAGCTCGTCATGCCAACCATTAGCGAGTTTTTCGGTGTCGTCATTCAAATGTTTTGGCGCGAGCACGCACCACCTCACTTCCATGCGCTGTATGCAGAACATGAAGTACAAATTGATATTCGTACATTGGAAGTCATCGTCGGTTATCTGCCCAAGCGAGCCTTGGCGCTAACGATAGAATGGGCGAATGAGCACCGAGTTGAACTGATGGAGGACTGGAGCCTATGCCAAGCCAAACAACAACCCAAGAAAATTCAACCATTGGAATAATTCCGGTTGCGCCATGGCGGATTAAAGCCGTCTCTGTGCTGCCCGAATTCAGGCTTGCTGTGACTTTTTGTGATGGTCGCAACGGGATTGTCGATTGCTCGTCAATCCAGAACAGCCGAAATCCCGGTATTTACGCACCACTGGCGGAACCTGATTTCTTTACACAGGTAACACTTGAGCTAGGTGTGCTGACATGGCCAAACGG
>JAQTZQ010000127.1 GCA_028687645.1 Rhodocyclaceae bacterium
TGACGGAATATCGGCAATGGCGATGGCATTCGGGAAGGCCTGCTTCATCGCCGGATAAGCCGGAATCAACACCCGCACATCCTGTTTGGCTTGGTGCAAGGCCATCGGCAGGGCGGCGGCCACGTCGCCGAGGCCGCCGGTTTTGACCCAGGGTGCCATTTCCGAAGTGGCGAAGAGGACGGCGATTGGTTTCATCAGTGCCTCAGTGCAGAAATCAGACCTTGGGTGGAGGTGTCAAAATGGCTGGCGTCGCCATTACCTTCGAGCAAAGGCATCAGCTGGCCGGCGAGCTGCTTGCCGAGTTCAACGCCCCATTGGTCAAAAGAATTGAGGTTCCACAGCACGCCAAGACAAAACACCTTGTGCTCGTAGAGCGCCACCAGTTGGCCGAGGGTGTGGGGGGTCAAGGCCGGCAAAATCAGTGTGGTCGACGGCTGATTTCCCGGGAAAATTTTGTAGGGGGCGAGGGCTTCGCTAACACCTGCGGATCGAACTTCTTCGCCATTTTGGCCAAAGGCGAGGGCGGCGGATTGCGCCAGGCAGTTGGCCAGCAGGGCGGTGTGGTGGCCGGGCAGCGGGAAGTCGGATTCGCGCAGGGCGATGAAATCGCAGGGGATGACTTGCCCGCCCTGATGGATTAATTGATAAAAAGAGTGTTGACCATTGGTGCCGGCTTCGCCCCAAAGCACCGGGCAACTTGCTACCCCGACGGGGGCACCGTCACGATTGATTTGCTTGCCGTTGCTCTCCATTTCCAGTTGCTGCAAAAAGGCCGGCAACAAGGCCAGTGACTGGCTGTACGGGAGTATCGCTTGCGTCGAGGCCGCGAGAAAATCGGTATTCCACAGGCTGAGCAAGGCCAGGGTCAGGGGCAGATTGCTTTCAGCGGGTGCGTCGATGAAGTGTTGATCCATGGCCTTGGCGCCGGCCAGCAGTTGCTCAAAGTGGCGCCAGCCGATGGCTAAAGCCAGCGACAGGCCGATTGCCGACCACATCGAGAAGCGACCGCCAACCCAATCCCAGAATTCAAAAACATGATCCGGCGCAATGCCGAATTTGCCGGTCAGCTCCAGGTTGGTAGAAATGGCGACGAAATGCTGCGCGACGGCGCTTACCGAACCCGCCGTTGCCAGCAACCAGTTCCGGGCGGTGTGCGCGTTAGTCAGAGTTTCCAGCGTGGTAAAAGTCTTGCTGGCGATGACGAATAGCGTGGTGCGGGGATTCAGAGCGCCGAGCAAGGGCGCAATATCGGCAGCATCGACATTGGCGATGAAATGAACTTTGAGATCAGGCTGCTGGTAGGCGGTCAGTGCTTTGCTGGCCATGCGCGGGCCGAGATCCGAACCGCCGATACCGATATTGACGATATCGCTGATGCGCTCGCCGGAATAGCCGCGCCATTGGCCGCTATGGATGCTTTCACAAAATGACTGCATCCGTTTAAGCACGGCTTTGACTTCAGCCGGTGCTTGATCGCCAGCGCGCAGATCCATGTGGCGCACCGCCCGCTGCTCGGTGTGGTTGATCGCTTCACCGGCGCGCATCCGCTGCTTCCAGGTGTCGAGCTCGGCACTTTCCGCACAGTTGCGCAGCAGTTGCAGGGTTTCAGCATTGATCCGTTGCTTGGAAAAATCGAGCAGCAGGCCATCCTGTTTGAGCGAGAAATGCTTAAAGCGCGCCGCATCGTCAGCGAAAAGCTCGCGCAAGTGCCTCACGCGCATGGCTTCGGCGTGCGCGGCTAAAGCACGCCAGGCGGGGGTTTCAAGCAGACTCATAGCCAGACCATCAAGCCCGTTTCAAATTTGTGGATCAGCGACTGGTGAGTCGGGAAGATGCGGATACGATACTCCAGCTTGCCGCACAGTTCCGGCGTTAAGGCCAGCGTGTACAGGGCTTCGCCGTTATTGGTGTGGCCCGTGCAATTGAGCGGGTAATGGCGCAAACGGCCATGACCGGCTTTGTGGCCGGGGCGCCCGAACAGCGCTTCAACCGTGACATCCTCAGCGCTCAATCCGTTGAGCTGGACGGCGATTTCGATATTCAGCGAGCCGCCGAAATTTAGCCGGCGCTCGGGTGAGTCAAGACGATGCAGGCGCACGCCGGGCCAAGCAGCGCGCACTTTGGCCTTCCACTCGGCGACATTGCGGGCGGTGGCGAAGTTGTCGCTGCTATAACGCTTGCCTTGCGCAATGGCCGGCGCGTAAAACTTTTTGACATATTCGCTGACCATCCGAATGACATTGAAGCGTGGCGAAATAGTCGCAATTGAGGCCTTGGACATGGCCACCCATTCCGGCGAATAACCCATCGGGCCGGTGCGGTAATAAGTCGGAATGACCTGATCTTGCAGCAGCTCATAAAGCGTGCGGGCTTCTTCGGCATCGCGTTGCTGGTCATCGAGATGGCCGGGTGCGGGCTTGATTGCCCAGCCGTTGGCCGCTTTCTCTCCCATGTCATAGCCCTCTCCCCACCAGCCATCAAGCACGGACAGGTTGAGTGCGCCGTTCATCGCTGCCTTCATGCCGGAAGTGCCAGAGGCTTCGAGCGGATAAATCGGGTTGTTGAGCCAGACGTCAACGCCGCCGACCAGCGAGCGCGCCAGATGCAGGTCGTAACCTTCAACCAGCAGGATGCGCCCCTCGAATTCCGGCATTTTGGATATCTGGGCGATCTTGCGGATGATTTCCTGACCCGGCTGGTCGGCCGGGTGCGCCTTGCCGGCGAACAGGAAAAGCACCGGGCGGTCAGCCTGGGTGATGATGTCGCGCAGCCAGTTGAGATCCTGAAAGAGCAGGGCGGCGCGTTTGTAGGTGGCGAAGCGGCGGGCGAAACCGATGGTCAGGATGTTCGGATTATCCGGGTTGGCCAGCTTGAGCATGCGGTCGAGATGCGCCGGTGAGCCCTGATTGCGCCGGTGCTGCTCACGGATACGGGCGCTGACCAGCTTGAGCATTTTCGACTTCAGTTGCTGGCGGATACTCCAGAAAGTCGGATCAGGAATCAGCTGAATGCCATCCCAGTTCGACGGTTCGGTTTGCCGCTCCTGCCAGCCGATGCCGAGGTAGCGCTCAAAAGTCTCCGACCATTCCGGGGCGAGGAAGGTGGGCAGGTGGACGCCGTTGGTGATGTAATCCATCGGGTTTTCAACGGGATTGATTTGCGGCCACAGATAACTGCAGATGTCGGACGAAACGCCGCCGTGAATGCGCGAAACGCCGTTGTGATGGCGCGAGCCGCGCAGGGCCAGCGAGGTCATGTTGAAATCACTCTTGCCCGGTTCGGCGCCGAGCGCCATCAACTGCTCGCACGACATGCCGAGTTCGTGGCACCAGTTGGCAAAATAGCTGCCGATCATGTCCGCTGAAAAATGATCGTGGCCCGCCGGCACCGGCGTGTGGGTGGTGAAGACGACATTCGAGGCTACGGCCTCAAGCGCAGCGGGAAAAGGAAGACCCGAGGGCAGGCCAGCGCCGACCAGATTGCGGATGCGTTCCAGAATGAGGAAAGCGGCATGGCCTTCATTGACGTGCCAGACCGTCGGCTTCAAACCCAGCGTGGCCAGGGCGCGCGTACCGCCGACGCCGAGCAGAATTTCTTGCTCGATCCGCGTGTGCTTGTCGCCGCCGTATAGCCGGTGAGTGATTTCTCTATCCTGATCAGAGTTTTCCGGCAGCCAGGTGTCGAGCAGAATCAGGCGAACGTGGCCGACTTTGACTTCCCACAGTTTGGCGATCACATTGCGCGAGGGGAAATCAACGGTGACCAAAACCGGCTGGCCGGCGCTGTCGAGGATGGGCGAAATCGGCAGATCATCGAAATCGGAATCGTTGTACACCGCGTGTTGCTGGCCGTTGGCATCGAGTGTTTGCTGAAAATAGCCTTGACGATACAGCAGGCCGACGCCGATAAAGGGCAGGCCCATGTCGCTGGCGGCTTTGCAGTGGTCGCCAGCCAGAATACCGAGGCCGCCAGAGTAAATTGGCAGGCTCTCGTGGAAGCCGAATTCAGCGCAAAAATAGGCGATCAGGTCGTCATTTTTGAAGTGATGGCCGTGCACATGCGCCATGTTGGGCGACTCGTGATAGCTCTCGAAAGCCGCTGCAACGCGATTGAGCGCACCGATAAAAACGGGGTTTTCAGCGGTAGCTTCGAGCGTTTTTTGATCGGCACGTTTGAGGAAGGCTTTGGGCGTGTGGTTGGTGGCTGACCACAACGGGTGCGAGAGGCTGGCAAACAAGCCCTGCGTCGGGCGATCCCAGCTATACCAAAGATTGTTGGCGAGATTCTCAAGCTGAGCCAGACGCTCGGGAATCTTGGGGTTTACTTCAAGAGAGTAGACGGTGCCGGTCATGGTTTTTGGGGCTCTATGTTGAGGTCGATTTTTAGTGTGCAGGCATCATTCGGGATAACCCAGCTGAGCCTGATTTGTGTGGATTGCATGATTTTCTCAAAGCCGGCCTCGGATTGCGAGACGGTTTGTTGCGGTCGACCGGAAATTTCGCCTGGAATTGAACTTTGCAAGCGGATGCTGCCACCGAGCACGCCATCTTCCAGCGTTAACGCGCTGGCGTCAGCGAGTTGAATGCTTTGCCCAAAGCCGCCGGGAATGCTGCCGTCGGCCAGCACATAGCGGCCCAAAAAGCCGTCGCAGCTGGGCATGGCGAGATGCAGGGTGGTGGCAAAGCGGTGGCCGGTCAGCCCGGTGAGTTGCCAGCAAACTGTTACGGTCGACGCCGAAATTGCATAGATTTTTGTGATGCCATCACGGGCAAAGCTGAGGGTTTCAGCATCTGCCAGTTGGTAGTCGGTTAAATTTTGCTCATCCAGTTCATCCTGGCACAGGGCACGCGGCAGGCTGTCGGGAATGATGTCTTCCGCCGTTACCGGATGTTTGAAGCCCACCACATCATGCGCCGAGGCAATGCCTTCGCCATGGTGCTCGCTGCTCGCGCCGCCGGCGATCTTGTCGTGATAGTGCTCATGATAACGGCGCAGGGTGTCGCCGAAATTGTGGTTCAGCGCGTAGCTGCTCAATTCGTGCGCGGCAGCCAAACCATCATCGCGGATCACTAATTGCAGTGCCGCGTTGTGGGCGATCAACTCATTTTTGCCATCAAAATCGAGGTCGACCGTAATGAATGCTGGACGCGGCGTCAGGGCGTCGAGTTTGCCCTCCAGGGCGATGATGTTGTTCCACACCGCGCGCCGCAGGTGGGGCAGGTACAGCCCGCCGAACAGCCCGTGCCAGTAAGCATCGTTGGCTTGCGCGCGGTACAGGTCGTCAGTCAGTTCCTGTGGCGGATTTGGGATTTCAGCGAGGCGGGCGGACAGCGACTGCATGCGTTTGTGCATCCAGTTGGCTTCCGGGTAGCGGGTTAAAAAATTGCGCCAGATGCCGCCGCGCACGAAGGGGCGATGCAAATCCCCGCGCCCTGCCGCCTTTTCGCTGGCCAGCAAGGACGAGTAAATGCCGGCCGCCGGCATTGGCAGCGTCCATTCATTCATCTCGCTGTAGGAGGTGGTCGGCAGGTAAACAATGCCGCGCGTGGCGTTTTGCGCGTGGAAATCGGCGTAGGTGCCGGTGCGGATTTTTGGACTGGCCAACACACCTTCAATCAGCGCCTTGAGCCAGCCACGGTTGTAAACCCAGTCGTAGGTTTCCGGCCAGATACCGAATTTTTCGATGTCGTCGAAGTAAATGGCTGCCGCCTGGCCGCGATCGGCGAGGTTTTCCAGATAGCCAATCACCTCGTGCGCTGGCGAAAATGGCAGGCGGTAGCGTAGCGCTTCGGAGATCGGGAAAAGGTCGAGGCGAGTGCTGTCTTCTTCGGTGCTGAAATAGCCGTCGAGTTCGTCCGAGGATTTGCCGGTGCAGAAAAAATGGTAGTCATCGACCGTGACATATTTAATGCCGGTTTCGGCCAGTGCCGGCACGACGGCAGATTCCCAGACGCGTTCGGTGAGCCAGGCACCACTCGGCTGAACGCCGGTCCATTGCTGTAATTTTTGATTGAGCGTGCGCAGTTGCCCAAGACGATCGCGATGCGGGATGGCGGCCAGCACCGGCTCGGTATCACCGGAGCTGAACAACTCAACCTGCCCGCGTTTGACCATTTGCGCCAGCAAATCCATGTCGGCCGGGTAGCGCTCGCGCAGCCAGTCAAGCAGCCAGCCGGAAAAATGCGCGGCAAAACGGAAGTCCGGGTAGGCGTAGAGCGTTTCAAGAAAGGGCTTGTAGCAGCGCAGGTGGGCATCTTCGATCACTTCCGGGAAGTTGCCGACCGGTTGATGGGCGTGCACGCCCAATAGCAGGATAACGGGGGAGTTCATGTTCTAGTCTTGGTGAGTTGCGCGGCGCATGGTGCCGCCGCTTTCCGGCTCGCCGCCACCCTTGCTGATCGGGTGGTCGAGGGTGCTGGAGATGGGGAGATTGAGTAATTGGTAGAGTGCCTTGAGATTCTCGCGGAACAGGCGGTCGAAGCAGGCGACGGATTCGGGTGAGTTGTAGTCGCCCAGCCACCAGAACCAGTCGGAGCTTTCGCAATTGGCCAGACGGCGCAGGACTTCAGTGCGCTCGTCTTCGCTCAGACGACCGCTGTCGAGCGCACGGTCGGCGCATTGTTTGACGTCGCAGAGCATTTCCCAGGCGCGGTTTTTTTCCGGATTGCCGATCCAGGTGGATAGCGTGCCAAACACCCAACTACCGGCGCAAAGTTTGGGTAAGCGCTGGCGCCGATGGCGTTGTTTGTCGGCGGCTTCAGTCAGCGTGACGGTATGCAGTGTCGGGTGTTTTTCCAGCGCGTCGTAGAGATCAGAGAAGAAAAACCAGGCGTTGTACGGGTAATACTCCCAGGCGTTTTCGCCATCGAGAAAAACCGGTACAAGATTGTGCGCATCTTCACGGTGCAGCGCATCCAGCTCATTCATGAAGTGCTGGGCAGCATCGCGGCCATGCCACTTGGCGTACTCAAAGCCGATCAAATCCGAGAGTTTTTCGTTGCGGAAGAACAGCGTGATGTCGCCGGGAATTTCCTCCGGCGCCTGCCAGGGGGTGTTGGTTTTAGCAGCATTCCCCGCTGAGTGTTTCAGCACGCCCTGGCTGCTCGCCGTCCATTTGAAGCCGGCTTCGGCAATTTGCTTGAGAAAGGGGGTCGACAACGCCCCCTCGGCTGGCCACAAGCCGCTGGCGGCCTGACCAAAACGCTGGGTGT
Organism: Rhodocyclaceae bacterium; assembly: GCA_028687645.1. Classification (GTDB taxonomy): domain Bacteria; phylum Pseudomonadota; class Gammaproteobacteria; order Burkholderiales; family Rhodocyclaceae; genus Azonexus. The sequence continues at coordinate 7,212 of JAQTZQ010000127.1, forward strand.
GGCTAACTTGCGCCAGTTGCAGATGGCTTTCAACCCGCGAGCGACCGCCGGGATAGTTCGGGGCGGCTGGCAGCGGACATTCCGGCCAGGCTTCGCGGGCGGCATTGAAATCAATGAGCAAGGGCGCCAGCGGATGGGTGTTGGGCGTGCAGCTCAACTCGATCTGCCCACGCTCGGCCAAGGCCCGATAACGGCCAATTACGCCACTGACGGCTTGGCCCAGTTCGGCCAGCAGGGCGTGGCGGTCGGCGGCTGAAAAACTGTCGCCCTGGGCCATCATTTTGGCAATCACCGGGCTGCTGCGGCGCAGGCTTTCGCCACTCCAGGCCAACAGATACCAGGTCGCGAGGTCGGATAAATAATGACCGGAGAGATAGCTCAGCTTGTTGCCGTCGTGGCTCTTGAGGCAATTGAGCACATCGCGCAGACGGCGGTAAGGAGCGAAAGGCTCCAGCATGGTCGGCGCATGGCAGCGAAACGCCATGTCGAGCAACCAGTCACGGTCAACGGCGGAAAGGGCATCAGAATCTTCTTGATGGGCAATGCGCAGCAAAGGGTCGCGCCACTGGCCGCTGGTGAATTGTTCGGCGTAATCTTCAATCTGGTCGAGCAGCACCGGGACGAAATTGACCGTGCAGCGAATGCCCGGGTGGCGCTCAAGGTGCGCCACCATGTCGGTGTAATCCTTGATGGTGTGCAGAAATACCCAGGGCAGTAAAAATTCACCGCTGTCCGGATGGCGATAATCCGGCTGATGCATGTGCCAGAGGAAAGCGATATCGGCCATCAGCGTTGCGCTGCCGCACCCTGGCCCAGCATTTCAGCGGTGACCAGCGTAATGCCTTTGGGGCTGACGTGGAAGCGCTTGGCGTCTTCAACCGGATCAACCCCGATTTCCATTCCCTCAGGAATGCGGCAATGCTTGTCGATGACGCAGCGCTTGATCATCGCATTCCGCCCGATATCGACGCCGGGCAAAATAACTGAATCCTCAACCGATGCCCAGCTATGGACATGTACCGAGGAGAACAGCAGCGAACTTTTGACACTGGCACCGGAAATAATACAGCCGCCGGAAATCAGTGAATCAACCGCCGACCCGCGCCGATCTTCGTCGTCAAAAACAAACTTGGCCGGCGGCAACTGCTCCTGATGTGTCCAGATCGGCCAGTCCTTGTCGTAAAGATTGAGTTCCGGCGTGACCTTGGTCATTTCCATGTTGGCTTCCCAGTAGGCATCGATGGTGCCAACGTCGCGCCAGTAAGGTTTGTGATGGTCGCTGCCAACGCAGGACTGAGCAAAGCGGTGGGCAAAGACGCGGTAACGCGAAATGATGTAGGGGATGATGTCCTTGCCAAAATCGCGGCTGGAGCCGTGGGTCAGCGCATCGCGCTCAAGCTGCTCGAAGAGGAATTTGGCATTGAAAATATAAACGCCCATCGAGGCCAGCGCGCGATCCGGCTGGCCAGGAATCGGCGGCGGATTTTGCGGCTTCTCAACGAAGTCGACCACACGGTCCTGATCGTCAACGCCCATCACGCCAAATTCTCGCGCTTCATCAATCGGCACGTCGATGCAGGCCACCGTCATGTCAGCCTGGTGCTTGGCGTGAAAAGCCAGCATGCGGCCATAGTCCATCTTGTAAATATGGTCGCCGGCTACGACCAGAATGTGCTCGGGCGTATAGCGCCGCAATACATGCAGGTTCTGATAAACCGCATCGGCGGTGCCTTGATACCACTGGGTTTCATCAATTTGCTGTTGGGCCGGCAAAAGCTGGATGAACTCGTCGAAACGCCCGTCCAGAAAGTTCCAGCCGCGCTGGATGTGGCGAATCAGGCTGTGCGCCTTGTATTGCGTCGCTACCCCAATTTTGCGGATGCCGGAATTAACGCAATTGGACAGCGCGAAGTCGAGAATGCGGAATTTGCCGGCAAATGGCACCGCCGGTTTGGAGCGAAAGTCAGTCAGTTGCTTGAGCCGTGTGCCGCGCCCGCCTGCCAGGATGATGGCGAAGGTGTTGCGCGTCAGCTGACTGATAAAGCGCATATCGGTCTGTTCCCTCATTTCACAGTACGGTTGATGGGGGCAGGCATAATCGTTGGACATGACTTTAAGCTCCCTGATTGTAGTTTTGACTTATCAGATTTAACTTATGATACCGCTTTAGGGAAACAATATGCACCCATCTGACGCGCTCTATCTCTTCAATGAGGGTAAGAATTTTCAGGCCTACCGACTGCTCGGCGCGCTGCTGGAACAAGCCGGCACCGTGTTTCGCGTTTGGGCGCCTAACGCCTCGCAAGTGGCGGTGGTGGGTGACTTCAATGGCTGGCAGGGCACCCAACATCGCCTGAGCGCGCTGGGCGCCTCGGGGATCTGGGAAATCACCGTACCTGAGGCCAAACCCGGCAGCCTTTACCGCTTTGCCATAACCAATCGCGATACGGGTAACGAGTACATCAAGTCCGATCCTTATGGCCACGGTTTTGAGATGCGCCCCGGCTCGGCGGCTTATGTCGTCGCCCCCTCAACCCACGTCTGGAACGACGCCGCCTGGCTGGAAAAGCGCGCCACCTGGGATTGGCAGCAAGCCCCGGTCAATATTTATGAAGTCCATGCCGGCTCCTGGATGCGCCACCCGGATAAAACGCCTTACCTCTGGCGTGAACTGGCCGAACGGCTGATTCCCTACGCCGTGGCGCAGGGCTACACCCATCTCGAACTGTTGCCGATTACCGAGCATCCGCTCGACGAATCCTGGGGCTACCAGACCACTGGCTATTTTGCTGCCACCTCGCGCTACGGCTCACCGGACGATCTGCGCGCCTTCATTGATGCCTGCCATCAGGCTGGGCTCGGTGTCCTTCTCGACTGGGTGCCCGGCCACTTCCCGCAGGATCATTGGGCGCTGGCCAAGTACGACGGCACGGCGCTGTATGAGCACGAAGACCCCCGCCTCGGCCTGCACGCCGATTGGGGGACGCACATCTTCAATTATGGGCGTCATGAAGTGCGTAGTTTCCTGCTCTCTTCGGCGCATTGGTGGCTATCTGAATTCCACTTCGACGGCATCCGCGTCGATGCCGTCGCCTCCATGCTCTACCTCGATTACTCGCGCAAAGCCGGTGAATGGTTGCCCAATAAATTTGGCGGGCGCGAAAATCTCGATGCTATCGACTTCCTCAAACACTTCAACGCCATGGTTCACGCCGAGTTCCCCGGTGCGCTGACGATTGCCGAAGAATCCACCGCCTGGCCGATGGTCTCGCGCCCGACCTATGTCGGCGGGCTGGGTTTTTCGATGAAGTGGAATATGGGCTGGATGAACGACAGCCTGCGCTATTTTCACCGTGATTCGATATATCGCCGCTGGCACCACGACGAACTGACTTTTGGTCAGGTGTACGCCTACAGTGAAAACTACGTCCTGCCCTTCTCGCACGATGAAGTGGTGCACGGCAAAGGCTCGCTGATCGGCAAAATGCCCGGCGACTCGTGGCAACGTGCGGCCAATCTGCGCCTGCTGCTGGCCTGGCAAGCGTTGACGCCGGGCAAAAAACTGATGTTCATGGGCGGCGAGTTTGGTCAATCCAGAGAATGGTCGGAAGCGCGCGAACTCGATTGGGGCATTCTGGCTGACCCGGCGCAAGTTGGCGTGCAGCGTCTTTCAGCCGATCTCAATCGTCTTTATCGCGACACGCCGGCCTTGCACCAGCA
>JAQTZQ010000300.1 GCA_028687645.1 Rhodocyclaceae bacterium
CTGATTCCGTTTGCGCGGAATACAGCAGTTCTTGCGCCTGCTCGAACAACTCCCGTTCTTCAAAGCGGACGTGGTCATAGAGCATCTGGCCGAAGTGCGCGAGGGTTGGGCCGTCGGGGTGTTTCAATTGCTGGTTGAGGGTGCGCAAGGTTTTGTGTTCGTCCAGCGTACGCGTAACCAGATCTACTGCACCTTGGGCTTGAAGTGCGGGGAGCAGTTCATTTTCTTCCATTTGAAAATGCGCCTCGATTTCTTCGGCAAATTTAAGGGTGATGGTTTGTGCTGCTTCAGCAATGGCTTCCATGCAGCCGGCATCGCTGGCAAAGCGGGCAAGGCGTGCCAGTTTGAGGGCGGCATGGTGTTCGCGGGAGAGTTGTTGCAGGGCGGCGTGGCGTTTCATCGGGCACCTCGATTGGCGTTGCGGCGTACCAGCGTGATCATCGTGACGATGAAGACGATCAGTACCAGTCCATTGAGCAGGCTGGCCTGCTGGCGCAGGGCGAAGTTGTCGGACAGCCCGCCGAATACGCGCAGCGCCAGCGTCAGGTGCAGCAGGACAAGTGGCAGGTAGAGAGCGGGGTGGTATGGGATTTTGATACGGGTGACGGCGGGGAAGATGATGGGTGCGTGGCCAAAAACCATGGCAAAGACAAAGCCGAGGCCAATTGAGTGCAAGGCGGCGTCGCGCCAGACATGGCCCGCTGTAAAAGCGCCAGTCATGCCAAGCAGCCCGGCGATGACCAGCCAGACGTAGCCGGACAGCAGGCAAATGGCGATGAAGCGGCTTAGCCCGTCGCTGCTGACATTGCGTCGGGCGATGTCGTAGCGCAGCAGCCATATGGCCAGGGCCAACAATCCGGCGGCAAAAAGCGGGTTGACCGTAACAATTGCGCTAACCAGCAGCAGGCCGACAATGGCGATGAATATTTTTTGCGCCAGCGCTGGCGTTGGTAAAAAACGGGTCAATTCAAGGCGCTCACCGGCTATCGTCAGCACCAGAAAAAGTAGCCACCAAAGTACAGCGGTGCTGATCTCGCCGGAGATGATCCAGATCAGGTTGCCGAGCAGCCAGCAGCCGGCGGCCAGTGTCAGTACCACGGTAAAAATGGCGATCTGGCGGCGCATGGCGACCAGGCTGGCGGCGACCAGCACCAAGGCCGCAAGGCTGCCCAGCGTTTGGCCGACGACCAGCGGTGCCCCGGCGAGTAGTGCCAGCCCCCCGGCGCCGGCGGCCAGTGGTGCCAGATAGGCCCAGCCATGGCCAATGGCAACCGCGCGTTCAAGGCTGATGACGGTGCCGAAAAACGCGGCAATCATCAGCGGGCCGTGTACGCCGGCGGCTTGAGCGGCGGGGGCGGGAACCTCCCAGCCGAGCCGGGCGAGGCCGGCGAGAACGCCGCCGAGCAGCGAGAGCATGCCGAAAAACAGCAAGGGCAGCCGAGCGGCGGGTTTGAGGTCGCTCATGGCGGGGCTGTTGCCGGGTCGTCCCAGCCCAGGCGCAGGCGGCATTTATCGCTCATCATCGTTGGGTTCCAGGGCGGCTCCCAGACAATGCGAATTTCCGGCTGGCAATCGGCGGGCAAAATACGGTCGAGTTCGGCGTAGGCGTCGTCGATGATCATTTCCCCCATTGGACAGGCCGGTGAGGTCATGGTCATTTCGATCAGCAGGTTTGGCCCTGTCCATTCGATACGATAAATCAGGCCGAGATCGACGATATTGGCGCCGACCTCGGGGTCGGCGACCCGGCGCAGGGCATCGCGTATCTGTTCGCTATCGGGCAGGGCGCTCATGGAGACTCGACGTTAGAATGTTGTGAAGGAACATCGTAGCAGTGAGGTCGTTTGCGGTATTTAGCAGAAAGCAAAAAAGTTCTTTTATTTAACCTCTCGTCAGCGCCCTATTCACTATTCGTCATTCGCCATGCAAACCAGATCACCCCTCCCTGACTCGACTGAATCTATCGGTGAGCAAGCCTGGATCGAAGTGATCCAGAAAATGGACGAGGTCTATAACGACCTGCTGCAGTACGAGGTGGCGCTCGAAGAGAAAAACGCCGCGCTGGAGGAGTCGCACCAGTTTATCGAGAGTGTGCTGACCTCAATGTCGGACATCCTCATTGTTTGCGATCGGCTTGGCAATATCGAGGAGGTCAATGCCTCGCTTTGCCACTTTGCCGGCAAGACGCCCGAGGCCTTGCTCCACCAGCCGCTTTTTGATCTTTTTGCCGATGCTGATGAACAGACCAAGGCACGCGAGATGTTCAGCCGTCGGGCGCACGATGGCGTTCATGATTGTGAGCTTTTTTTGCGAGCCGGCGATGGCTCGACGGTACCGGTTTCGATCAACTGTACGCCGCGCATTTCACAAACCGGCAAGTTGATGGGGATGGTGGTCACTGGCCGCCCGGTCGGTGAGCTGCGCCGCGCCTACCAGGCCTTGCGCCAGGCGCATGATGATCTCAAACGCACTCAGGGCCAGTTACTGCATGCCGAGAAAATGGTCTCGCTGGGCCGTCTGGTGGCTGGCGTCGCCCATGAATTGAATAATCCGATCAGTTTTGTCCTCGGTAACGTGCTTTCACTGCAACGTTACAGTCAGCGTCTGGAGAATTACCTCGCCGCCATTCACGCCAGCGATGCTGCCGATAACGCGGCACTGCAAGCGTTGCGCAGCGAGTTGCGGATAGACCGCATTCTGGCCGATATGCCGCAGCTGATCGACGGCATGATCG
>JAQTZQ010000128.1 GCA_028687645.1 Rhodocyclaceae bacterium
TTCGCTGCCCCAATCGTCCGTGTTTTATTTCTGCTGGTAGCCTGTTTGGCTCTGGCAGGAGGCGCCAGCGCGCAAATCGGCGATGAAGAGCGGCAGCGGATTCGCGAGGAAATGCGGGAGCACTGGCGGCAACTGGCGCCGGAGGATAAGCAGCGGATTCGTCAGGAACATCGGGAGCGTCGCGAGTCCCGGCAGCAGATGTCGCCGGATGAACGCAGCCGCTTCCGCGAAGAGTTACGCGGTCGGCGTGATGCGACTGGCGGGCAAAACTTTGGGCATCGGGGTGGCGGACGGCATTGATTAAGCGCGAGCTCCGGTAAAATGTCGCACTATGTTGATTCTCTCCCTGGAAACTTCCACCGAATTTGGCTCCTGCGCACTTTTTGACGATGGGCGGATGCTTGAGCGCGATTGTCCGCTCGGGCGCTCGCATTCAGAGACTTTGTTACCTTTGGTGCGTGAATTAATGCTTGAGGCTGGGGTGACGTTCTCCCAACTTGACGCGATTGCTTTTGGTGCCGGCCCGGGAGCTTTCACTGGCTTGCGCGTGGCCTGCGGCGTTGCTCAGGGGCTGGCAGTGGTCAGTGATTTGCCTTTGATTCCGGTGACCAGTCTTGAAACCATGGCGGTGACGGCCGGAAGCACGCATGTTCTGGCGCTGCTCGATGCGCGCATGGGGGAAGTTTATGCTGCGACTTATCGGGTTGACGGTGAGGTGGCGGCGTTGCAGGGTGAGATTCGGGTCAGTTCGCCAGGTGAGGTACTTTTGCCCGAAGGTGACGGCTGGATGGCTTGCGGCAACGCTTTGACGGCTTATCCGGTACTGCTGGAGCGAATTGTTGCGGTCAACCGCGTTTTCAGGCCGGAAATTTTGCCCACGGCAGCGATGGTGGCGCGTATCGCCGCGCATCGCTTTGGGCGCGGCGCCGGAATAGATCCAGCCATGGCCGCACCGCTCTATATCCGTGACAAAGTGGCCAAAACGGTGGCTGAGCGTCTGGGTGAGGGCGGCAAGGCATGAGCGGATTTGATCTGCATGCCGAGTTTTTTCCGATGAACGAACGCGATCTGGATTCCGTTGCTGCGCTGGAGGCTTCGCTTCAGGAATTCCCGTGGTCACGCGGCAACTTTGCGGACTCTTTGCAGGCTGGGCACAGTGCCTGGGTTTGTCGGATCGGCGGCGATCTGATTGGTTTTTCGGTCATCATGCGCGTCCTGGATGAGGCCCATTTGCTGAATTTTGGCGTCTGCCAACGCTATCAGGGGCAAGGCTATGGTGCGCGTTTGTTGCGTCATGTGCTGGAAGGTGCCAAGTTGCATGGTGCTAACAAGCTATTTCTTGAAGTTCGCCCGTCGAATGCCCGTGCGGTTGAGCTTTATCGCCATTTTGGCTTTAACCAGATCGGTGTGCGGCGCGGTTATTATCCGGCTAACAACGGGCGTGAGGATGCGCTGGTTTTTGATAAGGAACTGTCTTGAGCCTGAGTCGTGAGCAAATACTGCATGAGATGGGGCTGGGCCCGATCTGGCGTGTGCGCGAGCCACTACCGGTTCTTGCGACGGATGTGCCGTCAGCACCCGTCATTCCTTCGCCGCCCGTTGAAGTTCGGCCAGCCACGCAGCAATGCCAAACTTTGCCAAGTGCTACGGTCGACGGCCTGAATTGGCCTGATTTATCGCAACAGGTCGCAGACTGCCGAGCCTGTGTTTTGTGTCAGCAGCGCAAGCAGGCAGTCTTGGGCGTTGGTGACCGGCAGGCAGACTGGCTGTTTGTTGGCGAGGGGCCGGGGGCGGAAGAGGATGTCAAAGGTGAGCCGTTTGTCGGCCAGGCCGGTAAGCTGCTCGACAACATGCTGGCAGCGCTCGATCTTGGTCGTGATCGCAAGGTTTATATCGCCAATGCCGTCAAGTGTCGTCCGCCCGGCAATCGCACGCCGGAGGCTGCAGAGATGACGGCTTGCCGGCCTTATCTCGAACGCCAGATTGCCCTGATTAAACCCAAAATTATTGTCTTGCTGGGCAAGGCTGCGATGTATTCGGTGTTGCACGATGACAGCACACTGGCCTCAAAGCGCGGTCAGCGGCTGTCTTATCAGGGCATTCCGGTGGTGGTGACCTATCATCCGTCGTATCTGCTACGCAACTTGCCGGATAAGGCCAAGGCCTGGGAAGACCTGCTTCTGGCCCGGCGCCTCTGGCGCGAATCAAGCAAAACTGCGCAAACCTAGTGGTGTGATGAGTCGTCGAGGTGGATCACGTCGTCATGTTGCCGCTGGTTGAGCAAATGGCGCTGGCGGATCAGGTACATCAGGCTGCTGACAAAGAGGCCAAACAGGGTCAAGACAACGTAAATGGAGACGTCCATTTTGATCATCAGGTAATACATCCCGGTCATGATCAGAATGGAGAGGTTCTCGTTGAAATTCTGCACCGCGATTGAATGTCCAGCGCCCATCAGGATATGGCCGCGATGCTGGAGCAGGGCGTTCATGGGGACAACAAAAAAGCCTGAGAGCGCACCAATCAGGATCAGCAGCGGTACGGCGAGCCATATTTCAAAGACAAAATTCATCACCAGCACGATCAAGCCCATGGCAATGCCGAGTGGGATGACGCGGATCGACTTGCGCAAAGTAATCCATTTGGCGGCCAGAATTGCCCCGATAGCGACACCTACGGCGACAACGCCTTGCAACATGGAAGCTTTGGAGAGATCCAGGTTGAGCGAGACCTCAGCCCACTTGATCACAATAAATTGCAGCGTCGCACCCGCGCCCCAGAACAAGGTGGTGACGGCCAGGGAGATTTGCCCGAGTTTGTCGCGCCAAAGCAGTGCCAGGCAATGTTTGAACTCGTGGATCAGGAACAGCGGGTTGCTCTTCAGCACTTTGTGATCAACCCCGGTGTCTGGCACGTAGAGGTTAAACAGCGAAGCAATGATGTAAAAAATACCGACAATCGATAGCGCCATTTCACCCACCGTGTCGACGCCGGTATCGATCAGCGGGAAATCAAAGGCCAGTAGGGCTTGCGACACATCGGGACGAATCAACATGCCGCCGATGACGACGCCGAGAATGATTGCCCCCACTGTCAGGCCTTCGATCCAGCCATTGGCGACGACCAGCAGGCGGGCTGGCAGGTATTCCGTCAGGATGCCGTACTTGGCCGGCGAATAGGCTGCCGCACCGAGACCGACGACGGCGTAGGCCAGTAGCGGATGGGCGCCAAAAAACATCAGGCCGCAGCCCCCGATTTTGATCGTATTGCTGATCAACATGACACGCCACTTTGGCATGGAATCGGCAAACGCACCGACGAATGCCGCCAGCAGCACATAGGAGAGGGTGAAAAACGTTTTTAGTAACGGCTCGTATTCCGTCGGTGCGTGCATTTCACGCAGGGCGGCAATGGCGGCAATCAACAAAGCGTTGTCGGCCAGCGCGGAAAAAAACTGCGCTGCCATAATGATGTAGAAGCCGAATGGCACGGTGGTGCTTGTCTCGTTTTGATTGTGGGCGGATTTATACCATGGATTTGTGTCGCTATTGAGTCGTCAAATTTCCTGAAACCCCGCACCCTGTGATTGAATAGCGCCCACTGCCCCCAGGAGAAGACAATGGCTGACCGGCGCTTGCAGGTCTTTGTGGCCGTAGCAAAACACCGAAATTTTACCCGTGCTGCCGATGCGCTTTTTATGTCGCAGCCAGCAGTTACCTTTCAAATCAAGCAGCTGGAAGATCTTTATCGGACGCGGCTATTCGAGCGCCGTCACGGTAGCATTGCCCTGACACCGGCGGGTGAGCTGGTTTTGCCGTATGCAGAGAAAATCATGGCGTTGTCCGATGAGATGGAAAGTCGCATGGGTGAAATTAGCGGCGAAATTCGTGGGCCTTTGCTTCTTGGCGCGAGTACAACGATTGGTGAGTGGCTGTTGCCGGCGTTGCTTGGTGAATTCAATGCGCTGTATCCGCAGGTGCGCATTCGGCTCAATGTCGCCAATTCGACTCAGATTGAGACCCAAATTGCCGGCCATGCGCTGGATCTCGGTCTGATCGAGGTGCCAGCCAAACTTGCCGGGGTAGCCAGCGAGGTTTGCGGCAGTGACGAACTGGTGGTTATTTGCGCGCCGGATTACCCACTACCAAGTGGGCGCAGTATTGCTGCCAAGACGTTGGTTGACTATGAGTACATCGCCCGCGAAAACGGCTCGGGAACGCGTGAAGTCAGCGACGCTTATTTCCGCACGCACAAAATTGATCCACAAGCGCTCAAGGTGCAAATGGAATTGGGTAGCCTTGAGGCCGTTAAAAAAGTTGTCCATCTGGGGTTGGGTTATGCCATTGTCTCGCGAGCGGTGGCGGCGCCCGAGATTGCGGCGAAATCGCTGCGGGTGCTGGCGCTGAAACCACCGCTCAAGCGCAGTCTCCAGCTAATTTATCCGCAGGAGAAATTTCGCACGCGCCTGGCCGATACCTTTATTGATTTTGCCAAACATAAATTCCGGGAACTTGCTGTATGAAGACCTCGCGCCCCATTTGCGCCCGCCTTGCCGCCGCCGCCCTGCGCCACAATTATCGCCTGAGCAAGCAACAGGCACCGCAAGCCAAGGCCTGGGCGGTGGTCAAGGCAGATGCCTACGGACACGGTCAATGGCGTGTCGTACAAGCGTTGCGAGAGGAGGCCGATGGTTTTGCCTTGCTGGAGGTCGAAAATGCTGTGGCGCTGCGCGACGCTGGCATCGCGCAGCCAATCTTGTTGCTCGAAGGCATATTCAGCGTGCGCGATGCGAGAGCGGTGGCTGAATATGATTTGACGACGGTGATTCATTGTGTCGAACAGCTGGAAATGTTGATGCTTACGGTCAACCCGGAAAAACGGCTCAAAATTTACCTCAAACTCAATACCGGTATGAATCGTTTGGGTTTGACGGCGACTGAGTTGCCATCAGTTCTGGAAACCTTGCGCCAGAGGCCGCAGATTGATTTGACCCTGATGACCCATTTTGCCGACGCCGATGCCGAGCGCGGTATTGCCTGGCAACTCAATCGCTTCAAAGCCATGGCCGGTGGTTGGCGCGGGCCGGTCAGCCTGGCAAATTCGGCAGCAATCCTGAGTCACCCGGCAGCGCACGGCGATTGGATACGCCCCGGGATCATGCTTTACGGAGCCAGTCCGTTTGCTGATCAAGCGGCTGAAGCACTGAATTTGCAGCCGGTGATGACATTGCAAAGTGCAATTATCGGGGTGCAAACGCTGAATATCGGTGATCGAGTCGGCTACGGCGGCACTTACACAGCCGAGCGCCAGATGCGTATCGGCATTGTTGCCTGCGGCTATGCTGACGGCTATCCGCGCCATGCGCCAAGCGGCACGCCGATTCTGGTTATGGGGCGGCGGACCAGAACGCTGGGTCGTGTGTCGATGGATATGCTGGCGTGCGATATCAGCGATATTCCCCAAGCCGCCATCGGTGCCCCGGTAACCTTGTGGGGCGATGGGTTGCCGGCTGATGAGGTGGCGATTTCTGCCGATACCATTGCCTACGAACTGTTCTGCGCACTGGCGTCGCGCGTTCCTGTCGACTGGGCGCCTACCTGACTGTTGTATCCTCAAATTACCATGGCAAAAATCAAGTCGATCTACAGTTGCACCGAGTGTGGTGCTACCAGTCCTAAATGGCAGGGTCAGTGTCCGGGCTGTGATGCCTGGAATACGCTGGTCGAGACGATCGCCGAAAAGCCCAGCGGCCATCGTTTTGAGGCGCTGGCACCGACCGTCAAGTTGCAAAACCTGTCGGAGATTGAAGCGCGCGAAACCGAGCGCATTGCCACCGGCATCGGCGAATTTGACCGTGCTCTAGGCGGCGGACTGGTGCCCGGTGGTGTGGTGCTGATCGGCGGTGATCCGGGCATCGGCAAAAGTACCTTGCTGTTGCAGGCGCTGTCGCTGCTTTCAGGCACTCAGAAAGTGCTTTACATCAGCGGTGAGGAATCCGGGCAGCAAGTCGCCCTGCGCGCCCGTCGCTTGAGTCTGGATACGCGACAGCTGCAACTGATGGCCGAGATCAATCTCGAACGCATTTTGTCCACCTTGCAGGCGGAAATGCCACAGGTGGCGGTCATCGACTCGATCCAGACCTTGTGGTCAGATCAACTTTCAAGCGCGCCCGGTTCTGTGGCCCAGGTGCGCGAATGTGCGGCGCAACTGACGCGCCTGGCCAAACAGGTGGGCATCACGGTGATACTGGTTGGCCATGTGACCAAGGAAGGTGCGCTGGCCGGGCCACGAGTGCTGGAGCACATTGTCGATACCGTGCTCTATTTCGAGGGTGACACGCATTCCAGTTTTAGGCTGATTCGGGCGGTCAAGAACCGCTTTGGCGCGGTCAATGAGATCGGCGTTTTTGCCATGACTGAAACCGGATTGAAGGGTGTCAGCAACCCCTCGGCGCTATTTTTGTCGCAGCACGGGCAGGAGGTGGCGGGCTCTTGCGTGATGGTGACGCAGGAAGGCACGCGCCCCTTGCTGGTCGAAATTCAGGCGCTGGTTGATACGGCACACGGCAATCCGCGACGCCTGACGGTCGGGCTGGATGCCCAGCGTCTGGCCATGTTGCTGGCGGTTTTGCATCGCCATGCGGGCATTGTTTGCTTCGATCAGGATGTTTTTGTCAATGCCGTCGGCGGGGTCAAGATCACTGAGCCGGCAGCCGATTTGGCAGTATTATTATCGATTACTTCATCGTTAAAAAACAAGGCTTTGCCGCCGAAACTTATTGTGTTTGGTGAAGTTGGTTTGGCGGGTGAAATCCGCCCCGCGCCGCGTGGTCAGGAGCGTTTGAAAGAGGCCGCCAAGCTCGGCTTCACTCGTGCGTTGATCCCGGAGGCCAACAAGCCCCGGCAGGCGATTCCCGGCATGGAAGTGATCGCCGTCAAGCGGGTGGAAGAGGCGGTTTCAAGATTGCGCGAATTGGCTTAACGAACATGTTTAATCTCTCCCGTTATTTTTCGACCCTGAGTTTTATCCTGATTGTTCTCGCTGCAGGCTTGCTGGGGCCCCTGTATCGCTACATTTCGATTGGACAGATGAAGACCCTGGCTGAAGACCGTAACATGGCGATGACCCAGGTTTTCAAAAACTCATTCGGTAGCGAGTTGCTTGGCATGATTCGTAATTCTGTTGGGCGTGATGGAGTTTTTTTGCATCAAACTTCAGGAGATCAGGCCTTGCGTGATCGGGTTGTGCGGCTTCTGGATAATACCGGCGTGGTCCGCATCAAGCTTTATAACCGTTTGGGGGTGACAATATTTTCGACAGAAGCCTCGCAGATTGGTCAAAACAAGCTCAACAACCCGGGGTTTCAGGCTGCTATCGGTGGCAAGGTGCTTAGTGAATTAATGCAGCGCGATGATATTGATGCCATCAAGGGTGACGGCGTAAAAATGGATGTGGTGGCGACCTATACTCCGATTGTCGGTGAGAGCATGGCAGTGGAGGGCGTTTTTGAGATATATCAGGATGTTTCGCCCTTTGTTCTTTCACTGAATCGTGCTTTGGGGTGGGTGACCGTTGGCCTGATCGCTGTGCTGGCCTCGCTGTATCTGATGCAGTATCTGTTGGTTAGGCGGGCTCAGGGCATCCTGCGCGAACAGGAAGGAAAAATCAAAACTGCTCGCGACACCCTTGAGATTCAGGTTGCCGCGCGCACCGAGGAGCTTAAAAAGGCCAATCGGCGACTAGAAGGTGAGATTGGCGAGCGTTTGCAAGCTGAAAACAAGCTCAATTTTCTTGCCTACCACGACCCGTTGACCGGACTATCCAACCGTCGGCGGTTCATTGAGCGCATAGCAACAAGCATTGCCGAGTCCAAAAATTTGGGGCAGCGACTGGCTGTTTTGTTTATCGATCTCGATCAGTTCAAGCAGGTTAATGACTCGCTCGGGCATACGGTAGGGGATGAGTTGCTGGTCGCTGTTGCTGGTCGGTTGGGTGACCATGCCCGGCTGATCGACATGTTGGCGCGCCTTGGCGGCGATGAGTTCATTTGCCTGATGGAGGCGGTGCGGACAGACGATGAGGTGGCGATGATTGCCGAGGAAATTGTGGCGGTTTTCGATGAGCCTTTCCAACTCGGCGAACATGAGTTGTTTTTGTCAGCTTCAATCGGAATCAGTCTTTATCCGACCGATGGCCAGACTGCAGTTGAATTGATGCGCAATGCTGATTCAGCAATGTATTGTGCCAAGGCTATTGGCCGGGGGCGTTATCATTTTTATACGCCGGAGATGACCGAAGCAGCGCAGGTACGTATCCGCATGGAAAATCTGTTGCGTCGGGCGCTGGAGAATGGTGAATTGTCCGTCCATTTACAACCCCAGGTAGATGCGGGCAGTGGCAGGCTGGTGGGAGCGGAAGCATTGGTGCGCTGGTTTAGCCCCGAGTTGGGTAATGTGCCGCCGGGACAATTTATCAAGCTGGCCGAAGAGTCAGGAGTCATTCTCAAGCTCGGTAGCTGGGTACTGCGCGAGGCTTGCCGACAGGTCATGTTATGGAAAAAAAGTGGCTTTGAGCTACCCCAGCTTTCGGTCAATTTGTCAGTCAAGCAACTTGAGCGACCGGAGTTTATCGATATTCTTGAAGATATATTGTGTGAAACCGGCATGGATCCGCATTGTCTCAAGCTGGAGATTACTGAATCGGTGGTCATGCAGGTTGGTAACGCCTTCGATTTGCTGGATCGTTTGCGTAGTTTGGGTATCACTTTGTCACTTGACGATTTTGGTACCGGCTATTCGTCACTGAGTTATCTGAAAATGCTACCGGTGCAACAACTCAAAATTGATCAATCCTTTGTCTTTGGTATTGGCGAAAATGAGGGCGACGAGGCCATTATTCGCAGCGTCATGGCCTTGGCGCAAAGTCTGGGCTTTGAGGTAGTCGCCGAAGGTGTCGAAACGGAAGCGCAGGCAGCATTTCTCAGTGCTCTCGGTTGCCACAAGCTACAAGGTTTCTTACATGGGCGTGCTGTTGCGCCAGCAGATTTTCATGCGCGCTGGGCAACATTGAATGCCTAGACTGGCCTGGCGTTTATTCGGACGAGAACTGCGCTCAGGCGAGTTGCGTATGTTGTTTACGGCCCTTGTTGTCGCGGTTGCCGCCGTTACTGCTGTGGGGTTTTTCGCCGATCGGGTGCGTCTTGCCCTGGAGCGTGAAGCGCAGCAAATGATGGGGGGGGACCTGGTGTTGACCGCCGATCATCCGTGGGACGTCGGGGTTGTGCAGGAAGCGAAGGTGCGAGGCCTTCAGATCGCTCAGACGCTGAGTTTTCCAAGCATGGTTATGGGGGGTACTCAACCGCAGCTCGCCGACGTCAAGGCGGTCAGTAGTAGTTATCCCTTGCGCGGCAAGCTTTGGGCAATGCTGCAGAATAATGCGCCGGGAAAGCCGATGGCTTCCGGCCCGGCTGCTGGAAAGGTTTGGCTGGATGAGCGATTGTCTGGCGCTATGCAAATTTTCCCTGGGGGGCGGGTTGGGGTCGGGCAAAAGATGCTGTCAGTGGATGCCATACTGACGCTGGAGCCTGATCGTGGCGTTAATTTTTTTGCCTTGGCACCGCGCCTGATGATGCATCTCGATGATGTTGCTAGTAGCGGCCTGGTGCAAATCGGATCGCGGGTGACGTATCGTCTCCTGCTGGCCGGTGATGCAGAGGCGATCAATGGCTTTCGCTCGTGGCTTGATGGTCGACTCAAGCGCGGTGAGCGACTGGAGGATGCCAGCAACGCTCGACCGGAGATACGTGGCGCGCTGGATCGGGCGCAACGGTTTTTAGGCCTCGCAACATTGTTGACCGTGATTCTCTCTGCCATTGCGGCTGCCTTGGCTGCCCGACGCTATATGCAGCGTCACCTTGATGCTTGCGCTGTGATGCGCTGTTTGGGGCTGACGCAAGGTGGGCTGATTCGCCTGCATGCATTGTTGTTCCTGTGTTTGGGGCTATTGGCCGGCTTTGTTGGTTGCTTGCTGGGATTCGCTGCGCACTATGTTTTGATTAGCTGGCTCTCCAATGTTCTCGCCTTGCAACTCCCCATGCCCGGCTGGCAACCTTTGGCCCAAGGTGCGATTGTGGCATTGGTGCTACTTTTTGGTTTTGCCTTCCCGCCTTTGTTGCAACTGGCCAAAGTGCCAACCTTGCGGGTCTTGCGCCGGGAGTTGGGGGCCCCGCGAGCAAGCTTGCTGGGGGGGTACCTGATCGGCTTACTGATGCTGAGCGGACTGGTTTTGCTGGTTGCCGGCGATTTGCGTTTAGGAGCGATGGCTGCCTCCGGGTTCATACTGGCCGCACTAATTTTCTGGGGACTGGCGCGTATGGCCGTCAAATTGGTGGCCAATATTCGTCAGTTGGGTGGATTTGGTTGGCGTCAGGGGTTGGCGAATCTGGGCCGTCATTCAAGCGCCAGTACACTGCAGATTTCCGCCCTGGCGATTGGCTTGATGGCCATGCTGTTGCTCACCGTAACGCGGGCCGAGTTACTTGATGCATGGCAAAAAGCAGCGCCAGAGAATGCGCCCAATCGATTCCTCATCAATATCCAGCCTGATCAACATGAAGCTATCAGAGAAATATTGGCTAAAGCGCAAGTCAAGGCAGAACTTTCGCCAATGATTCGTGGGCGTCTTGTGCGTATTGGCGAGCAGTCGGTTACTGGCGCCGATTTTCCCGATGACGAGCGGGCGCAACGGCTGATTGAGCGAGAATTCAACCTGTCCTGGCGTGCCGATTT